>JBBRWI010000134.1:0-10651 GCA_038249305.1 Acetobacterales bacterium
CCTGCTGGGCCGTGGGCTGGATGCGCGGTTCAACGCCGCCATCGCGCAGCAGCGCAGCCAGGTGGACATCTCGATCACCGATCCTTCCTTCCAGGACCGCAACCTCGCGCTTGGCGCCGACGTTTTCTACATCCAACGCGACCTGCAATCCTTTTCCGGCTACGATGAACGGCGGGCAGGATTCGTGCTGCGTGCCGGCTTCGAATACAACGAATTCATGCGCCAGTCGGTGTCCTACAGCCTGGTGCAGCGTGAGATCTACAACATCGTCGCGGGATCCAGCCCCTACATCTTCGAACAGCAGGGCACGTCGCTGGTCTCCCAGGTCAGCCAGACGCTTGCCTATGACAGGCGCGACAGCCGCCTCGAACCACGCCAGGGCTATATCGTGCGTCTGGCGACCGACCTTGCGGGACTCGGCGGCGACGTCGCCTTCGTGCGTGCGCGTACCGATGGGGCCTATTACATTCCGTTCGAGCGGTTGCTGGGCGACCCGAACTACGTCCTCGCGGTGCTGGGATCGATCGGCTACATCGAGAATATCGGGTCGAATCAAGAACGCATCATCGACCGTTACTTCCTGGGCGGCGAAAACCTGCGCGGCTTCCGCATTGCGGGTGCCGGCCCGCGCGACTTGGCCACAACCGACAGTCTGGGCGGGCGCTTCATCTGGACGCAGAGCACCGAATTCCGCTTCCCATTGCCGATCCCGGATGAGATCGGGATCACCGGACGGGCCTTCGTGGACGTCGGGGCGCTGTCGCAGTCGGTAGCCGGGCCGAATGTGGTCGATGATTCGTCGCCGCGCGTCGGCGCCGGTGTCGGTGTCTCGTGGCGCAGCCCGTTCGGGCTGATCAACATCGACGTGGCGCAGGCGGTGGTGAAGCAGTCCTACGACGAAACCCAGGTCTTCCGCTTCGGCTTCGGCACGCGGTTCTAATTCGTTCATCGACGGGAATGTCTTTCATGGCGCTACGCGCATTCGCCGCCCTCGCCGCGGCTCTCCTTGTCTCCACAGCCACGCTGCCCGGCATCGCGCTGGCGCAGCAGGGGCAGGAATGGTTCGTGCCGGGCGGGCAGCGCCCGGCCCAGCAACAACCGCGCCCGCCGCAGGGGCAGCAGCGCCCGCCGCCGGGGCAGGCCCAGCGCCCGGCCCCGAACCCGGCACCGCCGGCCCCTGGCCAGCCGCCGCCGGCCGCGGTCATCGGCATCGTCGATGTGCCGGAGGTGCAGCGAGTCTCCGCAGCCTTCAACGCGGTGCGGGAGGAAATCGAACGCCGCCGCCAACGCCTCAACGACGACCTGCAACGCGAACAGGCCCGCTGGCGCGAAGAACAGCAGGCCCTGGCGAATCAACGCGCCGGGCTGACGCCCGAGGTCCTGCGCGAACGCGAACGACTGTTGCAGGACCGCATCACCGACAGCCAACGCATCTTCCGCGATCGCAATCGCGGCATCGAACAGATGGCCCAGGCTGCGCTGATGGAGATCGAACAGGCGTTGGCAGTGGTGATCCGGCAGGTGGCGACCAGCCGCAACGTGAACATGGTGGTGCCGCGCCCGCTGGTGATCTTCAACGATCCTGCCTTCGACCTGACGGATGAAGTGTCGCAGCAACTCAACCGCGTGCTGCGCAATGTCACGCTGCCGCCTGAGGGCGCGACGCCCGCCGCCGCCCCCGCGCCGGCTGCTGCCCCCGCGCCCGCCGCCCCGGCACGTCGGAACTGATACGTGGCGGCCGATCCGCGCTTTTTCGGGCCAGGGCGCCCGCAGATGCTGTCGGTCATCGCCGCTGCCGCGGGCGCAACACTGCCGGAAGGCTGCGACCGGGGGCGGGTCCTGGTCGGCGCGGCGGCGTTGCAATCGGCCGGGCCGGATGAAATCTCCTTCCTGGAAAACCGCCGCTACCTGCCGGCTCTGCGGGAAACGCGAGCGGGTGCTGTGATATGTACCGCCGACTTCGCCTCCGCCGCGCCGGCCGGCTGCGTCGTGCTCGCCGCCACCGCGCCCTACCTCGCCTTCGCCCGCGCGGCGGGGCTTTTCCACCCAGCCCCCAAGGCCGCGGCCGGCATCCACCCGACGGCGGTGGTCGCGGCCTCGGCCGAGATCGGCCCGGAGTGCGAGATCGGTCCCTATGCGGTGGTCGGCGCGGGGGCACGGATCGGCGCGGGCAGCATCCTAGGGCCCCATGCGGTGGTCGGCGACGGCTGCATCTTCGGCACCGATTGCCGCCTGCACGCCCATAGCAGCGCCAGCCACACCATTGCCGGCGACGGTGTCGTGCTGCATCCGGGCGCTCGCATCGGGCAGGAGGGGTTTGGCTTCGCGCCGACGCCGGAGGGCGCTTTCCTCACCATGCCGCAACTTGGCCGGGTCTGCCTCGGCGACCGGGTCGAGGTCGGCGCCAATGCCTGCATCGATCGCGGCAGCCAGCAGGACACGGTAATCGGCGCCGGCACGAGGATCGATAACCTGGCGCAGATCGCGCACAATGTGGCCACCGGGCGGGGCTGCGTCATTGTGGCCCAGGTCGGCATCGCCGGCTCCGCGCGGCTCGGCGACTACGTCACCCTGGCCGGGCAGGTCGGCGTCGCGGGGCATCTGTCGATCGGCAGCAAGGCGCGCGTGGGCGCACAGGCCGGCGTGATGAACGACATTCCCGAAGGCCAGGACTGGGTCGGCAGCCCGGCCTGGCCAGTACGCGACACGCTGCGTGCCTTTGCCGCCCTGCGCAAACTCGGCCAACCCCCCAACAAGAAGATTTGAGGCATGGACGCGACGACATCGCCCGCCGATCCCGGCACGGTCACGACCTACGACATCCAGCGCATCATGGCGTCGATCCCGCATCGCTACCCGATGCTGCTGGTAGACCGCGTGGTCGAGATGGTGGTTGGCGAATCTGCCGTCGGCATCAAGAATGTCACCATCAACGAACACATTTTCGCGGGGCACTTCCCGACCCAACCCGTGCTGCCCGGGGTCTTGATCATCGAGAGCATGGCCCAGACCGCGGCCGTCGTCGTGGTGGCGACGCTTGGCCAATCGGCCGAGGGCAAGCTGGTCTATTTCATGTCCATCGAGAGTGCCAAGTTCCGCCGCCCCGTGGTCCCCGGCGACCAGATGCGCATCCATGTCGCCAAGGAACGCAGCCGCGGCAATGTCTGGCGCTTCGCCTGCGCGGCGCGGGTGGATGGCGTCGTCGTGGCTGAAGCCACCATCACCGCCATGATCCTGGATCGCTGAGATTGGACAACCCCATCCCCATGTCGGCCTCGCCCGTGCTGATCGACCCGACAGCCTTCATCCACCCGGCAGCCCTGGTCGCACCCGGCGCACGCATCGGCGCCGGCTGCCGGATCGGCCCCTATTGCATCGTCGGCGCGGATGCCGTCCTCGATGAAGGCGTGGCGCTTGCGTCCCACGTCGTGATCGATGGCCATAGCCACCTCGGCGCCGGCATCAGCGTGCAGCCCTATGCCTCGATCGGGCTGCCACCGCAGGATTTGAAGTACAAGGGCCAGCCGACGCGCGTCGAGATCGGCCCGCGCACCACCATACGCGAACACGCGACCATCCACCGCGGCTCGGTCGGCGGCGATGGTGTCACCCGGATCGGCGCCGATTGCCTCATCATGGTGGGCGCCCATGTCGCGCATGACTGCATCCTCGGCGACCGGGTCATCCTTGTGAACAACGTGGCCCTCGCAGGGCACGTCGAGGTCGGCGACACTGTCATGGTCGGCGGCGGGTCGATGGTGCACCAGTTCGTGCGAATCGGCTCGCAGTCGGTGGTCGGCGGCCTGTCGGGGGTGGAGGCGGATGTGATCCCCTACGGCGCCGTGCTCGGCAACCGGGCGCGCATGAACGGCTTGAATCAGATGGGCCTGCGCCGGCGCGGCTTCACCCATGCCCAGCGCCACGCGCTGCGCGCGGCCTTCCGCATGATGTTCCTCGGCGCCGGCACCATCGAGGAACGCCGGGCCGCGGCCGAGGCGCAATTCCCCGACAACCCGGCTGTCGCCGAGATCCTGGCCTTCATCCGCGCGCCGTCCAAGCGCGGCATCTGCAAGATCGGGCGCCAGGTGGTCTTCGAAGACGACGACGCGCCCGACGCGTGATGGCACCGGCTTCGTTGCCTGTCGGCTTCGTTGTCGGCGCGGGGCTGCTGCCCCGCCGGACGATCGAGGCGGCGATCGAGGGCGGGCGCAGCGTGCGTGTCGTGGTGGTCGATGGCTTCGCCAACCCGGCCGATTACGCGGCCTTCCCGTATATCGTCTGCCGCCTGGGTGCGGCCGGCCGGATGCTGGAATGGTTCCGCGGCGAAGGCGTCAAGCAACTGGTCATGGTCGGCCGGGTCGCCCGCCCCACCTTCCTCTCGCTGCGGCCCGATGCGGGGGCAGCGCGGCTACTGCCAAAAATCGGCATGAAGGCTTTTGGCGGCGACGACAGCCTGCTGACGGCCATGATACGCGTGATCCGGGAAGAAGGTTTCGAACCCCTGGGCTGCGAGCAATTCCTGACGACATTGCAGGTGCCCGCCGGGCTGCTGGCCGGACCGGAGCCGGACGAGGCCGCGCGGCGTGACATGCGCCGCGCCGTCGCTGTGCTATGCGCGATGGGGCCGGTCGATGTCGGCCAGGCCTGCGTCGTGCAGGAAGGCACCGTTCTGGCGGTCGAGGCGATCGAGGGCACCGACGCCATGATCGCCCGCGCCGGGATCCTGCGCCGAGAGGCCCCGGGCGGCGTGCTGGTGAAACTGCTCAAGCCCGGGCAGGATCGTCGTACCGACCTGCCGGTGATCGGCCCCTCGACGATCCAGGGTGCCATCGCCGCGGGGCTGCGCGGGATCGCGATCGAGGCCGATGGCTGCATCGTCGTCGAACTCGCGGAAACCAGGCGCCTGGCGGGCGAGGCGGGGCTGTTCCTGACCGCGATCCGCACCGCCGAATGGATGGGGGAAGCATGATGCCGAGCGTTCTGCACACAATGATCCGAGTCGGCGACCTTGATCGCAGCGTCGATTTTTACACCCGCCTGCTAGGCATGCGGGAGTTGCGCCGGCGCGACGTGCCCGACGGCAAGTACACGCTGGTCTTCGTCGGCTATGCCGAGGAAGCGACCGGGGCGGCGGTGATCGAACTGACCTACAACTACGGCGTCACGGCTTATGAGCAGGGCACGGCGTTCGGGCATCTCGCGATCGGCGTGCCGGATGTCACGGCGACCTGCGAGGCTTTGCGCGGCGCCGGTGCCAAGATCACCCGCGAACCGGGGCCGGTAAAATTCGGCACCACCGTGATCGCCTTCGTCGAGGACCCCGACGGCTACAAGATCGAACTCATCCAGCGGGGCTGACATCGCCCCAGACCGGCAGCCCCAGCCGCGAGGGCTCGGTCACCAGCGGCAGGCCGATCAGGTTCACGGGCGGCGGGCCCAGCCACCAGACCAGCGAAGGGTTGATCGCCAGCACGTCGCCGGCCCGCAAGGCCAGCCGCAGCGCCGCCCCCGGCTGTGCCAGGGCGGCATCCAGGGCTTGGCTCACGACGCGGCGCCCGGCAAAATTGCCGCCCTTGGCGGAAAATGCCGGTGGGCTGCCGGTAAACAGATGCGCCAAACCCGCGCGGTCGGCCGCCATGACGGCATTGTGCGCAGCGGCGGCCGAGGCCAATACGACGTCTTCGGCCCCCCCCGCCAGCAGCAGCCAGGCGTCGGCGGCGCCAGGCGCCTCGGTCAGCCGCGAGGACTTGGCCAAGGGCCGGCCGATCGGTGCGCCCATCAGCCCCAGCAGCGCCGCCGCATCCGGCGCCAGTTTTTCCGCGGGCAGGCCGCGCAGCAGCGCCACGCCCCGGCCATGGTCCAGTCGCAACGCCAGGTCGCCCAGCAGCGGCACCAATCCGGTCAGGCTGGCGCTTTTGCCCAGGGCCGCCGCGATCTCGGCCGCCGCCTCGGCGCCCAGGGCCAGCATCCAGCCATCAGGCGACAGCGCATCGCCGTGCCAGACATGATCCCCGGCCTGGGGCGCGGGGCGGAAGGTCGTGGGATGCGGTGCGGTCATGGGCCGCAACCTACAGGGTTTGGCGACCAAGGCGATCATGGCGAACCGAACCCGCTTTTGCCGCCGCCGTTCGTGACCCCGCGGCGCGCCTTACGCGCGGCGGGGCTTTTTCGCGTACCTGACGCTCTGCGCGTCCGGCGGCGTTCAGATCGGCCGCGGGCGTGCGCCCAAAAGATGGCTGATCGCATAGGTCAGGTCCGGTCGGTTCAGTGTGTAGAAGTGGATTTCATCCACACCATTCGCCTGCAACAGCCGCGCCTGTTCCGCCGCGACCACGGCGGCGATCATCCCGCGGGTCGCGGCATCTTCTTCGAGCCCTTCGAACAGCCGCCCCATCCAGTCGGGCACCGAGGCGCCGCACATCGCCGAGAACCGCGTCACTTGCGTGAAATTCGACACCGGCAGGATCCCGGGCACGATCGGCACGGTGATGCCGGCCGCATGCGCGCGATCCAGGAACCGCAGGAACACCTCGGTGTCGAAGAAGTACTGGGTGATCGCGCGGCTCGCGCCAGCGTCGATCTTGCGCTTGAGGTTGTCGAGATCGGCTTCCGGCGACAGCGCGGTCGGGTGGGTTTCGGGATAGGCGCCGACACTGATGTCGAAGGGCGCGATGCGCAGCAGCCCCGCCACCAAATCGGCCGCCTGGGCGTAGCCGCCCGGATGCGGCGTATAGCCATCCGACCCCGCCGGCGGATCACCGCGCAGGGCCACGATGTGGCGAACGCCGGCCGCCCAATAGTCCCGTGCGACCGCGTCCACCTCCTCCCGCGTGGCCCCTACGCAGGTGAGGTGGGCCGCCGGTGTCAGGCTGGTTTCCGCGACGATCCGCGCGACCGTCGCATGGGTCCTTGCCTGGGTGGTGCCGCCCGCGCCGTAGGTGACCGACACGAAGCGCGGCCCCAGCGGCTCCAGCCGGCGGATGCAGGCCCAGAGCTGTTCTTCCAGCTTCTCATTCTTGGGTGGGAAAAGCTCGAACGACAGCGCCGGCGGCGGCAGGTCGGAGGGCGCGGGCAGCGCGCCGACGCGCGGGCCGGTCAGCCAGCGGGCCAAAGTGTTTTGCCTCGGACTGGCCAGGGGGCTGTCCAGGGTCGGGGTGTTTTGGGGCGTCGCCTCCCGCGACGCGGGGGCGGGGGCGGGGGCGTGACGGGTCAGGGACGTATTCATGCGAAACAATATAAGGGCGTTTCGCCAGGGCTTGAAGGGCCGGACGGGGTGACGCGGTGCCGCGTGTTGCGTTAAGACGCGTGCCAGCGGCGTTGACTGTGCCATGCTGCTTCCGCAGCGCAGCAATTAGCTGTTGCGATTCGACCAGGATGATCCGGCCCCCGATGCGACCGACCCGCTTGCCTTGCCGCTTGTTCCCGCTCTTTCTGGTGGGGCTGATCGCTCTGGCGGGATGCGCGACCCGTCCCCCGGCGAGCGACCCAGAGGCTCTGGCCGAATTTCGCGAGATCAACGATCCGATCGAGCCCTTGAACCGGGTCATGTACCAGGTGAACGAAGCGCTGGACGTGTTGGCGATCCGCCCCGCGGCCGAGGCCTATCGTTTTCTCGTGCCACCCCAGGCGCGGACCGGCATCCGCAATGTGATTTCCAACCTGCGCAGCCCGATCATCGCGGTGAACGATGCCCTGCAGGGGCAGGGCCAGCGATTCGGAACGACCATTGGCCGCTTCCTGCTGAATTCGACGCTCGGAGTCGCCGGTATCTTCGACGTCGCGACCGGCTTCGGCCTGATCGCCCATTCGGAGGATTTCGGCCAGACGCTGGCGGTGCGCGGGGTGGGGGAGGGGCCGTATCTGTTCCTGCCGGTGCTCGGCCCGTCCAACCCGCGGGACCTGCTGGGCTTCGGCGTGGATCTCGCGATGAACCCGCTGACCTGGCTGACCGGCAACGAGGCGGTCGAGGCAGCCCTGTATGCCCGCACCGGCTTGGGCGTCGTGGACACGCGTGAAGCGCTGCTGGATCCACTCGATCTGCTGAAGCAGGGCTCGCTCGACCCCTACGCGAGCCTGCGGGCCGCGTATCGTCAGCGTCGCGCGGCGGAAATCGCGAACCAGGGTGGCGCGACCCAGCGCGGCACAGGCACAGGCTTTGGCGTCGGGCCAGGGCCACGCCAGGGAACGGGTCCCAATTGAAAGGGCAGCCGGTTATGATACACCCCATCTTCGGCCGCCGGTTGGCGCTGGCCTCGGCTGTGCTGGCGTTTGGCGCGCGGCCCGCGCTGGCGCAGATGGAGCCTGGCCGGGCCGGCGAGTTCATCCGCGCGACCGGCGCCGACCTTGTCGCCGCGATCAACACCCAGGCGCCGCTCGCCCAGCGCCGCGACCAGGTGGCGTCGATCCTGCGCCGGACCGTCGATCTGGAGGGCGTCGGGCGGTTCATCCTCGGCCGCTGGTGGCGGATCGCCACGCCGGAGGAACAGCAGCAATACAATCGGCTGTTCGAGGAAACCCTGATCCGCAACCTCTCGGCCCGCTTCGGTGACTTCCAGGGCGTGCGCTTCACCCTGGGGCGCACCCAGGCGCGGGCCGAGGACGACGTGTTGGTCGGCACGGTCATCGAGCGGCCGGGCACCGCGGCCTTCGGGCTCGACTGGCGGGTTGGCGATGTCGGCGGACAGCCGAAGGTCGTCGATGTGATCGCCGAGGGCACGTCGCTGCGGTTGACCCAACGCAGCGAGTATTCCTCGGTCATCACCCGCAACGGCGGCAAGGTTGTGAACCTGCTCGACGCCATGCGCGGGCAGATCCAGACCCTGGTCGCGCGCGAAAGGGGTTGAGCGTGACGACCCGGTGAGGGCGGCGCTGCGGCGTTTGCACGGCTGGACGGGGCTTCTGCTCGGCGCGTGGCTGGTCATCGCCGGTATCTCGGGCTCGGTGCTGGTGTTCTGGAAGGACATCGAAGCCTGGTCGCTGCCGGCCGCGACCGCACCACCCGCGGGCCAGGTGCCGCCCAACCTTTCCGATTTGCTGCGCACCGGATCCGCCCTGATGCCCGCGGCCGATCCCTGGCGCGCTTTCCCGCCGACCGCCCCTGGCGCTACCTTTCGGGTGGTGTTGCTGCCGCCGGACGGCGGCCAGACAACGGTGCATCTTGACCCGGCGACAGGCCGTGTCCTGGGCGTGACCGAATGGCGTGATCTTTGGATCCATTGGCTCTACGACCTGCACGATGGGCGACTGTTAGGGGAAGCGGGATCCATCGCGGTCGGCGTGGTCGGCATCGCGCTGGCGGCGATGGTGCTGCTTGGGGCCGTCTTATGGATCAGGCGCGATGGCCGGCCGCTGAGGGAATCACTGTTTTCGGTCAGCAGCCTGCGCGGCCTGCGGCGGTACCGGAACCAGCATCGCGCCATGGCGGCGCGGGCCGCGCTGCCGCTGCTGGTCACCGCCATCACGGGCACTTCGATGGTGTTTCCCGAACAGACGCGCGCCCTGTTGGGGATGGTCGTGCCGGCCGGGCAGGTGGTGGCCGACCGGCCCGGAACGGGGCGGCTGATCGGGCTGGACGGGGCCGTGACGGCGGCCGAGGCGGCGCTGCCAGGCTTCCGCACCGCCTGGGTCGATCTGCCAGAGCAAAAGGGCGACGACTGGCTGGTGGCGCTGCACGCAAGCGGCGCCTGGGTCGCGGCGCCGGCGCGCGCGCGGATCACCTGGGATGGTGGGGTGGTGGGCGCCGGCCTGCCGACCCCGGTGGAAACCGCGCGTGCCTGGATGATGGCGCTGCATAATGGGCAGGCGGGCGGTTGGGTCTATCGGGGCGCGGTGGTGCTGCTGGGCCTGGCCCCGGCCGTGCTGGCGCTGACGGGGGCCGCGGTATGGTGGCGCCGCGGGGCGCCTCGGCGGGCGGCGCGTGCCGCGCTGACGCGGCCACCATCCTCGGCGGCATCCCGTTCACTGTCGTCGCCAGCCGCCCCGCCGCCACCGTAACGCGCCCGCCCGGTCCGAGACCCCGCCGATCTGGAGCGACCGGGCCGCATCGCCCTCGACGCGCGCCGTGGCCTGAACGATGGGCTTGGCCGCGCGCCGGCAGTCGGCCCCGGCGCTACCCGCCGACCGAGGTCGAGACCACCTGGCCTTCCTGGCCCCGCATCGCCCAACCGGTCATGCGTTTCTCGATGGTGATCGAGGCCGCATACATCAGCACCCCCATCACCCCCGTCACGATCAGCCCGGCAAAGACCAGCGGCACGTCGAAGCGCGAGGATGCCAGGATCATCAGGTGGCCGATGCCTTTGTTGGCGGCGACCGTCTCGGCGATGATCGAACCCACGAAGGCCACGGTGATGGCAATCTTCAGGCTGGCGAAGAAATACGGCATGGCGCGCGGCAGCCCGACCTTGCGGATGATGTCGGACGGTCGCGCGCCGAGCGCCCGCAGTACATCGCGCAACTCCGGTTCCACCGTCGCAATCCCGGTCGCGACATTCACCACGATCGGGAAGAAGGAGATGAGAAAGGCGGTGATCACCGCCGGCACCGTGCCGATGCCGAACCAGATCACCAGGATCGGCACGACCGCAACCTTGGGCACCGAGTTGAAGGCGATCAGCAGCGGGTACAGCCCGGCGTAGAGAATGCTGGACGA
>JBBRWI010000135.1:0-10598 GCA_038249305.1 Acetobacterales bacterium
TGCCCGCGCAGCACCGGGGCGGGGATCGGCGCGTCGAAGCGGACCTTGACCTCCAACCGGTCGCGCCAGGCGCGCGGCAGGGTGATGACCAGAGGCTGCCCGCCGACCAGCGGCACGGTTGCCCGCTCACCGAGGTAGACTGGCGCCTGTTCGACCGTGTCGGCGGCGCTGAACAGCACCACGTTGTCGAATTCGCGAAAGCCCCATTCCATCAGCCGCTCGCTTTCCTCGGCGCGCGCCCGCATCGACGGCAGGCCGTTCACCACCAGGATCAGCCGGCGTTCGCCGCGCTTCGCGCTGCCGGTCAGGCCGTAGCCCGCTTCCTCGGTATGGCCGGTCTTCAGCCCATCGGCGCCGGCGACCCGGCCCAGCATCGGGTTGCGGTTTTCCTGGGAGATGTCGTTCCACCGGAACGAGCGTTCGGCGTAGAGGCCGTAGAACTCCGGGAAGTCGCTGATCAACCGGCGCGCCAGCGTGGCGAGGTCGCGCGCCGTCATGCGGTGCTCCGGATCGGGCCAGCCGCTGGCGTTGCGAAACTGGCTGCCGCGCAGGCCGATCCGCCGGCCCGTCTCGTTCATGATCTCGGCGAACTGGGTTTCGCTGCCGGCGATGCCCTCGGCCAGGACGATGCAAGCGTCGTTGCCAGATTGGACGATGACCCCGCGGGCCAGATTCTCGACGCTGACCTGGGCGTTGACCTGGACGAACATCTTCGACCCGCCCATCCGCCAGGCGCGTTCGCTGACCGGCAGTTGCTGGTCCAGCCGCAGCCGGCCCTTCTTCAGCAGATCGAAGACGACATACATGGTCATAAGCTTGGACATGGAGGACGGCGGCATCCGCTCGTCGGCGTTCTTCTCCAGCAGCACGGCGCCGGTATCGGCATCCATCATGAAGGCCTGCCGGGCCGCGGTGTCGACCGGTCCGAGCGGGGTGCTGGCCGGGCTACCGGTGGGGACGGCCGGGGTTCGCGCGCCGCGAGGCGCCGGTGCGGGCGGTCTGCCCTGGGCCATTGCATCCACGTTCGGAAGCAGCGGCAGGGCGGCACCGGCGAGCAGGATCGCGCGGCGGCGGACGGGCGGCGGGGGCGATGAATCGATCACGACCTCGATTCTATAGCACTTTCGTCGGCTGGCGCGTCAGTCCACCACGATGCGTGCTTCGGATATTCCGGCCCGCAGGACCCGCGCCAGGGCGGCATCGGCCTCGGGCGCCGTCTGCACGGGGCCGACCCTGACCCGGAACTCCGGCCGCCGCCCCGGCCCAAACGGCTCGGCGCGCGCACCGGCGATCCGCGCCGCCTGGCGCTGGGCGGCGTCGCGACCGGTGAAACTGCCGGCCTGGATCCAAAGCCGCCCCGGCCGGGGAGCGACGCTGGTGGCTTGCATCGGCAGGGCGATGCCGGGGGCGGCGAAGGGGGCGGCGGCGGCGACCAGGACCGGGGCGGGCCGCCCTTCCCGCACCTGCGTCGCGGCCCGCGCACCGGGCGGCGGGGCGAGTGTTTCGCGTGCGACGATTCCCGCCGGCGCCGCGGCGATCGCGAGGCTGGGCGCTTCGGGTTGCGGCAGGCCGGCGGCCAAAGCGCGCGACGGTTCGGCCTCAACCACGATGCGCAGTTGCGTGCCGTCGCGCGCGCCCAGCAGGTCGGCGGCGCTTCGCGACAGGCCGAGCAGCCGGCCCGGTGCGGGCGGGCCACGGTCATTCACCCGCACCAGCAGCTCGCGCCCGGCTTCGAGATTGGTGACGCGCAGAATGGCAGGCAACTGCAGGGTGCGATGCGCGGCCATCAGGGCGGACGGGTCGTAGGGCTCCCCATTGGCGGTGGCGCGGCCGGCGCGGGTATCGGCGATGATCGCGGCCAGACCCGTGTCGGTCAGGCCGAAATCCTCACGCGGGTAGGACCAGACCCCGCCGAGGGAATAGGGTTCGCCGATGACGTACCGCGCCGGCCCCGATGCTGGCCGCGCACAGGCCGACAACAGGGCCAGCGCCGCCAGAGCGGCCCAAAACCTCACGCCACGCGGTCCGACAGCAGCCCGACGCCCAGCGCGTAGAAGGTGGAGGGATTGTAGCGGCGGATCGCACCGAAATTCGGATAGACGATGAAGGCCTGGCCGCCGGCGCCCCCTGGCAGCAGCACGCTCGCGTCGAAATCCGCCACAGGCAGTGCCGTGCCATCCGTTGTGCGGATCCCGGCGCGGGCCCAGTCGCGCAAGGGTCGGCGGTTGTCCAGGCGCGCCTCGGCGGCATCGAAACCAGCCGGCAAGGCTGCCTCGCGCCCCCAGCGCTGGTCTTCCTGCCAGCCATTGCGGGCAAGGTAGTTGGCGATCGAACCCAGCGCGTCGCCGCGGCTGTCCCAGATGTCGCGGCGGCCGTCGCCGTCGAAATCCACCGCAAGGCGTTCGTAGGAGGTCGGCATGAATTGCGGCTGACCCATCGCGCCTGCCCAGGAACCGCGCATCCGTTCCGGCGTGATATTGCCGGCGTCAAGGATGCGTAGCGCCGCCATCAGTTCGGCGCGGAAAAAGGCGGCCCGCCTGCCTTCCCATGCCAGTGTAGCCAAGGCTTCCACGACATTGAAATTGCCGGTGAAAGTGCCGTAGTTCGTTTCCATGCCCCAGATCGCGACGATCACGCGCGGCGTGACCTTGTAGCGCGCGCCGATTGCGTCGAGCAGGCTGCGGTTGTCGGCGTAGACCTGCCGCCCACGATCGATCCGCGTCTGGCTGATCTGGCGGTCGCGGTACTGTTCCCAGGTCAGGGTAAATTCCGGCTGGCGGCGATCCAGTTCCAGCACCCGGTCCTGCGGCCGGATGCCCGAAAGGGCGCGGTTCAATGTGGCTTGAGAAACGCCGGCGCGACGGGCCTCGGCGCGCACGCTGTCGAGGAATTGGGCGAAGCTTTGGGCCCCCGACGCTGCCGGGGCCTGGGCATTGGCCAGGGTCGAGCCGGCCAGAATACCGCCCGACACGGCAGCGACTCGGCGCAGAAAGGGGCGGCGCAAGATCATGGACGATGCGTGCCACGCCCCGGGCCGCCGCTGCAACCACAACCGCCGCGTGCAGCGCACATTCGCGGCGGGGCCCGTGGGCCGTGGCGCAGGATCAGGTTTTCGGTCCTCTCTTCGGCGGCGGCCGGACATGCTACGAAAGACCAACGCCAACCGTTGAAAGAGCCTCGCCATGGCCGCCGTCACCGCCGATCTCGCCCAATTCGCCGCCCAGATCCGCTGGGATGGCCTGCCCGCGGAGGTGCGGGTGCGGACGCGGCTCCTGCTGCTCGATCTTGTCGGCAACATGCTGCGCGGGCGGGTAGAGGCGGAAAGCACCCCTCCCCTGCTCGCGGCGATCCAGGCCTTGGGGCTGGGCCACGGCAAGGCGCGGGTTTTCGCCGACCAGGCGACATACGCCCCCGCTGGGGCTGCGCTGTTGAACGGCGCCACCGCCCATAGCCTTGATTTCGACGATACCCATGCGGCTGGCAGCCTGCATCCTGGGGCTGCGGTGATTCCGGCGGCGCTGGCCGCAGCCGAGATGACCGGGGCCGATGGCGCGACCACCCTGGCTGCCATCGTCGCGGGCTATGAGGTCACCAACCGTCTGGCGGTCGCCCTACCGGCCGGGGCGCATTACGCGCGCGGTTATCATCCGACCGCGACCTGCGGGGTGTTCGGCGCAGCGGCGGCGGCGGCGCGGATCATGGGGCTGGATGCACCTGGCATCGCCTCGGCCTTCGGCATCGCGCTGTCGCAATCCGCGGGATCGTTGCAGTTCCTGGCGAATGGCGCCTGGACCAAGCGTTTCCAGGTCGGCTGGGCATCCATGGCGGGGCTGACTGCCGCGACCTTGGCAGCGCAGGGGTTTCTGGGGGCGGCCGAGGCGCTGGAAGGTCGCGCAGGCTTCCTGCGCGCCTATGCGCCGGACCCGGTGCCGGGGCGGGCATTGCAGGGGCTCGGGTCCGAATGGGAGTTGATGCGGACGGCCGTCAAACCCTACCCATCCTGCCGCTATGGCCATGCCGGGGTGGATGCGGCCTTGGCGCTGCGCGCCGAACTGGGCTTGCGGGCCGAGGAGGTCGAGGCGGTGACCCTGGGCCTGCCAAGGTCGGGGATGCTGCTGATCGGCGAGCCCCTCGCCCGCCGCCAGGACCCGCGCAACATCGTGGACGGCCAGTTCAGCGGTCCCTTCGTCATCGCCTGCGCGCTGGCGCGCGGGGTGTTTGGATGGGAGTCCTACGCCTGGATGCAGGATCCCGATATTCGGCGACTGCTGCCGATGATCGCCTGCGAGCATGACCCCGAGATCGAGTCGTTCTTTCCGGCCAACATGGCCGGCAAGGTGACGCTGCACGCGCGTGGCCAGGTTTTTGTGCGGATCGTCGAGGTGCCGAAGGGCGAGCCGGACAATTTCCTGACAGAGGCCGAGCTTCTGGCAAAATTCCACACCCTGGCCGATGACGTGCTTGGACGTGACCGGACCGAGGCGCTTGCCGAAGTGGTGCTGACCCTGGATGAGGCCACGTCGGTCGCAGCGATGCTCAGTCTGGGCCAAGCCGCGCCGGGGATGGCCCGCGCGGCAGAATAGTGGCTGGCCCGTAGCAGCCATGCACCATTCGGCTTGACGATATCAGGTGCCGTGTGGCGACGCCGGCAGCCGCGGGAAACTCGCGTTGTTCACGGCAATGTTGGCGACGATTTGCATGGCCACCAGTGCGGCCACAAAAAAGCTGAAGGTGATGGCGGTCATGTCGTAAGTCCTTTTGTTGTTCCTCCCCATCCCATCATCGATGTGCTGCTGCGTTGCAGCATTTCAACCCTTTCGTCGAGGCGCGTGCGGGTGGCTTGCTGACCTCTCGGACCGACTGCGGGATGTCCGCGTGAGATTGAGGAAGCGGCAACGGTGCTGCCCGCGCTGAGCCGGCAGGCCCGGGGCGTCGGATCCACGAGGGGCGGTCAAGCAACCCCTATTGCGAAAGCGCACATCCTGGTCGAGTTGGCGCTGCTCGATGACCTGGTGCGGCGCGGGCTGGACGCCGCGTTGCCGAGGCTGTTCATCATCGACGGATCGAAGGCGCTGTCGCAGGCGATCCGTCGGAGCTTCGGTCGCGACACGAGATGCAGTGCTGCCATGTGCACAAGGCGCGCTACGTCGTCGCGCTGATGCCCGAGCACCTGCATGCGCCGACCAAGCGCGCCTGGCGGCGGGCCTGGAAACTCGACGACGCCGGGACCGCAGAGAGGCTGCCATGCGACCTCGCCCGCACACTGGAACGTGAGGCGCCGGGTGTCGCCGGCGCCATCTTCGAGGGGCTCTACGCGATCCGCACCGTGGTGAGAGGACCTGCCGAAGGCGCAGCGCTGCGCGTGCAGCGTCTCCGCTGCGATGAACGCCTCGCCAACTTGCCAGTTGAACGCTGCGCTGTGCGACCGATGCTTCGTCATGACTTCCATCTTCAAGAAGCCCGGCCAGGGGGGTCAATGCACGTCACCCATTCTGTCCAACCGAAGCGGCGCACCCCGTTGCCTGGCCGCAGCCGGCACTGCGGCGGCGCGAGATGGCGTGGAACAGGGAAAACGTCGCCCGCATCGGCCGCTGGTTCGAAGTTTGCGGATTCGCCGAGGTCTTTCTCGGCGACGGCGGGCGAAGGGGCTGCCCAACCTGGGGGCGGGCGTGTGCCAGGGCATCCGGCTGGTTCTGTGACCCGGCGTGCGTCGTCCCGTAAGGCCATCGGCACAAGTGCTTGTTTTCTGGTGCCGACGCCCGGGATTGAACCGGGGACCTACTGATTACGAATCAGTTGCTCTACCGCTGAGCTACGTCGGCTTTCTCAGGCCCGGCCGAATACCCCATGCCCGATCGCGCCGCAACCACGCGCAGGATCACCGATGCGCCGACTCCCAGCCGATCCGCCCGACCGCGCCACAAGCGCTGCATTCCGCCGTCCAGGCATCGTGCCGCGCGCCACAGGCCTCACAGCGCCAACGTGGAGTCGGCGGTGCGCTGGCGGCAAGCCGCAGCCACTTGGCCTCCGCCGCCCGCGCGACCGGGCTTTCGCCGTGCTCCACCTGCTCCAGGTCCACCAGCAGGAGATAGGCGCGCCGGTCGGCCGGCCCCGCCGCCAGCAGCGCATCCAGGATCGCCCGCGCCCGCCCTGTCAGCCCGGCGTCCAGCGCGGTGCGCGCCAACACCAGCCGCGCCTCCGCTTCCGTCGGCGCGCGGTGGGTCAATTGCTCGGCGGCCTTGACCCGGGCCAGCGCATCCGCCTCGCCATCCAGGTACAGCGCCGCGATATCGGGGTGCGGGGTTCGGGCCCAGGCATTGGCCAGCACCGACCGTGCCCGGCGGGTATCGCCCGCGGCCCGCAGCCGGCGCGCCTGCGCCAGGGCGGCCGGAACAAAGCCCGGGTCGGCGGCCAGCGCCTCGGCCTCCAGCGCGCCGGCGCGCAAGGGGTCCGCCTCGGCCGCGGCGGCCGCCATGGCCAGGGCGGCGCGCGGGGCTTCGGGTGGCGCCAGGGCCAGCGCCTCGGCCCAGTCGCGGCTGCGCAGGGCCAGGTCGGCGCGTTCGGCGCGCAGCCAGGCGGCGCCCGGCATCGCCTGTTCCGCGTCGCGTGCGATGCGCTGCGCCTCGGCCCAGTCGCCGCGCGCCATCGCCTGCCGCAGCAGCCCCCGCAGCCCGAGGAACTTTGCATCCTCCCGCTCGCTCAGCGCGCGGAAGGCAAGGGTCGCCTCGGCGTCCTGCCCATCCAGCCGCGCTGCCTCGGCCGCCAGCAGCAGCGTTTGGGGGGTGTCGCCCAGCGCCAGGCGGGCGCGCCGGGCCTCGGCGCGGGCGACATCGCCGGTGCCGGCGGCCAGCGCCAACAAGGTCCGCGTCACCGCAAGATCACCGCGGTCGCGTGCGACCAGCGCCGAGCGCGCCCGCCGCCGCTCCGGCCAGGCCCGCAGGGCGGCAAAGGCTCCCAGCAACCCGTGCAATACGACGAAGCCGATTACCAGCCCGACCAGCAGAACCGGCAAGCCGACGCCGATCCAGATGTCGCCGACCCGGACCTCGACGGTGCCGCCCAACCCGGCCAGCTTCCAGGCGGCGAAAACCACCAGCATCAGAAGGATCAGCAGCCCAATGGCGCGGCGCATGGCTCAGCCCCCGGCCAGGGCGGCGACGGCGGCGCGGGCGTGGCGCAAGGCCTCGGCCTGCGCCGCCCAATCGGCCATGGCGGCCTGGGCGGGGGGTGGCAGGCCGGACAGCCGGGCGATCGAACCGCCAAGGTCACCGGCGGCCAGCGCCACCCGTGACCGCTCCAATTCGGCGGCGGTCACATCGCCCCAGACCACCTGTTCGCCGCGCCGGATGGTGACCAGCCCCGCAAGGCGGTTGGTCGCCGCCTCCAGCGCGGTATTGCCGACGCCTGGTTCGACCGCGGCGCGCGCCGCGCGGGCCGCGTCCTCGAAGCTGAGGCGCAGCCCGGCCTCGGTCGGCGGGGCGACCGTGGCGAAGCGGGTCAGGGCTGCGGCCGGGTCGGGCAGGGCGCGCAGCGCGGCCCCCAGCGGCCGGCCATCGGCCAGCGCCAGACGCAGCGCCTCGATCGCGCCCAGCCGTACCGCCCGCGCTTCGATCGAGGCCAGGCGCGCGGTGACGCGATCAGCCTCGGCGCTGCGGGCGGCGAGCGCTGCCTCCAACGCGTTCAGCCGGGCCTGGGCTGCCGCCTCGGCGGTCGCGGCGCGCTGGTTCAGCGCGGCTTCCGCGGCGCCGACGCGGGCGCCGAGCGCGCCCTCCATCAGGGTCGCGCGCTGGGTCAATAGCGCCTCGGCCGCGGCGATCCGCTGGGGCAGAGCGGCCTCGGCCGAGGACAGCCGCTGGTCGAGTGCCGCGGCGCGGGTTTCGGCGGCGGCGATGCGCTGCAGCGCCGAACGTTCCAGCGCCTCGGATCGGGTCGTGGCCTCGACGTTGGCGGCTTCGGCGGTGCGCTGGCGGTCGGACAGCGCGGCCAGCCGGTCGCCGAGCGCGGCCAGCGTCGCCGCATCGGGGATCGGCCGCCCGGCGGCGGCGCGGGCCTCGGCCAGCGCCGTATCAGCGGCGGCCTGGGCCGCATTGGTCGCGGTGGCCTGGGCGGCGGCGGCGGCGGCCTGTGCTGCCTGGGCCACGCGTGCGGCGGTTTCACCCGCCGCCAGGCGGGTGTCGAGGGCGGTGATCCGCGAAACGAGGCCCGGGTCCCCCGGCGGCCGCGCCTCGACCCCATCCAGCCGCGCCGCGATCGCATCCAAGCGGCCGGTGTCCGGGGCGGCGACGCGCGTCCGCGGGGTCATGGCCAGCCAGGCGATCGCCGCGGCCAGCACGATCGCGGCGGCCAGGATCGGCAGCACGGCGGGATCCCACCGTCGTGCGGGCACGGGCGGGGCGGCAGGGGCTGGGAGCTTGGCGGTATCGGGCTTGGCGGTATCGGTCATGGTGGCGTCTGCTCCATCCGCTTCTTGGCCGCCCGAGGGGAGGCTTGGTCTGAAAGGCCACCATCCGTGGTGCGGGCGGGCGCTGGCCCCAGGGTCTCCAGCAACGCCGCCTCGGCTGGTATCGTTGCCACAAGCAGGGCCTTCCACGCCACCCCATCCAGCGCATCCGCGACCCGCTGGCTGATCGCAATGGCGACGATACCACCGGCGGCCCGCAGCAGCCCTGCCCGGCGCAGTAGATGCACCATGCTGCGTGCGCCCCGCGGCGAAGTGAACAGGGCGGCGGCGACCCGTCCCGTGGCCAGCGCCCGAGAGGCCGCCGCCGGCAGCGCCATGACCGGCCGCGCCGTATAGGCGACGCGCCGGACCACCCGGAATCCCTGCCCGCGCAACATTGCCGCCAGTTCCGCGCCATAGCCGCGGCCGATCGCCAGCCACAACGTGCCGCCGCGCGGATCGCACCGCGCCGAGACCAGCGCGGCGAGGCTTTCGGCATCGCCGCCGGCTGCTTCGACACGGGTGAAGCCAATAGCGCGGGCGGCGGAGGCCGTGGCGTCGCCAACCGCGAAGACCGCAAGGTCAGCCGACACCCCGCCCCGCGCGAGCGCCCGGGCCGCGGCGGCCGAGGTCAGCAGCAGCGCCTGCGCCCCGCGCGGCGGCGGCACTGCCGAAGGCAAGGCCGCCAGCACCAGGCTTGGCGCCAAGATCGGTTGCCAGCCCAGCCGCGCCACCGCCTGGGCGGTGGCGGCATCGCCCGGGGCGGGTCGCGTCACCAACACCCCCCGGCAGTCAGCGGCCGGCATCCGCAACACCCTTCCTCCAAAAGACCACGGCGAGGCTGGAACAAAGCGCAGCCGGGACCATCTAGGCAAGTCGGGGTGGCCGAACCCGGATGCCCAGAACCATAACAAAGTCGCTGGCCTCTGGGGTCAATTGGCGGCAGCATCGCCGGCAAGCAAGGCAGAGCACCACGCAAGCGGAGGGCGACCAAAAGCCAATGCCCGAATTCACCGCCACCACCGAAGGCGTGCGCGTCACCGTCAGCGCCATCTTCCTCAACGACCGGTCCGAGGTCGACGAAGGCCAATGGGTCTGGGCCTATCGCGTCCTGATCGAGAATATATCCCAACGCACGGTTCAATTGCGCCGTCGTACCTGGCTCATTACCGATGCGCGCGGCCGCACCCTGCGGATCGACGGTGAGGGCGTGGTCGGCGAACAGCCCGTCCTGCCGCCGGGCGGGCGCTTCGAATACACCTCC
Organism: Acetobacterales bacterium; assembly: GCA_038249305.1. Lineage (GTDB taxonomy): Bacteria > Pseudomonadota > Alphaproteobacteria > Acetobacterales > Acetobacteraceae > Humitalea. Next base: position 9,705 of record JBBRWI010000135.1, read on the forward strand.
GGCACGCCGCTGCCCACGCCCTCAGGCTTCATGCGCGGCACATATCGGATGCAGGATGTCGCATCCGGGGAAGGGTTCGACGCGGAAGTGCCGGCCTTCAGCCTGGACAGCCCGTTTGCGGCCGGACGGTTGCACTGACCGTCACGGTTCCTTGTAGCGGTAGCCGATCCCGTACAGCGTCTCGATCTGGGCGAAATCATCGTCCACCGCGCGGAATTTCTTGCGCACGCGCTTGACGTGGCTGTCGATGGTGCGGTCGTCCACATAGATGTTCTCGCCATAGGCGGCGTCGATCAGCTGGTCACGGTTCTTCACCATGCCCGGCCGCTGCCCGAGGGCCTTGACCAGCAGGAATTCCGTCACCGTCAACTGCACCTGGCGGCCCTTCCAGGCGCAGGTATGTTTCGTCTCATCGAGCACGAGGTCACCGCGCACGATGACACCGCCTGAGGGCTGGCCACTCGCCTCCGCCCGCCCGGCGTCGTTGCGGCGCAGCAGGGCACGGATGCGTTCCAGCAGCAGGCGCTGGCTGAACGGCTTGGTGATGTAGTCGTCGGCACCAAGCCGCAGCCCCATCAACTCGTCGAGTTCGTCATCCTTGCTGGTCAGGAAGATCACCGGCATGGCGCTGCGCTGGCGCAGTTTCTGCAGCACCTCCATGCCGTCCATGCGCGGCATCTTGATGTCGAGCACGGCGAGGTCGACCGGTCGGGCGAGCAGCCCCTGCAAGGCGCTTTCGCCGTCGGTATAGGTGCGGACGACAAACCCCTCCTGTTCCAGCGTCATCGATACGCTGGTCAGGATGTTCCGATCGTCATCGACGAGCGCGATGGTATGCGGCACCGGGGTGCTCCGATTCTCTTGACTGGCCATGTGGCGCAGCCTCTGGCCCAA
>JBBRWI010000136.1:0-10507 GCA_038249305.1 Acetobacterales bacterium
ACCCGAAAACATCGTCTGGAAGGTCTGACCTGCCGGTTAGAGCAATATCGGATCAGATGGAATCATCTGATCCGATTTCTTGCTCTGGATTCAACGGCTTCTAGAGCACGAGATCGATCCACTTGGATCGATCGTGCTCTAAGGGCGCGCGGGCGCCGGGGCGGGGCCACAGGTGCCGGCCAGCGCACAGGCCAGCCGATCCGCGACCTGCGGGTTTTGCGGTGCGGCCGGCGCCGGCAGGATGGCCCGAGGGGCAGGTTGGGGCGCTTGGGCGGTTGGTGCCGGCATGGCTGGCGCCGGGGCCGCCTGGATGGCCGCCCCCGTCTCCGGGCGGTCAAACGGCTGCGGTGCCTGGATGCTGGCGCCGGCCCTGGGGCGCTCCGGCGGGGGCGGCGTGGGGGCCGCGAACTTGCCGGCCGCACCCGGTGCCGGCTGGGTATTCGGTTTTGACGGAATATAGGCCGACGGCGGCGCGGGCGGGATTTCGCGCTGCACGCTCGGTTGCGGCCGCCTTTCCTGGGTTGGCCTTTCCTGGGTTGGCCTTTCCTGGGATGGCCTTTCCTGGGGCACACGCTCCGGCTGGGCCGGGCCGCGCGCGCCGGCCGGGGTCAGGTTGAGGTTGCATGCCGTCTCCCCCACCACGCCGCGGGCATGGATCTGGGACGGCGTGACGATCACGCCGTCGAACGTAGCAAAGCCGCCGCGCGGCAGGCTGCCTTCCAATCGGAGCAGCCTGGCGGCGCCGGCGTCCAGGATGCGTCCCGACACGCTGTTCGCGCCGAAGCGCAAGGTCAGCACATTATTCGCCACCGTCCCGCGCGCCTGGGTGCTGCCGCGATCGAAGACGTCGCGGGCAACGCAATCGACCGTGCCGAACCAGGCGCCGTCAAAGCCCTGGGCGAGCGCCGGGGCCAGCGCCGGGGCCGCGACAAAAGGCGCCAACAGGGCGAAAAGGGGCAAGGCGCGGCTGGTCACAAGGCACCTCTCGCGCGCCGGGCGGGGGCCGGGCGCGGGATCAAGATAAGCATACGATTGTGGCGCCGCCAGGATGAGGCCGGCCCAAATCGCCCGTGATCACCGGCCCGAGGCATCGCGCAGGATATCCGCCCGCAACACCGCCATGTTCGGCAACCCGCCGCTGCGCGCCGCCTGGGCATGGCGCGCGACCAGCGCCACGGGCCCCGCCAGTTCCGGCACCCGCTGGGCGCGCAGGTCCTGCTGCACCACTTCGGCCTCGATCCCGACCGCGACATCGGCAGCGCCCGCCAGTTGGGCGATGATGGCGGCATAGGCGCGCACGCCGCCCTCCACCTCTGTCTGCACGGCGCCCAGCATGCCGCGCCAGGCGGGCACCTGCTGCGCCGTGCCACCGAAGACGGCCGGGTTGCTGATCATGTCCTGCAGCCCGCCGGCGCGGGAATTGGCGATGAACACGCCGCGCGCCACGACCGCCGCCGCCTGGATCTGCGCCCGCGCGGCGACCCGCGCCCGATCGGCGCGATCCCGCGTTTCGCGCGCATAGGCCGCACCCAGGCGGTCCAGTGCTGCCAGCATCGCGGGGTCGGCCTGGTCCCGCCGGAGCGCGTCCAGCAGCGCCGCAGGGTCGTCGCCCGGCGTGGCACGGGCGCGGGTTTCGGCCTGGAAGGCGTCGCGGAATGCGGTCGCATCCGCCAGGCTCCCCTGCGTCGGCGCCGCCAGCACGAAGCGGGTGCCGATGGTGCCAAGGCGCGTCGGCTCCCCCGTCTCGGCGACAAAGGGCGCGTATTCGACCCGCAGGCTGGACCGCAACTGGCCCTCGGTCGTCGTGCGGAAATCCCCGCCCCGCGCCACCACCCCGCCCGCCAGGCCATGATTCCGCCCGACCCGGTTCAGCCGGAACGGGTCCAGCACCCATTCGGCGGCATTGCCCAGCATGTCATGCAAACCGAGCGGATTGGGCCGCTTCAGCCCGATTGCCGAAAGCCGGCCCGCGGCGCTGCGTGGCCCCTGGAACCAGGCATAGGCCTCCACACCATCGGTCGTCGGGAAGACGCGGGCCTGGAAATCAGCGTCGCTGACCGCCGCCCCGCCGCGCGCCGCGTATTCCCATTCCGGTTCGGTCGGCAGGCGGACAAAGGCCGGGGCCTGGCCGCGCCGCGGCAGTTGCGCGCGGGCGTTGCGCAGCAGGAAAGTCGAATAGCGTTGCGCCGCCTCCATCGCCTCGAACCACGACAACTCCACCGCGGGCAGGCGCGCGGCCGGTGTGGTCGCCGACGGGCATTGCGGGAGGCGGAGCGCATCGATCTGCGCCCGTGTCGCCTCGTACTTCGCCATGAAGAAATGCCGCGGCTGCGGCCCGCCGCCAAACGGCCCGACCACATAGACCCGGCGCAGGTATTCGACATAGCCGGTGTCAGGCTCGGCGCTGCCGATCAGCGCCGGCCGGTCGTCCAGCGCGCCATCGCCGGTCGGCGTCTCGATCCGCCGAAAGGCCATGGCGCCGCCGCAGGGCATCGGCAGGACCAGGTCGTCGGGCCGGGGCTGCGGGTTGAAGGCGGCGGCAGGCCAAGTCGGCGCCTGGGCCAGGGCGCCGGTCGCCAGCAGCAGGAACAGCGCGATCCAGCTAGACATCGCGCAGCCCCTCGGCCGGATCGACCCCGGCTGCGCGCCGCGCGGCGACAGCGGCGGCCAGGATCGCCGCCAGCGCCGCCAGGACGGCTGCCGCGCCGATTTCGGTGATGCCGATACGCGCCAGCGCCCGCCCTTCTGCCGCCCCCAGCAGCGACAGCCGATTGACCACCAGTGCCGCCCCCTGCGCGACCAGCGCCCCCACCGCCGTGCCCAGCAGCGCGAAGGCCAAGGACTGCCAGACCGGGATCAGCACCAGCGTGGCCCGTCGCATCCCCATCAGCCGCAGCAAGGCCAGGGTGCGCCGTTTGCGTTCGACCGAAGCCCAGAGTGCGGCCGCCAAGCCCAGCACGAAGCCGGCGCCGCCTACCGCCGCGATCACCGCGACCGCGGCGTTCAGGTTGCGGTCGAGCGCCAGGAGGGCTGCCACATCCTCGGCCCGCGACGCGGTTTCGATGGTTTGCTCCCGCAGCGCCGCGACCAGGCTGGGCACGTCCTCGAGGCGGCGCGCGTGCAGGCGAAACCCCTCGGCGGTGCGCGGCCCGGCGTCGGCGGGGCGGTCATCGGTGAAATCCTGCACCCGGCGGCCCATCGCCGGGTCGGCAAAGATCGCATCCCGCGCCCCGGCGCTGGCGGGTGCGATGGCGGCCACGGTCAGGTCCATGCCCAAAACCTCGCGCGCCGTGCCGATCATGCGCACCACGCGGAACCGCAGCGGATCGCCGGCCGCAACCCCCAGGCGCTGCGCGGCGCTGGCGGTCAGCACGGCCTGGCCCATGGCAGGGGGTGGCAGGCCCGGCAGCAAAGGATCGCCGGGGCCGGTCGGCAGAACCTCGACCCGGATGGCCGCGCCGGGGCGGGCGGTCGCCTCAAGGGTGCCGGTCGCCGCCAGCAGCCGCGTGCGGGGCACCACGAAACCCACATCGGGGCGGGCGCGCAGGGTGGTGAACCAGGCATGGTCCAGCGCCCGGTTGGTGGTGTTCACGATCTCCCGCGCGCGGGGGCTGGCGGCGAGGTCTTCCTTGAGCCCGGCGATGACGCCCGCGCGCAGCCCGGCCAGCAGGATCAGCGGCGCGATGACGGCGGCCAGGGCCAGCACGCTGCATAAGGTGAAGGCCGGTTCCCGCCGCAGGTCGGCCAGGGCAAGCCGCAGTGCGCGCATCAGGCTGCGACCGGCTCCGCCAGGATGCTGGACTCAGCCATCGGCCGCAGCGGTGCCTCCGAAAAGCCATGGCGGCGGGCGGCGGCGGCATCGTGGGTGGCCAGCAGCACGGCGGCCCCCGCCCCGCGCGCCTGTTCGGCCAGCAGGGTCAGGATGGTGTCGGCCATGTCGGGGTGGACGCTGGCGGTGGGTTCATCCGCCACCACCACGGCCGGGCAATGTGCCAAAGCGCGCAGGATCGCCGCGCGCTGGCGCTGGCCGACCGACAGCGTGTCGGGGAAGCGGTCGAGCAGGGGGGCGACCTCCAGCGCTTCGGCGAGGGCGTTGATGCGGGCGTTGTCACGCCGGCCGGCGAAATCCTGCGCCAGCTGGGCATTGCCGCGCAGCGTCAGGAAGGGGATCAGCCCGCCGGTTTGCAGGATGTAGCCGAAGCAGGCGCCACGCAGCGCGGCCAGCGCCTCCAGCCGTCCGGCCCGCCACAGGGCGGCGGCATCCTGTCCGGCGACGGCCAGCGCCTCGGCCGTCTCCGGCCGGCGGGCGAGGGCCGCGACGTCGAGCAGGGTGGACTTGCCAGTGCCCGAGGCCCCCGTCACCGCCAGCAGCGCGCCTGGCGCCAGGACCAGCATCGGCACCGTCAGGGTGAAGACGGCATTGCCCGACCGCCGCCGCGACACGACGCCGCGCAGCAGCAGGGCTGCTGCGGTCACGGCAGGCTGTCGAGCGGCACCGGAAACACCGCCGCCCCCGGCTGCCGGCCGCTGCCGAGCTGCACCCAGAGCGCCGGGGTGCGGGCGTATTCCTCGAACAGCCGCAGCTTCGCCTCCAGCCCGTTCAGCAATTCGCGCTGCCCGCCTGGTTGCAGGTCGAGCCAGTCCTGTTCGGTCAATTCCATCACCTGGCTGCGATAGGGCAGGCCATCGAGGTATTCGCCAAAGGCGCCGCCCAGCCGTTCCAGCGTGCCGATCCGCCGCGGGTCGCGCGCGGCGGCCAGGGCAGCGGCGCGGATATTGGCAAAAACGTTCTGCGGCGCGAGGCGCCCGGCATTGGCCTGGTCCACGACAAGACGCAGAGCGGCCTGCAGATCGGACAGTTGGTCGCGCGACAGCAGCACCCGCACATCCATGTTGGTGCGGTCGGGGTTGCGCAGGTCGCGATCGGTGCTGAACGACCGCACGATGTCCGGCGCCTGGGTTTCCTGCGCGCGGCCGAGGTAGGACAGCCGCATCGCCTGCGCCACGACCTCCACCTGCTGCGCGACCTGGGGTGCGGCGGCCGGTGCGCCACGCAACTGCCCGATCGGCGTGCCGGTCAGGGCGGCGACCTGGCGCAACAGCGCCTCGGTGATGGCTTCGACGGTTTGGCCAAAGGCCGCGACCTCACCATTCGGGATCGGGTAGTAGAGCGATCCGTTGGCGCCATCGAAGCGCGTGAGTTCGGTGTATTGCGACCGCGCGCGGGCGTGGTTGTTGCGGCCCTCCGGCGTTTGCAGATGCAGCACGAAGGGCGCGATCTGGCGCTGCTTCAAAAGGTCGCGGATTTCGCGGATGCCAAGCCGGGTGGAGGAACGCGGATCACTCGCCTCCCGCGCCCCGGCGTCCGTCACCATGATGAGGAAGCGCCCACCGAAGGACGCCCAGTCGATCTCGTCGATGGCGGCTTTCAGCCCGGCGATGGCGTCCTCGTCAAAGCCTTCGTTGCTTTCGGTCGCGGCATTGGCGGCGGCGATCTGCGGCAGGATGGCGGCCACGGGGGTGGCGAAATCCGGCCGGGCAAAGACGCGGGTGACGTATTCCAGGCTGGCATTGCCCTCCATCGTATCGCGATAGGCGATCAGGCCGAAGCGGAAGCGGTCGCGCAGCGGGGTTTCGCCGACGCGGGCCATGACGTTGCGTATCGCATCCCGCGTACGGTCGAGATACGGCTGCATCGACAGGGTGGTGTCGAGCAGGAAGACGATGGTCCCCCGAAAATTTTCCAGCGGGTTGGGCGCGGGGGCGGCGGGCGGCGTCGTCCGTTCGGCGGGCGCGGAGGCGACTTCCAGCAGCCGCATGCGGTTGCCGCGTTCGTTCTCGATCTCCTCGGCCGACAGGATCGGCAGCAAATAGAAATTGCGCGTGATGTCCACGAAGGTTTCGGGTTCCAGCGCGATCACGCGGCCGTCGTTGGCGGTGCGCGCGGTGGCGGCGGCGGCGGCCATGTCGGGCGCCAGGATCACGCGGCGCAGCGGGTCGCGTTCAGCGAAGAACAGGGTGCGGTCGCGCCCGGCCGGGTTGGTGAAGGACAGCACCATGGTCTGCCGCCAGGCGACGCTGCGTTCCTCCCGCATCCAGCCGACGGTGGCGCCCTGGGCGTCGGGCCCGACCTCGATCCAGCCGTTCTGCCGCGCATAGACGTGGAACAGGGTAAAGCCCGGTATTGGCCGGGCCCCCGCCGCGTCGGGTGCACTGTGCAGGGTGGCGCCCGGCCGGACCAGGATTTTCTGGGTCAGGGTCTGCTTGCCCTCCATCAGCAGCGCGCTGCGCTGTGCGGGCGGGATCAGCAGGCCACGGTTTTGCTGGGCGCCGGCCGACAGCGGCAGGAGCAGCGCGATGAGCAGGCAGGCGATACGCATCATGGCCAGTTGTCCTGCAATACGAGTGCGGCGCCAGTGTTCCCGGCCTGGGCGGCGGCCTGCAACCTTTCCCGCAAGGCCCGGCGCGCCGGGGCGGCCGCGGGGTCGCCCGCCTGTTCGGCCGCGCGCCAGTATTGCGCGGCCTTGCCGGGATTGGGCACGGAAAGCGCGCCCCCAGGCGTGAAACTGGTCGGATCGTACAGCCGTGCCAGGGCGCTGATCGCGGGCGGATGGTTCTGCGTCGCCGCAAGTTCCAGAAGCAGAAGCGCGTCCTGGTGCTGCCCGCGTGCCTGGCGGCGTTCGGCCACCGCCAGGATTTGCGCTGGCGGCAGGGTCATTGCGGCCAACTGCGCCGGGGTGGCGGTGTCGAGCGGATCGCCGCCGGGCGGGGCGGGTTGCGCCACGACGGCGACCGGCGCCGGTTGGCGGGTGAAAACCCCCATCATCGCATCCTGGTACAGCCAGCCGCCCAGGCCGAGCGCCGCGACCAGCATCAGCGCCAGCGCATAGATCGGCGCCCGCCGCTGCGCGGCGGAGGCCGGAGCGGTCGGGTCCGGCGCCGGGGTTGTCGCGGCCGGCATAACCGGAGGCGGCCGCGCGACCATGATGGTCGCGTCCGCCGCCGGCGCCCGCAGCGGGCGGGGCGCCGGCAACGGACCCGGTCCACGCAGCGGCGGCGCCGGCGTCGCGATCCGCGCCGGGCGCTGTGCCGTGGCGAAGCCCGTCCGCTTGGCGGCCGGCAGCGGCGCGATGTCAGGCCACATCACGACCTGGCTCAGCCCGATCTCGGGCAGGCCCAGGCGGATCGGCCCGGCCTCCAGGTGCTCCACCACCTCCGGCCCCAGGATCAGCACCAGATGCGCGCCGAGGTCGGCGGCCGCGACCGGCGCCAGCCGCGCCGCCGCCACCTGCCAGCCGCGCGGACCGAGGCTGTCGGCGCCAAACCCCTCCCGCGCGATGGTGACGGCGGTGATCGACTGCCCGGCCATGCCCTCGACCAGCACGCGCGCAAAACCGCCGTCGGGGTGGTCGGTGTCTTCCTGGATCAGGATGCGGCTCATGCGGCGCGGGTCGCGGTCAGCGCCGTGTCCAGGTCGGCGATGATGCGGCCTAGCGCGGCGTTGCGCGCCACATCCACCGCATCTTCGCCATCGCCTTGCAGGTTCAGGTCGATGGCGCGGATGAAGGCCTGGATCCAGTCCAGGATCTGCTGACGGTCGTAGTCGCCGGCGGTCTCGGCCAGCGTGGGGATGGTTTCGGCGGCACGGCGCGGCGCGAAGACCGGGCGGCGGTCGGCCCCCACGACCGGGCGGTCGGCCACCGGCATGGCATCCAAGCCCAGCCCCGCGACGAAGCCGCCGATGCGCAGGCAGGCGCATAGCCCGCACACCGCCGCCGCCGCCGTCGCATGCCGCCGGAACCCCAGGATGGCGCGGATCTCCGTGGCGATGGCGGTTTGCAGTTTCGTGCGCCGCGCCGAACGCAGCAGCTCCGCGACCAGCGTCGCGGCGGTGTCCGGCGTCAGCCCATACCGCGTGCCGGCCGCGGGGCTTTCGGCAAAGGCATGCAGCCGGTCGGCCCAGAGTTTCAGTGCGGTCGAAGCCAGCGTATCGGCCTCATCCCCCGGGCCGTCGCTGTCGATTTCGGGCTTTGGGTCGTCGCCGAAATCCAGATCGGCCAGCAAGCCGCGCGCGCCGGTGCGCGCGCCGACGGCGATGGTGCTGGCATCGGGGGCGGCGAAGCGGGCGCGGGCGAGGGCGGCCGCGACCTCATCCGCTTCCGGCGACAGCGCCCGCAGCAGATGGCCGAAGCGCTGGCGTTCGACTGCGCGGGCCAGGGCGATGACGACGGCGCGGCCGGCAGCGCGGCGCTTGACCAGTTCCTGCGCCAGGTCGGCGGAATGCCAATGCGGCAACAGCCGCGCGCGCAGGCGGTCGCCCAGGTCGGCCAGGCGGGCCGCCACCTGGCGGCGTTTCAGCGCGGGGTCGCAGACCGGGCGCAGCCGCGCCGCCAGGTGGGAGATGCCGCCGTCGTTCAGCCGCATCGCCTCATCCCAGGCCAGCGCCGGATCGAAAAAGTGCTTCTGGGCCTCGGGGTTGTCCAAAAAGTCCTGGCGCAGGCGCGCGACCCTTTCGGCTTCCTGGGGCCGCACCCCGGTTTCATGACCGTCGGAATCGTAGTCGAGGATCGCCTTGTTCTCGACATTCGGGTTGCGCAGCCAGAACAGGTTCTGGAACGGCTTCCCGGGATGCCATTCACGCGGCCAGGTGGATTCCTTGCCGAAAAAGTCGGTCAGCGACGCCGCCAGGCGCGCGGTCCAGCGCGTGCCGCCGATGTCGGACGCGCCTTTCTTGCTTTCGAATTCCGCATCGAACTTGGTCAGCACGAAGAACAGCGCGGTCGGTTGGGATGCGCGCTTGTCGGGCGTGTCGCCATGCGTGCCGTCGATCCATTCGGCGACCATGCGCGGCAGGGTGCGGACTTCCTGGTTCGAGGGACCGATGCACAACAGCATGCCGGTCAACTCGTTCTCGGCGCAGTAGCGTTCGAACAGATAGGCGACCTTGCCGCGCAACAGGATGGCCGGCAGTTTTGCCGGATCGGCCAGATGTCTGCCCGGGTCGCGGATCTGTTCGCGCGACCGCGCGCCGGGGAAATCCAGCAGGTCGGTGACGTCGAAGAAGTCCCAGGGTTTGGTCTGCAACTGGACGGTGACTTCCGCCACCAGCGCGGTCAGCACGGCGCGCGGCAGGTCGGCGCGGGCCCCGCTGCGGGTCGCGACGGCGATGGTCTGGTCGGCCGGATCGCCCAGGCGGTTCAGGGTCAGCACGTCGATGATGCTCGCCTCCCGCGGGAGCAGCGCGGTCAGCGGGCAGAAGGCGTCGTCGGCGTGGCCGAGCAGCGCCAGCGCCGAGGCCAGGCGGATGTAGGCCGCCGACAGGGCTGGCAGGCGGCCCCATACGACGCCCAGCAGATCGGCCCGCGCGGCATGGTCGAGGCGCGGCGCCAATTCGCTGGCAGCGGCCCAGAAGCGCGCGGTCTTGAGCGCCTGGATGGTGGCATGGCCGCCAAAGCGGGTTTCAAAGTACTCGCGCAGATCGACGAAGACATCATCCTCCGACAGCGTGTCGAAGGGGGTTGGCGAAAGTCTGCCACGCGCCTGCGCGATCGCCGCCTCCAGCGCGCCGGCACCCGGCGGTTCCACATCGGCCGGGTCGAAATCCGACAGGAAGGCATTGCCCAGGATCTTGATGACATCCGTCTGCGACAGCAGGCGCAGCGCGACGGGCATCCCGGGCGGACCCTGGATGGGCTTCATGGTAAAGCGGGTGACCAGTCCGGTCGCCTCGCGCCCGCCCTCGGGGTTGATCTCGCGCACGAAATCGACGGCGCGGCCGTCGAACAGCGTCATCAGCGGCGCCGACCCGGCCCGCGCCAGGGCCGAAATCAAATAGGATTTGCCGGCCTGCGACGGGCCGAAGACGCCGACGCACATCGGCCGTGCCGCCGCCGCCGCCAGTTTTTCCGCCCGCACCCGCGCGCCGCGCAATTCGCGCGCCAGCGCCGCCGCATCCAGGCCGGGCTTGGCGGCGGTGGCGAACCAGTCCAGCGCACGGCCCGATGCGACGGCGACGCCGCGCGCCTGCTGGGCCAGGTCCTGATCGGTCATGGCACGCCGAGCGCCCCCGTATCGCGCCAATAGCCGGCATCGTCGCGCATGGTCTGCAGCCGCATAAGCACCGTCGTCGGGTGCAGTTCCTGGCCATCGGCGTCGCGCACGCTGACCGGCTTGAAGTTTTCGCGCGCCGCTTCGGTTTCGACGCCGCTCGCATTCTCGGCTGCCGTGCCACGCGCCAGCCGCAGGGTCAGCGGCAGGGACAGCGCCCGCACGCCATCGGCGTTGCCGAATTCCAGCGAATAGAGCGGCGTTGCCGGCCAGCGTTCCAGCGGCAATTGCCGAAAGCCGAGCATGGAGGGGGCCTCGAAGGGGATTTCCACCTCCAGCGGCGTGCCGATATCGTTCGTGTCCAGATCGACGTCGCGCAGGTATTCGTTCCGCCGCAACAGCTGGCCGGATGTTTCCAGGCGGCCGATGAAGCGTGCGGTGGATTTCATCCCCAGGCGCG
>JBBRWI010000137.1:0-10500 GCA_038249305.1 Acetobacterales bacterium
ACAACTCGTCATCCGCATCCAGTGCCGCGATGCCATTGGCGATGTCGCGCACGCTGTAGGGATCCACCGTCAGCGCCGCATCGCCGACGATTTCAGGCAGGGACGACGTGCCCGTAGTCAGCACCGGCGTGCCGAGCTTCATCGCCTCCAACGCCGGCAGGCCAAAACCTTCGTAAAGCGAAGGGAACAGCACACCGCGCGCGCCGCGAATCAGGCTGACCAGCAGCCGGAAGGGCGCGTAATCCATCCGCACGATGCGGTGCTTGACTTCGTCGCTTTCGCGCGTCAACCATTTTTCATCGACCCTTGGCAGGAGTCGCGACGCGCGTTGGCCCTGGCTGGCCCAGGCATCCTTGCCGACGATGACCAACTGGCGTGTGCTGCCGCTGGCGAGGTAGGCTTCGATGATGCGGTCAACGTTCTTCTTCGGTTCGATCGCGCCGAAGAACAGGAAATAGCCGCCGGGATGCAATCGGAAGGTCGCGCGAAGGTCCTGGGTGACTTCCGCTTCTGATGCCTCGGCGATATGCCGCGGGATCTCGACGGACTGGTAGGTATTGGTCACGCGCGACGGATCGGCGCCGAGCAGCGAGACGATATCGCTTGCCGAACAGTCGCTGACTGTGACGATATGGTCCGCTCGCTTGGCGATCATCCGGCAGAGCCGGAAATAGTGTCCCTTTGAGTCGAGCGTGGTGTACGGCAGCCGCAGCGGCACCATGTCGTGCATCGTGTAGATGTTCTTCGCGCCCGGCACCATGATCGGCAGTGGATAGGTCCAGTGCACCACCGCCGGGTTGCCCGGCAGCCGCACGCGCAAACGCCGCCCGGTCCATTTGAAGTAATTGATGGCCAGGCGGAACAGATCCGGCCGATTCCAGATGTGGTTCGCGAACGGCAGCGCATGCGCGTCGCTGGTGGTGATCACCTGTCCCGTCACCGGGATCGTCGTGGCGTGCACGCCGGTTCCCGCCATGACGATGCGGGCGATGTCTTGCATGGTACGCGCCAGCGCCTTGGGCAGCGGGCGTTCGGCATCGAAGAAGGTGACTTCCCGCAGCAGCGCGTTGCGGCTGGTGCTGCTGCGCTTGCCATAGAGCACGCCAACCTCGGCCCCCAACGCGCCCAGGCGGAACGACAGGTTGCGCGCGTAAGTCGCCACCCCGGTGCCCTGTTCCATGGCAAGATTGTAGCCGTCGAGCGTGACGAGCGCGTTCAAGGGGCGTCCTTTCCGAAACCGGCTACCCGCGGGCCGCGTGTGGCGATGTAGCCGCCGGCAACGGGATTGGCGATAAGCACGGGATCGAACGTAAGGCGCAAGGCATGGGTTGGCTGGACAGGATACGCGGGGCCGAGGTCGTTCCGCCCGGCGATGACGCCCCCGCATCCGGCGCCCGCGCGCTGCGTGAGCAAGGCGATGCCTTCCGCGACCAGCGCCGCTGGGCCGAGGCGGCCGCGGCCTATGCCGCCTATCGCGCGCTGCGCCCGGCCGACCGCAGCATCGCGATCCAGCACGCGCATATGGTCAAGGAAAGCGGCGACCCGGCAGCGGCGCTGGGCATCTACCGCCAGGCCTGGTCGATGGAGCCGGATGACCCGGACATCCATTTGCAGATCGGCCACGCGCTGAAGCTTTTGGGGCGCTTGCCGGAAGCCGTCGCCGCCTATGCGCAGTCAGTGGCCCTCGACGCCGACAGGGGCTCGGGCGCGTCGGACGGCTGGCGCGAACTCGTGGTGCTACAGCGGGCAGGCATCGTGCTGCCCTGGCGGCCGGAAGCTGCGCCCGCGACACCGCCCGCAGTGCTGCTCGATATAGGGGATCTGCTGGCCTGGGCGGCCGGGCGGCGTGCGCCATCCGGCATCCAGCGGGTGCAACTCGCCATCGGGGCGGCGGTGCTGGACGGTGGCCTCGATGCCGCGCTGATCGCGCCGCGCGCGGGCGGGGATGGGTTTTGCGCCGTGCCGGCGCTGTGGTTCCGCCGCCTGCATGGCCTCATGCGCCAGGGGGCGGATGCCGATGACCCCGCCTTCCGCCAGGTGCAGGAGGCGATGGCCGCGGTGCAGGAGGGTCCGAGCATCGCGTTCGCCAGCAGCGGCGGCCAGGGCCAGGTTCTGCTGACGCTCGGGTCAGCCTGGACCCGCCCGGACTATTTCAAGGCGATCGCCGCGGCCCGACGCCCGGCCGGGCTGCGCCATGTGGCGCTGGTCCACGACATGGGGCCGTTGCTGCGGCCGGGCGATGCGCCGCCGGGCTTGGCCGGGCAGTTCGGCCGCTGGTTCGCCGGGCTGACGCGACACGCCGACGGCGTCATCGTGACGAGCGAGGCGACCGCGCTGGATGTCGCCGGCATCGCCGCCGAACTCGGCGATGCCGCTTTGCCGTGCGCGATCGTGCCCCTGGATGCGATGCCCGACCTGCCGCCGCCGGCGTCCAACCACCCCGCCCTTTCCGATCCGCGGCCGTTTGTCGTCTGGGTCGGGTCGCTGGAAGCCCGCAAGGACCACGCCTTCGTCTTTTCCGCCTGGACCGAACTGGCCGAACGTCTTGGTCCGGCGACCCCTCGGCTCGTCTGCGCGGGGCGGATCGCCGAGGGCGCCGAGACGGCCCTGGCCATGCTGCATGAGGACCCACGGCTCGGCGGTCTGGTCACGGTCGTCACCGATGCCGATGACGCGCTGATCGCGGCCTTGCTGACCCATGCGCGCTTCGTTCTTTACCATTCCCGCCACGAGGGTTGGGGCCTGCCGGTGACCGAGGCCTTGGCCCATGGCAAGCCCATCGTGATCCCCGACCTGCCAGGCTTGCGGGACGCCGCGCGCGGTCTGGCCGAAACCTTTCCGCCCGGCGACCTTGCGGCGTTGGTCGCGGTGCTTGGCAGGCTCGCGACCGACAATGACGCATTGGCGGCGTCGGTGGCGCGTGTTGCGGCAGCGGCCCTGCGCCAATGGGCGGATGTCGCTGCTGATCTGCTGGCTGCCGCCCTGCGGCTTGGCGCCGCCAACCGTGCCATGGCCCCATCGAGCCCGACGGTGCCGCTCGGGGTACGGCTGGGCTTTGGCACGGACCCGACCGATGCTGTCCTGGCAAACCAGTACCTGGCTGATGCGGTGCGCGAAGCCGGCCAATGGCACAATGCCGAAACCTGGGGTTGCTGGTCGCGACCCGGGGTGTGCCTGCTGCGGATGACGCCGCTGCGGGCCGACGGCCGACCGCTTCGCATCATGCTGGACCTGCGCGCGCCGCCCGCGGCCGGGACCACAGTCGATGTCGCGGTGGACCGGTCTGATGCCGCAGGCCCCTGGCAAAGAATTTACCTGCCCGAGGCCGCCACCCAGCGCGCCATCATCGAGGTGCCGACTGGCCAGGGGCCGTTGTCCCTGCGGATGGACTCGCCCGGCCGCGAAACGCGGATCGACGGCCGGGACATTGGCTTTGGCCTGGTCGCCCTGACCCTGACCGGCGCCGATGACCCAGCCGGGCGGTTGGCCGTCCTGGAGCGGGAGGCTTTCACCCTGGTGACCTTGGAATAAGGGCCGCATCCAGGGATCGCATAACAATATCTGCATGTGTTGTCATGGTCGCTGGCCAAGCTTGGCAACCCGTGCTACCGCGCGGACGCAAACCGAACCGGATCAAGATCAACATGGCAGCTTCCGTCGATTACGTCGTCCGCGACATCAGCCTGGCCGGCTTCGGCCGCCAGGAAATCCAGATGGCCGAGGATGAAATGCCTGGCCTGATGGCGACCCGCGCCGAATTCGGCGCTTCCAAGCCCTTGGCTGGCGCGCGCATTGCCGGCTGCCTTCACATGACCATCCAGACGGCTGTGCTGATCGAGACGCTGACCGCACTCGGCGCCGACGTGCGCTGGTCGTCCTGCAACATCTTCTCGACGCAGGACCACGCGGCCGCGGCGATCGCCGCATCGGGCGTTCCCGTGTTCGCGATCAAGGGTGAGACCCTGCCGGAGTACTGGTCCTACGTGCAGCGCACGATGGAATGGGCTGATGGCGGCGAGCCGAACATGATCCTGGACGACGGCGGCGATCTGACGGGCCTCGTTCACTTCGGCCTGCGTGCCGAGCAGGGCGATGTTGCCTTCCTCGACAAGCCGGCCAATGAAGAAGAGGAAGCCTTCTTCGCGCTGATCAAGAACTGCCTTGCGACCAAGCCGGGCTGGTTCGCCCGCCTGGCTGCCGCCATCAAGGGCGTGTCCGAGGAAACCACGACGGGCGTGCATCGCCTGCAGATCATGGCCAAGGAAGGCCGCCTGCTGTTCCCCGCGATCAACGTGAACGACAGTGTCACCAAGTCCAAGTTCGACAACCTCTATGGTTGCCGCGAGAGCCTGGTGGACGGCATCCGGCGCGGCACCGACGTGATGATGTCGGGCAAGGTCGCCGTGGTCGCGGGCTTCGGCGATGTCGGCAAGGGCTCGGCCGCCAGCCTGAAGAACGCCGGCTGCCGCGTGCTTGTTACCGAAGCCGATCCGATCTGCGCCCTGCAGGCCGCGATGGAAGGCTATGAAGTCGTGACGATGGAAATGGCCGCCCCGCGTGCCGACATCTTCGTCACCGCCACCGGCAATGTCGATGTCATCACGATCGACCACATGCGCGCGATGAAGCACCGCGCGATCGTCTGCAACATCGGCCACTTCGACAGCGAGATCCAGGTCGCCGCCCTGAAGAACTACAAGTGGACCAACGTGAAGCCCCAGGTCGATGAGATCGAGTTCCCCGACAGCAAGCGCATCATCCTGCTGTCCGAAGGCCGTCTGGTGAACCTGGGCAATGCGACGGGGCACCCGTCCTTCGTGATGTCGGCTTCCTTCACCAACCAGGTGCTCGCGCAATTGGAGCTTTGGGGCAATCCAGGTGGCTATGAGAAAAAGGTCTACACCCTGCCCAAGCATCTGGATGAGAAGGTCGCGGCCTTGCATCTGGAAAAGGTCGGCGCGGTGCTGACCAAGCTGACCCCGGCCCAGGCCGAATACATCGGCGTCGGCCCCTCCGGCCCCTTCAAGCCCGAGCCCTACCGTTACTGAGTTCCTCGCCGCCGTGGCGCTCTACGCCACGGCGGTGATGTTCGGCGCGATGGTGTATTTTGCGGGCGGCGTCGCACCGTTGATCTTCACGCGGTTGCCGGCTGACCAGGCCGGCCGCTTCGTCCGCGCGCTGTTTCCCGTCTATTACCTTTGGGTGTTGATCTGCGCCGCGGCGGCTGCGCTGGCCCTGGCCACGCTGCGCCCGTTCGACGCAGCGGCCATGGCCCTGGTCGCCGCCGCCGCCGTCTGGCTGCGCCAGGGGCTGATGCCGAAGATAAACCGGCTGTCGGATGCGGCACAGGCCGGCGATGCGGCGGCGAAGCCAGGCTTCGATGCCGCGCATCGGCTGTCGGTGATCGTCAATATCGGCCAGATGCTGGTCGCGGCCGTGGTACTCGCGCGCTTTGCCTGAACCCGCGTGCTTCCCCCAGCGCGCGGCTTACCCTAACCTTGAGCCGCAAACCATCTCCCGGAGGAATCCAATGAATCGTCGCGCCATGCTGGGGGCCGCCGCCGTACCGCTGGCCCTCGCCACCCCTGCTCTGGCCCAGACCCAGATGCCGGAGGTGCGCTGGCGCCTGACATCTTCCTTCCCTCGTAACCTCGATGTGCTGTTCACTACGCCGGAGAATATCGCGCGCCGCGTGGCGCAGCTGACCGACAACAAGTTCCGCATCCAGGTGTTCCCGGCCGGCGAGATCGTCGGCGGGTTGCAGGCGCTGGACGCGGTGCAGGCTGGCACGCTGGAGGCCGCTCACACCGCATCCTACTATTACATCGGCAAGGAGCCGGGGTTCGCCTTCTTCACCGCCATCCCCTTCGGCCTGACGCAGCGGCAGATGACGGCGTGGCTGCGGCACGGCGGCGGCAACCAACTGGCCAATACCTTTTTCCGCGATTACAATGTGCATGGTATCCCAGCCGGTGATACCGGTGCGCAGATGGGCGGTTGGTTCCGTAACGAAATCCGCACTCCCGCCGATCTGAACGGGCTGAAGTTCCGCATCGCGGGCTTTGCCGGCCAAGTCATGCAGCGCCTGGGTGTGGTGCCGACACAGGTTGCGGCTGCCGACATCTACCCCAGCCTGGAACGCGGCACATTGGACGCCGTGGAATTCGTGGGCCCCCACGACGACGAACGCCTGGGCTTCGTACGGGTCGCCCGCAACTACTACGCACCGGGCTTCTGGGAACCCTCGGCGCGGCTGCACTTCATGGCGAACATCCGCGCCTGGGAGGCATTGCCCGACCTGTACAAGGCGGCGATCGAGATCGCCTGCGCCGAACAGGATTCCGAGATGACATCGCGCTACGACCACCTGAACCCGCAGGCGCTGCGCCGGCTGGTGGCGGCCGGGGCGCAACTGCGATTCTGGCCACGCGAGATCCTGCAGGCGGCCTGGCGGGAGAGCAACGCGCTCTACGAGACGACGGCGGCGGCCAATCCGCGTTTCAAGACGATCTGGGACTCCTACAAGCCTTATCGCAGCGAACAGTTCCAGTGGTTCCGCATCGCCGAGAGCAGCTTCGATCAGTTCGCCTTCCCGGCGGCGGCGCAATAGCGGCTGCAGGTCGGGGCGGGGGCGGCACGCACGAGGAGCCGCAGGTTCGATCACTTGGCCTGCGGTGCAATCAGGACGCCCCGCCCACGCCGGATTGCCCCAAGGCAGTCACGGCTGCGGCCAAGGCGAACGAAACACATCCTGGACGGGCGTGAACGCCTTACCGCCGCGCCGCGCCATAGGCCGCGTAACACGCCATATCCAGGATCTGGTTCACGCTCGCCCCCATCGGCACGATCTGAACGGGCTTCTCAAACCCCAGCAGCACAGGCCCGATCGTGGTGGCCGATGTCAGGCGCGGCACGGCCTTGGTCAGGATATGCGCCGCATGCAGCCCCGGCATCACCAGCACATTCGCCGGCCCCGTCAGCCGGCAGAACGGGTACAGCGCGCGCAGCGCGGGGTCGAGGGCCACATCCGCCGCCATCTCCCCATCATATTCGAAATCGACATGGCGCCCGTCGAGCAGTTTGACGGCATCACGGATCGGTCCGGGGATGCCCCCCTTGGGGTCGCCAAACGTCGAGAAAGACAGGAATGCCACACGTGGCGTCAGCCCCAGCCTGCGCGCGACGCCCGCCGATTGGATGGCGATTTCGGCCAAAGTTGCCGCATCGGGGCGTTCATGGATCGCGGTATCGGCCACCAGCACGGTGCCTGAACGGCGCGCCAGCATGATCGTCAGGCCAAACAGCACACTGTCCTTCTGCTGGTCGATGGCGGTCGCGATGTTCTCGAGCGTGGCGGCATAGGACCGCGTCAGCCCCGTCACCACAGCATCGGCATCGCCGTTGGCGACCAGGCAGGCGGCGAACACGTTGCGGTCCTGGTTCACCAGACGCTGGCAGTCGCGCAGCAGCAAGCCATGCCGCTGCTGGCGGGCATACAGCCACTCGGCGAAGGCGGCGTTCTTGTCCGACAGGCGCGCATTGGCGATCAGCACCCCATCGGGCAGCGGAATGCCAAGGGCGCCGGCCGTGGCCAGGATGCGCTCCTCCCGCCCGATCAGGACCGGCGTGCCATAGCCCGCGTTGCGGAAGGCCACGGCCGCGCGGATCACCGTCTCCTCCTCGCCTTCGGCGAAGACCACGCGCTTGGGGTTCTGCCGCACGCGCTCGGTGATCTTTTCCAGGGCGCCGACGCCGGCATCGAGCCTGGCGGACAGGTCACGGGCATATTTGGCGAGGTCGGCGATCGGCTTGCGCGCGACGCCGCTCTCCATGGCGGCGCGGGCCACGGCCGGCGACACGCGGGAGATCAGTCGCGGGTCGAAGGCATTGGGGATGATGTAGTCCGGCCCGAAACGCAACGACCGCCCCGCACCGGCGCCGGCGACCTCCTCCGGGACATCCTCGCGCGCCAGGGTCGCCAGCGCCTCGGCGGCGGCGATCTTCATCGCGTCGTTGATGGTGCTGGCGCGGACGTCGAGCGCGCCGCGGAAGATGAAGGGAAAGCCCAGGACGTTGTTGACCTGGTTCGGGTAGTCCGAACGGCCGGTGGCGATGATGCAATCCGGCCGCGCGGCCTTCGCGTCGTCCGGTGTGATCTCGGGGTCGGGATTGGCCATGGCGAACAGGATCGGCTTGTCGGCCATCAACCGCAGCATGTCGGCGGTGACCGCGCCCTTTACCGACAGGCCGAAAAAGATGTCGGCACCCTCCAACGCCTGGGTGAGGGTGCGGGCTTCGGTGGAGCTGGCATGCGCCGATTTCCACTGGTTCATGCCCTCGGTACGGCCGCGGTAAACGACCCCCTTGGTATCGCACAGGATCACGTTGTCGGGCCGAATGCCCATCGCCTTGACCAGTTCAGCGCAGGCGATGGCCGCGGCCCCCGCGCCGTTGATCACGATGCGGGTGGTCTTGAGGTCGCGCCCGGTCAGGTGGCAGGCGTTGATCATGCCGGCGGCGGCGACGATGGCGGTACCATGCTGGTCATCGTGGAAGACCGGGATATCCATAAGTTCGCGCAGGCGCTGCTCGATGACGAAGCACTCCGGCGCCTTGATGTCCTCAAGGTTGATGCCGCCGAAGGAGGGACCCAGGTAGCGCACGCAGTTCACGAATTCATCCGCGTCCTCGGTGTCCACGCAGAGGTCGATGCTGTCCACATCGGCGAAGCGCTTGAACAGCGCGGCCTTGCCCTCCATCACCGGCTTGGACGCCAGGGCACCGAGGTTGCCCAGGCCGAGCACAGCGGTGCCGTTGGAGATCACGGCGACCATGTTGCCCTTGATGGTATAGTCATAGGCGGCCGAGGGATCGCGCGCGATCACGAGACAGGGCGCGGCGACGCCGGGCGAATAGGCGAGGGAGAGATCGCGAGCCGTGGTCAGCGGCTTGGTGAGCCGGATTTCCAGCTTGCCCGGGCGGCCCTCGGCATGCATCGCGATGGCTTCCTCATCGGTGATGCGGGCGGTCCGTGCATCCGTCCTGGCAGGCGGCGGGTTGTCCATGGCGGCATCACTCCCGAGAAACATTCACCCGGTTATGGGCCTTGTCGCCACTGGGGAAAAGCCAGGTGCTTCGCGGATGCGGCCCGCCGCGGGTAGAAGATCGCATGGACCAGCCGCAGACCCCAGATCCGACAGGTGCGACCCCTGCCATGGCGCAATGGTTCGCGGCCAAGGCCGCCCACCCCGACGCCCTGCTGTTTTTTCGCATGGGTGACTTCTACGAGATGTTCTTCGAAGACGCGCATGCGGTCGCCGAGGCCCTGGACCTCGCCGTCGCGCATCGCGGCGAACACGGCGGGCGGCCGATCCCGATGGCCGGGGTGCCGCATCATGCGGCCGAGGCCTACCTCGCGCGGCTGATCCGCCGCGGCTTTCGGGTGGCCATCTGCGAACAGATGGAAACGCCCGAGGAGGCCAAGCGCCGTCGCGCGCCGACCATAAGGCGCGAGGTGACTCGCCTGATCACCCCCGGCACGGTGACCGAGGAAGCCCTGCTGGACGGTGCCCGCCCCGCCTGGCTGATGGCGGTGGCGTTAGGCGACGAAGGCTTCGGTGCGGCCTGGCTGGATATCTCGACGGGCGCGTTCTGCACGGAACACGTCGCGGCCGACGGGCTGGCTGGATTGTTGGCGCGCATCGACCCGATCGAGGTTCTGGCCGGCCCCGGCGTCGCGATCGACGGTGCGCGCGACACCCTGGCCCCGTCGGCGCCAGGGCAACGCCTGGCCGCGGCGCTCGGCGTCGCGACCCTGGATGGCTTCGGCGCCTTCACCGCCGCCGAGATCGCCGCCGCCGCCATGGCCGCCGACTACGCGACGGCAACGCAGGGCGGCCGTACGCCGCGGCTGCTGCCGCCCGACCGCCAGGGTGGGCGCGGGACACTTGCGATGGATGCAGCGACCCGGCGCAGCCTGGAAATCACCCGCAGCGAAAGCGGCAGCCCGCGCGACTGCCTGCTGGCCGCGGCGGACCGCACCCTGACCGCGGCCGGGGCACGGGAATTGGCGGCGCGGCTGGCCTCGCCACTGACCGATCTGCACGCGATCCTGGCGCGGCACGATGCCGTCGCCTGGCTGCTGGCCGCCCCGGCCGCCCGCGCCGGGCTGCGCGCGGCCCTCAAGGGCGTGCCGGACATGGCGCGCGCGCTGGGCCGTATTGCACTCGACCGCTTTGCCCCGCGCGACCTCGCAGCGATCCGCGACGGTTTCTTCCGCAGCCAGGCCGCGGCCGAGGCGCTGGCGGCGCCCCCGGGCATCGGCGGTGGGCTTGACCCGCGGGGCGCGGCACCGCTGCCGGCTTTGCTGGCCTCATCGGCAGCGGCGCTCGCGGCCCTGCCGGCGCTCGGCCCCGAACTGCGCCGCGCGCTGGCCGAGGCCCCGCCCGCGCGGCTGGACGATCCGGGCAGCATTGCGCCTGGATACGACGGCGAACTCGA
>JBBRWI010000138.1:0-10417 GCA_038249305.1 Acetobacterales bacterium
CAACGAAAACGTCTGGCAGCGGAGCCTGCTGCTGCTTTTTGCCTGGCGCTGAGCCGTCAGGCGGTGCCCTTTGGCTCAACCAGTCGCCAGTTTGGCAGGGTCAGCCAGGCGCGGGCACCGATCCCGCCAGCGGCCTCCAGCGTCAGGTCGCCGCCATGGGCGCGCAACAGGTCACGGGCTGTCACGAGGCCAAGGACAATGCCCCGGGTGCCGGTCGGCTCACCACCAGGGTCGAGGTCGGCTGCAGCCTCGCCCGCGCCCTCATCCTCGACCACCAGTGCCAGCATATCAGGGGTTGGCATTACGCGCAGGGCAATGCTGTCATCGGGTGCGGTTTCGCGCAGCGCGCGTTGCAGCACGGCGCGCAATGCGGCCCGCAGGGCGCGGCTGTCGGCGCGGAGCGTGACACCGTCCAACCCCGGATCGAAGCGCCATCGACGGCCTGGGGAGTCCAGCGCGGCCACGACTTCGCGCACCATCGGGCCGAGAGCCAGCGTTTCCTCCCGCAGGCTTCGCGGCCCTGCGTGCATCGCCAAGATATCAACCGCATGGTCCGATAGGTCGAGCAAACACCGAGCGTAGTCAGAGCTTGGCCCCGCAGAAGCCAGCAGGCCGCGGGCCGGGGCCTGGAGCGCGTCGCATAGTAGGGCGACGCAGCGCGTAAGCCTAACCTCTCGTTCGGCCTGTTGCGCGGCAAGACGCATGGTACGACGCCAGCGAACAGCGGCAATAGCTGAGGCGCCCGCCAAGACGGTGAGCAGGACAGTCGTAAAAAGGGCCATGGACATCACCAGACGATGATGTCCCGACAAACGTTAAGGAAGCGCCAAGCCGGTGCCTGCCCGTCAGGCAGCGGCGGCGTCGCGCTTCACTTTGGCGCGCAGGATGCGCCTCTTCAGAACCTGCGCCTCGACCGGCAGGTTGCGATTCGGCGTGGTCATCAGGAAGGCGTCGAGCCCCCCATTGTGCTCCACCGTGCGGATGCCATTCGTGGACAGGCGCATTTTCACAGGAGTGCCGAGCACGTCAGAGAAGAATGACGCTTCCTGCAGGTTCGGCAGGAAACGGCGACGGGTCTTGTTGTTCGCGTGGCTGACGTTGTTGCCAGACTGAACGCCCTTGCCGGTGATGCCGCAGCGGCGAGCCATGGTGATGTCCTGTTGGTTAAAGGCGCGGCAAGACCGCACGGAATGGTCGGAAGCGAAGCGGGCTTATTGCGGCAGGGGCGCCCCGAGTCAAGCATGAGTCGGCCCTGCCCGCCGCCCTTAGCCTGCCGCTGGATCCTGAGGCGGCTGGCCGACCCGGAACTCACCGCTTTCAACCGATTGCAGCGCCTGGCGCAGCACCTGCGCGACGGCCCGGTCGTCCAGCGAACGTTGCAACAACCCCAGCGCCCCGCCGAGCAGCGCGGAGGCCACGATGATGGCCGGCAAATCCTGTTCGAGCATGTACTCGATTGCCTTGTCCACGACCGAGCCTGCGTGGCTCAGGTCCTGCGGTAAAGCTTCGCCTGGGTCGTCCTGGGTCAAGTTTTTCTGACTTTCCTTAATATGTTGGCCGAGATGGGGAACCGGCGGCCGCGCCGAAACCCCTGGGATGTTACAAGACTGTCAGGCGGGTGGCACCATTTCACCAGGGCGGGTCGCCCGCGGCCGGTCCAGGTCGGCCGCCGCCTGGGCCGCTGCCGCCGCTTCGGCCGCCGCCACGGCCTCCGATTGCAGAGCCCACATCTGGGCATAGAGCCCGCCGGCGGCAATCAGCGCAGCGTGCTTGCCGCGTTCGGCGATGCGGCCGTCCGCCAGGACGATGATCTCATCCGCCTCCACCACGGTGGACAGGCGATGGGCGATGACCACGGTCGTCCGTCCGGTCGCGACGCTGCGCAGGGCAGCCTGGATCTCCTGCTCGGTGCGCGTGTCGAGCGCGCTGGTCGCCTCGTCGAGGATCAGCACGCGGGGGTTCTTCAGGATCGTGCGGGCGATCGCGACGCGCTGCTTCTCGCCGCCCGAAAGTTTCAGCCCGCGCTCGCCGACCCGAGTCTTGTAGCCATCGGGCATGCGCTGGACGAAATCATGCACCTGGGCGAGGCGCGCGGCTTCCTCCACTTCGGCATCCGTTGCGTCCGGCCGGCCGTAAGCGATATTGTAACCAATGGTATCATTGAACAGCACCGTATCCTGCGGCACTACGCCGATGGCCGAGCGCAGGCTGTCCTGTGTCACGGTCCTCACATCCTGCCCATCGACCATCACGGCGCCCGACCCGACATCGTAGAAGCGGAACAGCAGCCGGCTGATGGTGGATTTGCCTGCCCCGGTCGGCCCGACGATGGCGAGCGTCCGCCCGGCTGGGACGGTGAACGACACGCCTTTCAGGATCTCGCGGTCCGGGCGGTAGCCGAAATGAACATGATCGAAGCGGACCTCGCCCGGCCCCTGGGCCAGCGGTGGGGCGCCCGGCGGGTCGGCGATCTCGCGGTCGGTGCGCAGCAGGGTGAACATCTCCTCCATGTCCACCAGGCCCTGCTTAAGTTCGCGATAGACGAAGCCGAGGACGTTCAGCGGCAGGTACAATTGGATGAGATAAGTGTTCACCAGCACGAAATCACCGAGCGACATGCGCCCCGCCGCGACCCCCTGCGCCGCCAGCAGCATCACCGACGTAAGGCCGATCGCGATGATCGCCGCCTGGCCCGCGTTCAGCGCATTCAGCGTCTGCTCCGAACGGGAATAGGCGATCTCGTAGCGCGCGAGGGATCGGTCGTAGCGCCGCGCCTCATGCGCCTCGTTGTTGAAGTATTTCACCGTCTCGAAATTCAGCAGGCTGTCCACCGCCTTGGTATTGGCCTCCTGGTCAGTGTCGTTCATCCGCCGGCGGAACTGCAGCCGCCAGTCGGTGAACACAAAGGTAAAGGTGATGTAGATTGCAATGGTGCCGAGCGTGACCGCGGCGAAGGTCCAGTCGAACATCGACCATAGGATGGCGGCAACCAGCAGGATCTCGAGGAAGGTCGGCACGATCGAAAACAGCAGGAAGTTCAGCACGAAGTTGATGCCGCGCACGCCGCGCTCGATCACCCGGGAGAGACCGCCGGTCTGCCGGTCGAGGTGGTAGCGCAACGACAGCGCGTGCAGGTGGCGGAACACGTCGAGCGCGATGACCCGCGCCGCGCGGGCCTGGACCCGTACGAAGACGACATTCCGCAGTTCCTGGAAACCCGATGCCAGGGCCCGTAGCAACCCGTAGCCGACGATCATGGCGATCGGCACGGCCGCTACCGCCACCGTGCCGGCCGCGCCGCCGGCATGCGGCGTCAGTGCATCGACCGCGCGTGCATAGGCGATCGGCACCAGCACATTGGCGCTCTTGGCGGCGATCAGCAGGCCAACGGCGATAACCACGCGCGCCCGCAGGCCGGGCTCATTGGCGGGCCACAGGTAGGGCGCGAGCGACAGGAGGGTGGCGAGTTGCCCGCGCGGGGTCTGGGGTACTGGCGGCAAGATGCGGGTTCCGGTCGGTGTCGCCATCAGATAAGGGCCAAGACCGCCCGCGGGTAACCCCACCTCGCATGCCTGCCTTGAGATAGCGGGGGCTGATACGGCGATGAGGTGCCCGGCCACGCCAATCCGGGCAAGCCGCCTTGATTGCCAGGGCCTGGCAAGCGACCGCGGATCGGCAGCGAAGCACAGCCGGCGATGACCGGATTGGCGGATTGGGCAGCCCAGGTGCCGTCTGTGGACTGACCGCATCGGGCATGGCCCCAGCCGTGAAACTGTCCCCGGTACCGACCGGCTGGCACTTGGCGCGTCCTGATCCCGCTGGTCGAAGACACGCCGACATGACCCGAAATCACTCATGCGCATTTGGCGGGTTGGTCGCGCGGTGCGCTGGGCGCTGCCAAGCGCGGCCGCCAAGCGGCGCGCCCCGGCGGCCGACCCCCCTAATCGGCGCGAACCAGCGCATGACGCTTCTTGCCTGCCGAAAGCTTGGCGGCACCGTCGCGCAGGTCGCCTGGGGTGACTTGCGTCGTCTCGTCGCTCACGGCGGCGTCGTTCAGCCGAATGCCACCCTGACGGATCATGCGACGCGCTTCGGCCTTGCTCGCGACCATCCCGGCCTGCACCAGCAGGTCGAGCACCGGCGCGGGCAGCGTCGCCGTGATGCTCGGCAGCGTCTCGGCGGCCTCGCCGGCCTCGAACACCTGGGCGGCGGTCGCTGCGGCGGCGTCGGCGGCGGCGCGACCATGCAGCAGGGCCGTCGCTTCGGTCGCCAGGATCTTCTTGGCCTCGTTGATTTCGGAACCCGACAGCGCGCCCAGTCGCCGGACCTCAAGCATCGGCATTTCGGTGAACAGGGCCAGGAAGCGGCCGACGTCGGCATCCTCGGCATTGCGCCAGAACTGCCAGTAGCCATAAGCCGCCAAGCGTTCTGGGTTCAACCAGACGGCGCCGGCTGCGGTCTTGCCCATCTTTGTGCCGGCGGCGGTGGTCAGCAGCGGCGTGGTCAGCCCAAAGGCCTCGGCGGCATCGACGCGGCGGCAGAGTTCCACCCCCATCACTATGTTGCCCCACTGGTCGCTGCCGCCCATCTGCAGCATAACGCCATGGCGCCGGCGCAGTTCCAGAAAGTCGTAGGACTGCAGAAGCATATAGTTGAACTCGAGGAAGCTCAGCGGTTGGTCGCGGTCCAGACGTCGCTTGACGCTGTCCATGGTCAGCATGCGGTTGACCGAGAAATGCCGCCCGACGTCCCGCAGAAACGGAATGTACGTCAGTTTGTCGAGCCAAACAGCGTTGTCCAGCATCAACGCAGCGCCTGGAGCCCCACCACCGACATCCAGCAACGCGTCGAAGGTCCGGCGGATGCCGACCTTATTGGTTTCGATATTGGCATCAGTCAGCAATTGCCGCTGCTCGTCGCGCCCGGAAGGATCGCCGATCTTGGTGGTCCCGCCACCCAGCAAAGCCACCGGCCGGTGGCCGCAGCGCTGGAACAACCGCAGCAGCATGATCGACAGCAAATGCCCCACATGCAGGCTGTCGGCGGTGCAGTCGAAACCGACGTAGGCCGCTGCCCCGGGCGTGCCCAGCCGGGTGGAAAGCCCCGCCTCGTCGGTGATCTGGTGCAGAAAGCCGCGCTCGCGCGCGATGCTGATGAAGTCTGACATGGCATCCGGACAGGTTTGGCGGAGGCTGCGGCTAGCATGCGGCCTGGGCTGGGCCAAGGCCGCGGACCGCCTCGCCCGCTTGCCTTCGCCCCCGGAACGGGGCAGACACCGCCGCTGCCCTATCCCCTTCCGGCCCGTACAGATTCCGGAACGCTTCGTCAGGAGTCGCCCATGTCCGCCTCGTCATCCGCGGGCGCGTTCGACCGCATCGCCGACATCATCGCTGAAAACAGCGAGGTCCAGCGCGACAAGATCATGCCGGACAGCCATGTCATCGACGATCTGGGCATCGACAGCCTCGATTTCCTCGACATCGTCTTCGCCATTGACAAGGCTTTTGGCATCAAGGTGCCGGTCGAGAAGTGGACTCAGGAAGTCAACGCCGGCGAGGCACCGCCAGACCGCTACTTCGTGATGAAGAACCTTGCTATGCGGGTCGAGGAACTCGTCGCCGCGAAGCAGGGCTGAACCGGCCAGCACGTCGGTGCGTCTTGAATACTTCCAGATGGTGGACCGGGTGGTGTCCCTTCACGGCGACACCATCACGGTGGCCTCCCATGTCCCTGACGCCTCGCCGGTCTTCGAGGGCCACTTCCCCGGCCACCCGCTGGTCCCAGGGGTGCTGCTGATCGAAGCCATGGCGCAGGCCAGCGGCTGGCTGCTGATCGGGTTGCAGGGTTTCGGCCGCATGCCCTTCCTGATGACGGTCAAGGAAGCCAAGTTCCGCGCCTTCGTCGGCCCGGGTGCAGCGCTCGATGTCACGGCGCGACTGGCGCATGACGGTTCAGGGTTCGCGGTCACCGAGGCGCGCATTACGTCGGAAGGCAAGCGCATCGCCGATGCCGAACTGATACTGCGAACCATGCCCTTCCCGAACGACACCATCGCTGCCTCGATGCGCGCCCGCGCTGCCGAGATCGGCTTGCCAGGGCCAGTCACCGCATGACCCGCCAGCCAGTGCTGATCACCGGCATCGGCCTGGTCACCTCGCTGGGTGAGGGCCTGGACGCGAACTGGGCGGCGTTGCGCGACCCCGAGGGCAGGCCCGTTCTGGATGAGGTCGGGTTCGCACCCATCCCCGTGCATCCGTTGCCAGCGCTGAACCTCGACCGTCAGATCCCGAAGAAGGGTGACCAGCGCCAGATGGAGCCCTGGCAGCGCGTCGGCACCTATGCCGCGGGGCTGGCGCTGGACCACGCCGATGCGCGCGGCCTGGTCGCCGACATGCACCTGATCGTTGCCGCCGGCGGCGGCGAGCGGGACATCATGCTGGACGAAGCGGTGGCCGGCGAATTGGCGACACTCGCCGAACCCGGGCCGTTGTTGAACGAGCGGCTGGGCACTGGACTGCGGCCAACGCTGTTCCTGGCGCAACTGTCCAACCTGCTGGCCGGCAACATTTCGATCGTGCACGGCGTCACCGGGTCGTCCCGCACCTTCATGGGCGAAGAACAGGCCGCGGCCGATTCGATCCGCATCGCGGCGGAACGGCTGGCTGAAGGCCGCGGCGGCATCGCCCTGGTCGGCGGCGCCTTTATCGCGGCGCGCTGGGACATGCTGATGCTCTACAGGCCTGGGGGCGTGCTGTGGGAGCACGACTGGAAGCCCATCAGCGAACGGCGCGACGGCGGCTTGGTGCTGGGCGGCATGGCGGCCTTCCTGGTGCTGGAAACCCAGTCCCATGCGGTGGCCCGTGGCGCCCGCGCCCTGGCACGGCTGGATGGGGTGGCGACCGATGCCAGCCACCGACGCGCGCCCGGCGATGTGCGGGCCAGCTTCGACGGCTTGTGGTCCCGCCTGTCGCCCCGGCGCGTGCCTGGGCGGCTCGGGGTGATTTCCGGGGCGACCGGGGCCGACCCCGCGACGGCGGAGGAGCAGGCCTTTGTTGCGGGGGTTGGCGCCGATGCCGTGCGCACCCCGGCCTCTCGCATCGGGCATGGGGTCGAAGCTTCCTTCCCGGCGCATGTCGCTCTGGCAGCGCTCGCCTTGTCGCACCGCGACATGCCCGCCCCGCTGGACCCCGCCGATCGCGGTGACGTGGTGCCGGATGCGATGCTGGTCACCGGCGTCGGGCAATGGCGGGGGGAGGCGTTGGCGCTGCTCTCCCCGGTCGCGGGGGGCCAGCCATGAAGGATAGTTTCGGCCGTCCGCTGGTTGCGGTGACCGGCATTGGCACCGTTACCTCGCTGGGTTTCGGCACCGCCCTGAACTGGGCCGCCATCCGTGGCGGCCAGTCCGGCATACGGCGCATTACCCGTTTCCCGACCGACCACCTGCGTACCACAATCGCCGGCACCGTCGATGTGCCCGGCAATCCGTGGTCCAGCCCCGAGCGCGTCGAACGCATGGCCGTCTTCGCGATCGACGAGGCCTTGACCGAGGCAGGGCTTGGCAGTCCCGGCGCCTTTCCGGGCCCGCTGTTCGTCGGCATGCCGCCGGTCGATGTCGAATGGCCCACGCGCTTGGATCTCGCCCGTCGAGCGAACAGCCCGGGGTATCCTGCCATGGTGAATGCGGCGGCAGGCCGGACCGACATCTATGAGATGTACCTGTTCGGCGGTGTCGCGGAACGGCTGGCCGACCGTTTCGGCACGCGCGGTGCTCCGATCACCTTGACCACAGCCTGCGCCACGGGCGCCAGCGCGATCCAGCTCGGCGTGGAAGCCATCCAGCGCGGCGATTGCAATGCCTGCATCGCGGCTGGCGCCGACGGCTCGGTGCATGCCGAGGCACTGATCCGCTTCTCGCTGCTCTCCGCGCTCTCCACCCGCAACGACGAGCCGACCAGGGCGTCCCGCCCCTTCGAAAAATCGCGCGACGGTTTTGTCATGTCCGAAGGCGCCTCGGCCCTGGTGCTGGAGAACTTCGACGCCGCCCGCGCCCGTGGTGCGCACATCATCGGCATTGTGCTGGGCTGCGGCGAGCGCGCTGACAGTTTCCACCGGACCCGCAGCAACCCCGATGGCACCGCCATACTCGGCGCCATGCGCAACGCCCTGGCCGATGCCGGGCTGCGGCCCGACCAGATCGACTACGTCAACGGCCACGGCACCGGCACCCCGGAAAACGACAAGATGGAAACCTTTGGTATGCACGCCGTGTTCGGTGACACGCCGCCGCCGATCTCGTCCAACAAGTCGATGATCGGGCACACACTATCGGCAGCCGGTGCGTTGGAGGCTGCCTTCAGCCTGCTGACCATCCGCGACCAGGTACTGCCTCCGACCATCAACTATGACGAGCCGGACCCCAACATCACGCTGGATGTCGTACCGAATGTGCAGCGCCCGGCCAGGGTGCGGGCGGTGCTGTCCAATTCCTTTGGTTTCGGTGGGCAGAACGTGTGCCTGGTACTGGCGGCGGAACCGTCCTGATGCGCGCGCTGCGCCTGCATGGCGACCGCGACCTGCGGATCGACGACATCCCCGCCCCGGCCCCACCCGGTCCGGGCGAGGTGCAACTGCGCATCCACGCCATCGCGCTGAACCATATCGACGTCTGGGGCTGGCGCGGCATGGCCTTTGCCAAGCGCGAACTGCCCATTTGCGTCGGTGTCGAGGCAGCCGGTGAGATCGTCGCAATCGGGGCCGAGGTCACCGATTGGGCCGTAGGCGACCATGTGGCCCCCTATGGTGCGCTGACCTGCGGCGTGTGCGACGCCTGCACCAGTGGTCACGATAATCTCTGCGAACAAGTCTCCGGCATCATGGGCTTCCATGTGGACGGCTTTGCGCGCGAGTTCTGCAACGTGCAGGCGCGGCTGATGGTGCGCGTGCCCAGGTCGATCGCCTGGGAAGACGCAGCCTGCGCCGCGGTCACCTTCTCCACCGTTGAACATATGCTGTTCGACAATGCGAGACTGAAACCCGGCGAGACCATCCTGATCCATGCCGCCGGCAGCGGCATCGGCACGGTGGCGGTCCGAGTTGCCAAAGCCATGGGCTGCACGGTGATCGCGACCGCGGGGTCGGATGAAAAATGCGCCCAGGCCACGGTGCTCGGCGCCGATCACGTGGTGAATTATTCCACGAAGAACTTTTCCACCATTGCCCGGCGCGTGACCCAGAAGCGCGGCGTCGATGTGGTGTTCGAACATGTGGGCGCGGATACCTGGGCGGGATCGCTGCTGTCGCTGCGGATGGGCGGGCGCCTGGTGACCTGCGGCAGCACGTCCGGCGTGTCCGCCGAAACCAACCTGATGATGCTGTTCCAGCGGCAGTTGCATATCTTCGGGTCCTTCGGCGCAGCGATGCGCAACATCGCCGATGGCCTGGCCAAGATGGAAGGCGGCCTGCTGCCGGTGCTCGACACCGTGGTGCCGCTGGAGCGCTTTTCCGAAGGGCTGGACCGGCTGGAAACCCGCCGGGTCTTCGGCAAGATCGTCGTGACCCTCTGATCGGATGGATCGGCTTGTTGCCGCCCTGGTTCGGCTGGTCTTCTGGCTGCTGCGCCTGTTGGGACCGGACCTCGCCCCGCGCATGGGTGCCGCTGTCGCGCGCAGCCTGGGCCCGCTGACACCGGCGCATCGCATCGCTATGGACAATATCCGAGCGTCGTTCCACCACGCCGATGCGTCCTGGCACCGTTCGGTTGCGCGGCAGGCCTGGGACAATCTTGGCCGCACCGCCTGCGAATACGTGCACCTTCAAACCCTGTGGGACTTGGACCCTGAAAACCCGCAACGCCCGGATCGGCGGGTGTTCTGCTCACCGGAAACCTCCGCCCGGTTCCAGGCCCTGGCCGAGGACGGGCGCGGCGCGCTGATTTTTGCGGCCCATCTGGCGAACTGGGAATTGCCAGCGGTCGCTGCGCATGCGCTGGGCTTGCCGGCGGCGGTGCTCTACCGCACGCCGAACAACAAGCGCGTCGCCGCCGATATCCTGGCGCTGCGCGAACCGATGATGGGCACACTGATCCCCGCCGGGCTGATGGCGCCGACGCGGATGGCCAAGGCAGTCGGCGCTGGGATGCATGTCGGCATGTTGGTGGACCAGCGGTTCGGGCGCGGCCCGCGCATCACTTTTTTGGGGCGGGACTGCGCTGCCAATCCGCTGCTGGCTAATCTTGCCGGGCGGTTCGATGTGCCGGTTCATGGCACGCGCGCGGTACGGCTGCCCGGTGGCCGCATCCGGCTGGACCTGACGGAGGAAATCATCCTGCCGCGCGCCCCCGACGGCACCATCGATGTGCCGGCGGCGACGGCCACGATCAATGCGGTGATCGAGGGTTGGGTGCGCGAGTATCCTGGCC
>JBBRWI010000139.1:0-10409 GCA_038249305.1 Acetobacterales bacterium
GCCCGATCCTCAACCGGGTGTTCCGTCGCAAATCCGCCGATGTCGTCGCCCGCCCGCGCGACGAGGCGGATGTCATCGCCATCGCCGCCGGCATTTCCGTCGCCAACCCGCATGTCGGGACGGTCGAGGATGGCAGCCGCCATAGCGCGCGCCCGGCGACCAGCCGGGCTGCAAGGCGCTGGTCGATACGCACGGCCTGCTGAACCCCGGCCAGATGCCGTCCCACCTGACCGCCATCCCATGAACGGAGACCCCAGCATGACCCTGACCCGACGCGCAGCCTTCGCCGCCGGCGCTGCCCTGCTCGCCGCCCCGCGTATCGGGCACGCGCAGTTGCAGCGGGTGCGCTTCAGCCTGGATTGGATTTTCCACGGCTCCTACGCCTTTGCCGCCGCCGGCGAACGCCACGGCATCTTCCGCGATGCGGGGCTGGATATCGTGACCAGCCGCGGCTTCGGTTCGGGCCGCGTGCCGGTCGATATCGCCGCCGGCACCTACGACATCGGCATCGGCGACATGACGCCGGCGATCCGCTTCATGGCCGAGAATCCGGACCGCAACCTGGTCTGCGTGGCGATGATCTACGACCAGTCGCCGGCCTGCTGCACGGTCCGCGCCGATGGCCCGATCACCGATGCGAAGATGCTCGAAGGCAAGACCCTGGCTGCCCCGGAGTTCGACGGGGGCCGGCAGATCTTCCCGGTCTTCGCGCGCTACGCCGGCTTCGATGCGGGCCGCGTGTCGTGGAACAGCGTCTCGCCGGAACTGCGGGAGCCGATGCTGGTGCAGCGCCGGGCGGATGGGATCACGGGGTTCATCACCTCGACGGGGTTGTCGCTGAAGGGGCTGGGGATGGATTGGCCGGCCCAGCGCATCTTCCGCTACAAGAACTACGGCATGGATTTCTATGGCTCGGGCTTGTTGACCACGCGCCAGGTGCTGCGCGATCGGCCGGAGACGATCCGGGCCGCCGTCGGCGCGCTGATCAAGGCCAGCGTCTGGACCTACAAGAACCCCGCCCAGGCGATCCAGTTCCTGGCGCAGCGGGAAACGCTGACCAACGTGCCGCTGGAAACCGAACGCCAGCAGGTGACCTTCGACGAGATGATGGTGAACGACACGGTCAAGGCCCGCGGCCTGTCCCATGTCGAGGCACCGCGGTTGCAGCGCCAGATCGACGGCATCGTTGCGACCTTCAACCTGGCCCGCAAGCCGAGCGTGGACGAGGTCTATACCGACAGCTTCCTGCCGCCGCTGGCGGACCGGATGCTGTAGGGGGGCCTATGACCGGGCGCCGCGGGATGGGAACATGGCAGCATGTCCACCGTGATCCCCTTCGTCCCCGGCGACCACCTGCCGCCCATCAGCCTGCCCGATGCGGCGGGGCAGGTGGTGGATCTGGCGCATCAGTCGATCGCGGGGCAGCACCGGGTGCTGTTGCTGCGGCCGGATGCGGGGGCGGTGCTGGCCGAAGTGCCGCCGGGGGTCGTGCTCCATGCGGTGCATGCGGCGGCACCGGATGGGCGGATGGATGTGCCGGGGCCGGTGCGGCTGTTCGATCCGGAGCGACGGCTCTTCGCTGCCTTCGGCCTGCCCGGGGGCGGTGTCATCACCCTGACCCCGCGGGGAAAACTGGGGTTCTGCGGGACGGGCGACGGGGCGCTGGCCGAAGCCCTGGCGAGCATCGCTGCCGCCCCCACCCGCGCCCTGGCGCCGGTGCTGCTGATCCCTGGCGTGCTGGACCCGGGCCTGGTCGCCGACCTGATCGCGCATTGGGAACAGGGCGAGAAATCCCGCGACCGGGTGGCCTCGGCGGCCGGCGGGGCAACGGCGGCGGCGGGGATCAAGCGGCGCACGGATGTCATGCTCGACGACCGCGCGCTGTATGGGCGGGTGCAGAGCCGGATCGAGCGGCGGGTACTGGCCGAGATGTGGCGGGCCTTCCGCTTCCGCGCGGCGCGGTTCGAGGCACCGCGGATCGGCTGCTACGACGCCGCCGACGCCGGGGCCTTTGGGGCGCACCGGGACAACCGCACGCCCTATACCGCGCACCGGCGCTTCGCGATGAGCCTGAACCTGAACACCGGGGCCTATCAGGGCGGCACGCTGCGCTTCCCCGAATTCGGGACCGATGACTATGCGCCTGAGGCCGGTGGCTGCGCCATCTTCTGCTGCGACCTGCTGCATGCGGCGATGCCGGTCACCGCGGGGCGGCGGCTGGCGGTCTTCACCTTCTTCACCGACGCCGAGGGCGCTGTCGCCGAACAGAAACTCATGGCCGAGGCCGCGTCGCGGGGCGAGGCCGGGGTCAGGATGCGGTGATGGGGCGGGAATTTCTTTTCGCCCGGCCGTAACCAGCGGGCGAGGTGGGGCGAAAAGTGGGTCTGCAATCCCCCAGGAGCCTTCCCCCATGCGTCGTCGCGCCCTTGCCGCCATCCTGCCGGCCATCCTGCTGACCATGGGCCACGCCCGGGCGGCCGATCGCCAGGCCTTTACGGACGCGGGCTTCGCCGCGGCGCAGGCCGCCGGGCGGCCGATCCTGATCGAGGTCACCGCACCCTGGTGCCCCACCTGCCGCGCCCAGAAGCCGCATGTGGACGCCGTCGCGGCCGATCCGCGGATGGGCGACGCGGTGCTGCTGAGCGTGGATTTCGACAGCCAGAAGGACGTGCTGCGCCGGCTGAACGTGCGCACCCAGTCGACCCTGATCGCCTTTAAGGGCACCGAGGAACGCGGCCGCGCCACCGGCGTCACCGACCCGGCGGCAATCCGCGACCTGCTGTTCCGCGCCCTGTAGGTGACCGCGATTCTGCTGGCGGGGCTGGCGGGGATCCTCGCCAGCCTGTCGCCCTGCGTGCTGCCGATCCTGCCGATCGTGCTGGCATCGGCGGGGGCTGAGCATCGCTTCGGGCCATTGGCCCTGGCGGCGGGGCTGGCGCTGAGTTTCGCCGCGGCCGGAATGGTGCTGGGCCTGGCGGGTTTTGCCGTCGGGCTGGACGCCGAGGTGCTGCGCGTGGGCGCGGCGGTGTTGATGCTGGTGGCGGGGCTGGCGTTGCTGGCGGCGGGGGTGGCGGCGCGGCTTTCCGCAGCGGCCGAGCATGCGATCCAGCCGATCACCGCCTTTGCCGCCCGCATGTCGGCGCGGGGCGCGGGCGGGCAGTTCGCCCTGGGTGCCGTGCTGGGCCTGGCCTGGGCGCCCTGCACCGGGCCGGCTTTGGGGGCGGCGGTGGCCTTGTCGGCGCAGGCTGCGACGGCACCTCGCGCGGCGGCGACGATGCTGGTCTTCGCGCTGGGTGCTGCGCTGCCGCTGCTGGTGCTGGGCTATGCGGCGCGGGGCGCAGCACCTGGCTTGCGCAAGCGGATGGGGGCAGCCGGCGGGGCAGCGCGGCCGGTGCTCGGCGGGGCGCTGGCACTGTTCGGGGTGCTGGTGCTGACGGGCCTCGACAAACGGATCGAGGCCGTGGCGACCGCGGCCTTGCCCGACGCCTGGGTCGATCTGATCGTGAGGTTCTGACGGGCCGTTGAATACGGGGTTGCGCCGTGGAGACGGCGTGGCCCCCTCCACACCTCCCCCACCAGGGGCAGCCGCCCCTTGATCGGCGGAGTATTGGCAAAACAAAGGAAGGGGCATGAAGCGCCCTTGATGAAGGTAACGGCCTTACCAAATGTCGTGGGAATTAAAGGGCCACCACCCCTTGGTGGGGAGAGATTGAAAGGGGCCACGCCCCTCTTAAGGCGCGACCCAGTTCATCCGGGGCCTTCTAGAGCAAGAAATCGGATCAGATGATTCCATCTGATCCGATATTGCTTTAGGCCCCCGCCTCAGCCAACAGCGCCGGCAGATCGAGCCTGGCATTGCCCATCGCCAGTTGGCCATCCGCCTCATGCCGCCAATCGGCGGCGGGGCGGTCGCGATAGAGCTCGACGCCATTGCCATCAGGGTCGCGCAGGTACACCGCCTCGCTGACGCCATGGTCGCTGGCGCCTTCGATCGCGATGCCCGCCGCCAGCACGCGCGCCAGGGCGGCGCCCAGGGCTGCGCGGTCCGGGTAGAGCAGCGCCACGTGGTACAGCCCCGTCGCATGGTCGGCCGGCGGGCTGCCGCCCAGGCTCTCCCAGGTGTTGAGGGCGATGTGGTGGTGGTAGCCGTCGGCGGACAGGAACACCGCGCGGCTGCCGGCCCGGTGCATTACCGTCAGGCCGATCACGTCGCGCCAGAAACCCAAGGCGCGCTCGATGTCGGCGACCTTGAGGTGGACGTGGCCGATGCGCAGGCTGGGGGCGGGGGTGGTCATGGCGTGGCTCCTCTGGGGCGAGGGAAATGGCCC
Organism: Acetobacterales bacterium; assembly: GCA_038249305.1. Classification (GTDB taxonomy): domain Bacteria; phylum Pseudomonadota; class Alphaproteobacteria; order Acetobacterales; family Acetobacteraceae; genus Humitalea. Next base: position 4,329 of record JBBRWI010000139.1, read on the forward strand.
CCCGCCATGGCCCGGTCCAATCGCCATGGCGCATCGCCGTCATCACCCCCGGGCATGACAACGGCGGCAGGGGTTTCCCCCGGCCGCCGTCGTGGGTGAATCCTGACGTCCGCTCAGCCGACCGAAAGCCTGCGCTCCACCACTTGCTGCTTCATGCTCTTCTGCAGCTTCTCGAACGCGCGCACCTCGATCTGGCGCACCCGCTCGCGGCTGATGTTGTACTGCTGGGAGAGTTCCTCCAGCGTCGTCGGCTCGTCCTTCAGGCGGCGCTCGATCAGGATGTGGCGCTCCCGCTCGTTCAGGGTCTTCAGCGCGCCGTTCAGCAGGTCGCGCCGGTTGCCCATGTCCTCGCGCTCGGCCAGTTCGGTTTCCTGGCTGTCGCTGTCATCCACCAGCCAGTCCTGCCATTCCCCATCGCCATCGGCGCGCAGGGGGGCGTTCAGGCTGTTGTCGGAACTGGCAAGGCGCCGGTTCATCGAGATCACGTCCTGCGCGGGCACCTGTAGCGTATGGGCGATCTTGGCCACCTGTTCGGGCTGAAGGTCGCCTTCCTCCAACGCCGCCATCTGGCCTTTCAGCCGGCGCAGGTTGAAGAACAGCTTCTTCTGGGCCGCGGTCGTGCCCATCTTCACCAGCGACCAGGAGTGCAGGATGTACTCCTGGATCGCCGCACGAATCCACCACATGGCATAGGTCGCCAGACGGAACCCACGATCGGGGTCGAAGCGCTTGACCGCCTGCATCATGCCAACATTGCCTTCGGAGATCAGTTCCCCGACCGGCAGGCCGTAGCCACGGTAGCCCATGGCAATCTTGGCCACGAGCCGCAGATGCGACGTGACAAGCTTGTGCGCCGCCGGGTGATCCTCATTGTCGCGCCAGCGTTTGGCGAGGGAGAGTTCCTCCTCCGGCGTCAGCATCGGGAACTTACGGATCTCCTGCAGATAGCGGGAGAGGTTGCCTTCGGGTGCGATGGGCAGGGCGAGAGCCGCCATGGACAATCCTCCTGGGCCAGCGGACCACCCCGTGACGGCGGGGCCCGATCTGGCCGGTGGTCGATGCCCAGGGTGTTGGACATCGGGCGATCTCTGGCCCTAACGCGCGATCAGGGCCCCGGTCACGACGGGACAAACATTTTCGGATCGCGGCGTTTTGAGCGGCACCAGAGCTTCGCCAATGGCAGAAGATTACACAGATGTAGGAGCCGGGGGCAAGCAATCCATGAGTAACAAATGTGATACCAACTGTAACCGTGCGTTGCGGGCCCAAGGCTCACGGCCCGCATGAATTCCCAAGCCCAGCGCAAGTGGTGCGCCGATCCGGCCGAAACAAGGCCATGACACACTTGCCCTAACAGCAAGTTAAGAAGCGTCCAGGGTATCCAGCAGCGCCTGCATGTCCGGCGGCACGGGTGTGGCGAAAGACAGGGCCTGCCCCGTGATCGGATGCCGGAAGCCCAGGCTCGCGGCATGCAGCGCCTGGCGGGGGAAGGCCAGCAGCGCCTCACGCGGGACCGCGCCCAACCCCCGGGCCGCGGCCGGCGTGCGGCGCAGATACACCGGGTCGCCGACCAGCGGATGGCCCGTATGGCTCAGGTGCACGCGGATCTGGTGCGTGCGCCCTGTCGCCAACCGGCAGCGCAGCAAAGCGCAGGCGTTGCCCCAGGCGCGTTCGGTGGCGTAGCGCGTCAGCGCCGCCTTGCCGGCCCGCGCGCCCCCCGCGCCGACCACCGCCATGCGCTTGCGGTCGGTGGCGTGGCGACCGATCGCGGCCTCGACCTCCCCCGCCACGGGGCTCGGCAGGCCCCAGACCAGGGCCAGGTAGTCGCGGTCCAGGTCGCGGTTGGCGAAGGCTTCGGACAGGCGGCGGTGCGCGACTTCCGACTTCGCCACGACCATGACGCCCGAGGTGTCCTTGTCCAGGCGATGCACGATGCCGGGCCGGGCTTCCCCACCGATCCCGGTCAGGTCGTCGCCGGCATGCGACAGCAGCGCGTTGACCAGCGTGCCGTCGAGGTTGCCGGGTGCCGGGTGCACCACCAGCCCGGCCGGCTTGTCGAGCACGATGAGGTAGGGGTCCTCGAACAGGATCGTGAGCGGGATGTCCTGCGCCTGGGGTGTCGCCGGGGTCGGCGGCGGCACGGTCAGGACGTAGGTGGCGCCCGGGCGGATGGCATCGGCCGGCGCCCGCAGCGGCTTGCCGTCGCAGGTCGCGTGCCCCGCCTCGATCAGCGCCTTGACGCGCGAGCGGGACAGGCCGTCCACCGCATCGGTGAAGAAGCGGTCGAGGCGCAACCCGGCGTGTTCGGTCTGCGCCGTCAGGCTGTGGGTTGCGGCCGGGAGGTTCATGGATTGTCCAGGGTGGTCCCGGTTGTGCCGATCGTCCAGCGCGGCCCGGCGCCAGACCGCACGGGGCCGTCAGGCGGCAATGAGCGCGCGGTTCCGCCCGGCGACCTTGGCGGCAGTAAGGGCGGCATCCGCCACGGTGCAGGTGGCTTCCAGGGCATCACCCTCGATCGTGGCGATGCCGGCCGAGAAGGTGGGGGGCGCGCCGAGATGGCGCTCGGCCACCGCCTGCCGCAGCCTATCGACCGCCGGCAGGGCCTGTAAGGGGGTCAGCCCCGGCAGGACCGGCGCACGCGCCCCAAGACGTCCTACCGCCGCAGGGCCGCGCGCGCGGTGCGGGCCACGCCGCGCAACACATCGTCGCCGGCGGCATGGCCCCCAGCCGTCGTTCACCCGCCAGGCTTCGCCCGCGCCGCGCCGAGGGGGAGCGGGGCGGGGCGGTAGCCGAAGCCCTTCCGGGCGCCGACCCAGGCGGCAGGCCGCGCAAGCCGAGGAAGATGGTGTGGTCGGCGGTCATCGCGGGTTGACGCGGCCGCGCCGTCGCCCGCCTATCACCCCGGCAGGCAAGCCGTGGATTGCGGGAGGTGTTGTGGGCGCGCTCAAGGTGTTGGTGGCCCTGATGGGGGTGTTGATCGTCGCGGGCACCGTGACGCTGGTTGTGCTGATCGTCCAGCGCACCGGGGGGGGCGGTGACGCCGCAGCGCGACTGGACGTGGCGCTGCGCCAGCCCGCCGGCAGCAGCATCGGCGGCGTGACCGCGGTCGAGGGGCGGTTGGCGGTCTGGGTCAGGCGGGCCGATGGCGACCGGGTGGTGCTGGTGGATGCCCGGCGCGGAACGATCGTCGGCGAAATGCGGCTGGGCGACTAGCCTTGGCGCATGACAAGGCGACCCTGCCACAGAAAATTTGTGCCGCCTGCGGGCGGCCGTTTGCGTGGCGCAAGAAATGGGCAAGGAGCTGGGCGGAGGTCAGGTTCTGTTCGGATGCGTGCCGTACGGGGCGGTATGCGGCGGCAAAAGCCGGGCCAGGAGGCGGGGTTGATCCGTCGGGGCGCAAGGGGTAACAGGCGCTTCCCTCGACACGTCCCCATCGTCTAGAGGCCTAGGACACCGCCCTCTCACGGCGGTAACGGGGGTTCGAATCCCCCTGGGGACGCCAAGGGTTGTCAAAGAGTTTGCCCATCGCGTCCGCGCTTTCATCGGTCCTAAGATCGGCGGCGAACGCTACACGTCGAACTTCGGAAAGCGCATCTTACGCTGGACAATGGTATGCCGCCATTTCGGCGTGGTCGGCCTGCAACCGTCTTCTGGTTGCCGAACGGGCCACTTCCTGCCAGCCCCCATTGATCGGCACCGTCTGGTTAAGCTCAGCACCCACTATTCGCTTGGATCGACGCGACGTGGAAACCGGCCTGTTCCTTGAACTTTCGGTCTGCTTCGCACCTATCGCTTGCCCCCGGGGCGCCCTCCGGATATGTTGAATTGACGGAGCGCGGGTGTAGTTCAGAGGTAGAACGTCAGCTTCCCAAGCTGAATGTCAGGGGTTCAATTCCCCTCACCCGCTCCATCCATTCCGGTCGTTTTCGCCTTGGGTCTGCGTTCCCGACCGGCGCTCTCCGTCCCCGTTTCTGGATCTACCGAAGCGTGACCGAGTCGAGGGGCATCCCTGTCTCGGCCCGCCGCGATACGACCCGTCCCGGCTTGGCTTTCTGTGCCTGGACGAACTTTGGCCTCGGTAGGTAATCTCTGCCTACCCGGCTTGCTCCGGTCTTCGGCAATGTCGGCCACATATCCCTGTCATGTGCCCAGAGCGGCGATTCCGGAGTCCGGTGGACCGCTGTGGTCGTCGGTCCTGCTACGGCGCCTCGAAGGTCAAACGCCGCGGCGCCGCGCCGAAGGCGGCCACCGGGTCTGCCAGTGCCGCCGGCCAAATCGCACCGCGCGGCGGCACCTGCAGCACATGCGTGCCATCGCGGTTCAGCAGCAGGTATAGCCGCGACGCCGTCACATCGAAGCCGAAGAACACCCCATCCATCGCGCAGCCGGTGGCCAGGCAGGCATGGGCGAAAAGATAGCGCCCATCGGCCAGCGCAATCGGCGGCCCCGGCGCCCGCAGGGCCGCCGCCAGCGCCCGCTGCTGGCCGCCCGAAACCTGCCGCAGCAGTGCGACCGCATCGGGGTGCCCCGCCAGCGCCAGGATGGGGCGCCCGACGTAGAAGCCCGGCGCTTCATCCAGCGCCGCCACGGCCGGGCCGCCGCAGAACAGCGACAGGAACAGCGACAGGAACAGCGACAGGAACAGCAGCCGGCGCAGGGCCGGTGCGGGCGTCACCCCTTGGCCGGCGCCGCGTCGTTGGCAGCCTCGGGGCGGATCACGCTGGCGATGGTGCCGCGCACGATCTGCACCTTCACGTTCGGCGCGATCTCGACCTCGATCTCCTCCGAACCGTCCTTGACCGTGGCGATGCGCCCGACGATGCCGCCCGAGGTGATGATCCGGTCGTTGCGCTTCAGCTCGCCCAGCATTTTGCGATGGTCCTTCATCTTCTTCTGCTGCGGCCTGATCAGCAGGAAGTAGAACACCACGAAGATCAGGATCAGCGGGGCGAGCTGCATCACCATGCCGCCGGCGCCGGCGGCGTCCTGGGCGTAGGCAGGCGAGATGAACATGGGACGGGGGCTCCGGCTTGTGGGGTTTCGCGGCGGAACCTAACCTCCGCGACCTTCCCGTCAATCCTGGAATTCCGACTTGGACTTGCTGCTGCTGACCCGGATCGCCGAGGCCCTCGAACGCCTCTCCCCCGCACCGCCGCCACCCCCCTCCCCGACGGGCGCCGATGCCTTCGTCTGGCACCCCTCGCCGGCCCGGCTTTCGCCCGTCCGGAAAGTCGCCGCCGTCGAGATCGGATTGCTGAAGGGCATCGAAAGCCAGAAGGCCCTGCTGGTGGAGAATACGCGGCGCTTTGCCCGCGGCCTGCCGGCAAACAACGCCATGCTGTGGGGCGCGCGCGGCACCGGCAAATCCTCGCTGGTCAAGGCCGCGCACGCCGCCACCATCGCGGATATCCCGGGCAGCGTCGCGCTGATCGAAATCGCGCGGGAGGACATCCGCACCCTGCCGGAACTGCTGAACCACCTGCGCAGCCACGACCAGAAATGCCTGGTGTTCTGCGACGACCTGTCGTTCGAACGCGAGGATGCCGACTACAAGGCGCTGAAGTCGGTGCTGGATGGCGGCATCGAGGGCCGCCCGGCGAATGTGCTGTTCTACGCGACATCGAACCGTCGCCACCTGATGCCGCGCGACATGATCGAGAACGAGACCTCGACCGCGATCAATCCCGCCGAATCGGTCGAGGAAAAAGTCAGCCTGTCCGACCGCTTCGGGCTGTGGATCGGCTTTCACAACTGCGACCAGCCGACCTTCTTCGCCATGGTCGAAGCCTATGCCGCGGCCCATGGCATCGACGTCGCGCCCGAGGTGCTGCGGCGCGAGGCCCAGGCCTGGCAGGTCGGTCGCGGCGCCAGGTCGGGCCGCGTGGCTTGGCAGTTCGTGCTGGACCTGGCGGCCCGCCATGGCGTCGATATCCACGCCTGACCGCCACGAACCGTGCCAATGGCCACGCTGGTCCGATTGCTGCGCCACATCCGGGCGCATCCGCTGGCAGGCCAGGCGCCCTGGGCCGCCGTCTGGCGCTTCCTGCGCTGGCAGGCGGTGTCCCGGCTGACCGGGCGGCC
>JBBRWI010000140.1:0-10398 GCA_038249305.1 Acetobacterales bacterium
CAGCGCTTCGGAGAAGACGAAGGTGCCGTCCTCGATCTCGGCGGCGATGGCGCCGAGGCCGTAGCGGATCGCGGTCTCCTCATCCGCGGTCAGGATGCCCACATGTTGCAGCATGGCGGCATGGGCGAGGCTGCCGCGGATGTCCTGGCGCCACATCTTGCGGTCGAAGCCGATGCTGGCATTGATCGCGGTCATGATGGCAGAAGGGCCGGCGGCGTAGCGCCCGCCCCATTGTGAATTGCCCAGGCTTGCGTTGTTCGTCACTTGAAGGAGATGCCCCGTGCTGTTCGTGACCCGCCGTCATGCGATGCAGGCCCTGATGATGCCGTCCCTGGCGGGCACTCTCACCATGGGCGGGGCCGCGCGTCCAGCATCGGCCGCCGAACGCGACGGGTCGGAGGCCCTGACCGAATTCGCCCCCCGCGCGCTGCCCGAGGGGCTGGGCTGGACCGACGCCGACGGGGCGGCCTCCGGCCCCGCCGCCTTTGCCGGTCGGGGCATGGTGATCAACCTATGGGCCACCTGGTGCCCGCCTTGCGTTGCGGAAATGCCGGCGCTCGACCGCCTGGCCGGGCTGGTCGCCCCGCATGGCATCGTGGTGCTGCCGCTGTCGTCCGATCGCGGCGGGCGGGCGCAGGTGGCGCCGTTCTACGAACGCACGCAGTTGCGGAACCTTGGCATCTGGCTCGACCCGCGCGGCGCGGTCGGTCGGGCGCTCGGCGTGCGCGGCCTGCCGACGACGATCATCGTGGACCGCGGCGGGCGGGAACGCGCGCGGCTGGAGGGCGCCGCGGTGTGGGATTCGCCCCGGCTGGTGGCGGCCGTGCGGCGGCTGGTCGGGGCCGTGGCGCCGGCGGCGACCAGCACATAGGGCGGGATTCGTCCGCCGCAGGAGAGCGCGATGACCGAGGACACTGACCCGCTGGCCGCCGTCTTCGCGGCAACCGAGGCCCGCCAGCGCGAAACCGCCGGCATCGACCCGCGTGCCGCCGACCTGTTCGCGATCGACGCCCGCATCGCCGCCCTGACCGATGCCATCGTCACCCACCCCGCCTTCATCGCTGCCCGCGGCCGCTGGCAGGCGCTGCGCGACCTGTTGGACAGCGGCGCCGAGGCGGCCCTGCTGCCGGTCTCGGCGCGCGAGTTGCAACGCGACCTCGGCCGCGGCACGCCGCCCGAGGACAGCGCGCTGATGCACATCATGGAACACGCCGACGCCGAGGGCCTGGCGCCGGCCGTGCTGCTGCTGGACCGCCCCTTGGGGCATGAGGCCGAGGACATCGCCGTGCTGCGGGGCCTCGCGGTAATCGGCGAAAGCCTGCTCTGCGCCGTGGTGGCCGGGGCGGCGCCCGGGTTGCTGGCGGCGGGGGGGCACGAAAGCCCGGCCTTCGCGCCGTTCCGCGCGCTGCGCGCCGATGGCAGCAGCCGCTTTCTGGCGCTTGCGGTGGGCAACGGCTGGGCGGTGGCGGGGCGGATTGCCGCAGCCGTGGCCGAGGATGGCTGGGGGGCGGGTGCCGAGGGCACAACCTCCCCCGCCGACGCGGCATTCGCGCGCGCGGGGTTGGCGAGCGGTGCCACCCTGCCGAGCCTGCATCGCCCCCCGAACCTCGACCGGCCGGAAGCGACGGAGGCCGCGCGCCGCGCCGCACGGCTGCCGGCGGTGATCGCCTCGGCACGGATGCTACGGGGCTTGCGACGGCGCGCGGCGCAGGCGCTGCACGCCGGCACCGGCCAGGCGGCGGCCCGGGTGCAGGCCTGGCTCGACACCGTGCCGGAAGCCGCCGGATCGACCATCGCGATCAAGCACAGCGATGGCCTGGCGGTGCTGGAGGCCCGACTGCGGCTGGCCCTGCCCGATGCCCCGACGCCGCTGCCGCTACGCCTCGCGGTGGTCGTCTGAGATGAATCGCGCCGCGCGCTCGGCCACCATCAGCACCGCCGGCTGGATATTGGGCGAGGGGATCAGCGGAAACACCGAGGCATCGGCCACCCGCAGCCCCGCAACCCCGCGCAGCCGCAGCCGCGGGTCCAGCACCGCGCGGTCGTCGCTGCCCATGCGGGCGGTGCCGCAGGGGTGGAAGACGGTGCCGGCCGTGGCACGGATGTTGTCCAGGATGGCCGCGTCATCCTGTGCCGCGGGGCCGGGACGCAATTCTTCCAGGGCGAGGTCGGCGAAGGGTTTTTCCGCCGCGATCCGTCGCGCCATATGCGCGCCCAGCAGCATCACCCGCACATCATTGGGGTGGTCCAGGTAGTTCGCCCGGATCACCGGCTTGTCCGATGCGTCGGGGCTGCGCAGCGTGACGCTGCCACGGCTGTCGGGCCGGCACTGGCCGTAGTTCAGCATCACCCCGGGAAAGCGGTGCAGACCATCCGCGTAGTTGAAGGTGGAGAAGTTCACGAACAGGAACTGCACCTCGGCTTCCTCGGCGCCGGGGGTGACGCGGGCAAAGGCATTGGCCTCACCAGCGCCGATCGCCAGCGGGCCGCGTTTGGCCAGCAACCAGTCCAGCCCCATCTTCGCCTGGCGCAGGGGATTGGCGAGGATTTCGTTCAGGGTGCCGCAGGGTTTGGTGCGGTAGATGCATTTGCCGATCAGATGATCCTGCAGATTGGCGCCGACATCCGGCGCGTGGTGGACCACCTCGATGCCCATCGCCTGCAAGGCATCGCCATCGCCAATGCCCGACAGCAAAAGCAGTTTCGGGGTTTCGATGGCCCCGGCGCAGAGCACGATTTCCCGGACCGCCGCAAACCGGCCGCGATTGGTCTGCACCGCCACGGCGCGGCCCTGCTCGACGATGACGCGCGTGGTCAGCACGCCCGTTTCGACGCGCAGGTTCGGCCGGCCCATGGCGGGCGCCAGGATTTCGCGCGCCGAGGAGGACCGCCAGCCGCCATTGGTGTTGAGTTGCACCCGCCCCGCCCCCTCGATCGGGGTGCCGGCGTTGAAATCGGGGTTCCGAGGCAGGCCGGCGGCCACGGCCGATTCGACGAAAGCGGCGGCGGCGGGGGACAGCCGGCGCGGCTGCGCGACATGGATCGGGCCATCGGCGCCGCGCGCGGGATCGGCACCGCTGTCCCAGGATTCAAGCGCGCGAAACACCGGCTCCACATCGGCATAGGCCCAGCCGCGCGCCCCGGCCTGCGCCCAGCGGTCGTAGTCGGTCGGCGCCCCACGCAAAAACACCAGCCCGTTGACGCTGCCGCTGCCGCCCAGCACGCGGCCGCGCGGCCAGTGGATGCGGCGGTCGTTCAGCTGGGGTTCGGGTTCGGTCTCATACCGCCAATCGTATTTGCCGCTGCCATAGAGCTTCGCGTAGCCGCCGGGCAGCGCGATCCAGGGGTCGCGCGCGCCGGATGGCCCGGCCTCCAGCAGCAGCACGCGGCATCGGGGGTCTTCCGACAGGCGGGCGGCCAGCAGGCAGCCGGCGCTGCCACCGCCGACCACGATGATGTCGGGATCGCTCAAGGGTCGAGGCGCACCCCGGTCCGCGCGACGACATCGCGGAACTTCGCGAGTTCCGCGACCATGAAGGCCCGCGCATCGGCCGGTGTGTTCGCCCCTTCCCAGGCATCGACGCCGGCGACCAGCAACCGCTGCCGCAGCGCCGGTTCGGCGATGGCGCCGGTGACGGCGCGGTTCAGCAGCGCGACGGTTTCGGCCGGCGTGTCCTTGGGCGCCAGGATCACGTTCCAGGTGCCGAGATCGAAGCCCGGCAGCGCGCCCTCGGCCAGGGTCGGCAGGTCGGGGAAGGCCGGGCTGCGCCGCGCGCCGGTGACCGCGAGGCCCCGCACCCGCCCGTCGCGGATCTGCGCCGCCGCACTCGCCAGCACCGCGACGCCAAAGGTGCCTTCGTCCTTGGCAACGGCTTCGACCATCAACCCGCCGCTGCGATAGGGCACGTTGGTGAAAGGCGCGGTCCCGCCGACCGAGAGCTTCAGCAATTCGGCCGCCAGATGCGGGATCGAGCCGACGCCGCTGCTGGCATAGGTGATGCCCTGCGGCCCCAGCGCCCGCAGCGCCGCGACGGCCTGTTCGGGCGTGCGCGCGGGGAAGGAGGGTGTGACGATCAGCACCAGCGGCCCGGTGCCGACGATGGCGATCTGGGCGTAGTCGTTGATCGGGTCGAACCGCGTGCCGCCGTTGATGGCATTGGGCGCGACGGCATGGCTCGACGCCTCGACCAGCATGATGGTGTGGCCGTCGGCGGGTTGTCGCCGCAGCCAGTCCGATGCCACGGTGCCGCCGGCGCCGGCGCGGTTTTCCACCACCACGCGGGCGTTGTTCGGCAGCAGCGACTGCATCCGGTCACCGACCAGGCGGGCCGCGATATCTGTGCTGCCGCCCGGCGCGAAGCCGACGACCAGCGTGATCGTACGATCGGGGAAAGCCAGGGCCGGGGCCGCCAGAAGCAGCGCGGGGGTAGCGGCCAAAAGGCTGCGGCGGGCGATCATGGGACGGACACGCCAAGGGAGATGGCGCAGCGGCGAATGCCCTCCCAGGTATCGGGTTGCAGGGGCACGCCATGGGCCAGGCGGTCGGCGCGCAGATGCGCCTCCGAATCGCCGGGGGCCAGCACGGGCAGGTCGGGGTCGGCCGGGGCGGCGCTTTTCACCCAGTCCACATAGGCGCGGCCGGCGGCGTGGAAATCGGCCTCGGTGCCGAAATGCTTGGGGCTGAGGTAGATCGAGAACATGCCGTTGCTGATGCGCCCGCGTCCGGTGATCGGCCCGCAGGCGCCGCCACCGGTCAGCACGCCCCCCAAAAGTTCGCAGATCATCGCAAGCCCGCTGCCCTTGTGGTCGCCGAAGGCGCGTATGGCGCCGGCCCCGGCCGAGGGGTCGCGCGGGCCGATATCGGCGTAGTCGCCATACAGCGTGTGCGGATCGCCCGACAGCGTGCCGTCGCGTTCGATCAGCGCATCGGCCGGCAGCGCCTTGCCGCCGTTGGAGGCGACCAGCACCTTGCCTTCGGCGACGCGCGACGTCGCGAAATCCAGCACCACCGGGCTGCCGTGCAGCGGCACGCCGACGCAGCAGGGGGCGGTGGAAAAACGTCGCTCCACGCCGCCAAAGGGCGCCACCAGCACGCTGCCCGCCACATTGACGAAGTGGATCGACAGGATGCCGTCGCGGATCGCCTGTTCGGCATATTCGCCGACGCGGCCGATATGCCCCGCGTGGCGGAGGCCGACGATGCAGGAGCCATTGGCCAGGGCCCGCGCGATGCCGAGGGACGTCGCCTGTTTGGCGACGGTCTGGCCGAGCCCGAATTTGCCGTCGAGCAGCACGAAGGCGCCGCCATCGGTGATCGTCTCGACATGCTGGCCGGCCAGCACGAACCCCTTCTCCAGCCATTCGACATAGCGCGGGACCCGCGCCACGCCGTGGCTGTCATGCCCGGCCAGGTTGGCGCCGACCAGGTGTTCGGCGACGCGATGGGCTTCGCCGGGGGCACAGCCCGCAGCCTCGAAGATGCGTTGCACCAGATCCTGCAACGTGGCGGCAGGAATGGGGATGGTGACGTAGTGTGCCATGGTCTCTTTCAGGGAAGGTCGGCGATGGCGGAGGCCAGGGCAAGATTCGCGCGATTCCGGGTCGGCGTCACCAGCATCTCGTTGATGCAGACGCGGGGCGGCTGGCGGCAGACGAACACCACGGCGGCGGCGATATCCTCGGGTTGCAGCATCCGCGCCAACTCATCCGCCGCGATTTTTTGCGGCCGCAGGTCGAGGATGGGGGTGTTCACCTCGCCGGGGCAGATCGCGGTGGAGCGGATGCCGTGTTGGCCATGCTCGTTGTTGATGCTGGCCGACAGCGCCACCAGCCCGTGCTTCGCCGCGATATAGGCGGGGCCGGAGATGGGATGCGTGTGCTTGCCCGCCATCGAGGCGATCTGCACGATCAACCCGTCCTTCCGCGCGCGCATCCCCGGCAGGACGGCGAGCGAGGTGAGGAAGGGCGCGTTGAGGTTTTGGGCCAGCATGGCCTGCGCCGCCTCGGCGGTCAGTTGGTGCCAGTGCCGTCGCAACAGGTTGCCGCCGGCGTTGTTCACCAGGATGTCGAGCGGCCCGATGCGATCGACCGCGGCCTGCACCGCGGCGGCGTCGGTCAGGTCGAGCGGAATGATCTCGGCATCCGGCAGGGTTTCGCGCAGCAGCGCCTCCCGCCGGCCGGAGAGGATCAGCGAAGCCCCCTCCGCCGCGAGCGCGCGCGCGACCGCGCGGCCGATGCCGGAACCGGCACCGGTGACCCAGATGCGCTTGCCCCTCAAAGAACCTTGCCCGAGGCAGGGTCCAGCAGGTGCATGTTGTTCATGTCGGCCGCCATGGCGAGCGGCACGTTCGGATGCGCCTCGGCCGTCGGGTCGATGCGGCCGCATATTTCGGCGCCACCCATGCGGAAATGGATCAGCGTCTCCATGCCCATGGGCTCGATCACCTCGGGCGTGCAGGTCAGGATGGCGACGTTCTCCCGCGACAGGTTCTTGGATTCATGCAGGTGTTCGGGGCGCAGGCCGAAGGTAACGTCGCGCCCGGCCCAGGCGGCGTAGCGCTGCGTGCGTTCAGCCGGGACAGCCAGTTCCGTGCCATCCGGCAGCCGCACCCGTAGCCCGCCCGATCCGTTGACCAGGTGGGCTGGAAAGAAATTCATCGCCGGACTGCCGATGAAGCCCGCGACGAAGCGCGTTGCGGGATGGTGGTACAGTTCCTGCGGCGGGCCGACCTGTTCGATGATGCCGTGGTTCATCACCACCACGCGGTCGGCCAGGGTCATCGCCTCGATCTGGTCGTGGGTGACGTAGATCGTGGTGGTCTTGACGGTCTGGTGCACCTTCTTGATTTCGGTCCGCATCTGCACGCGCAGTTTCGCGTCGAGGTTGGAGAGCGGTTCGTCAAACAGGAACACCTTTGGGTCGCGCACGATGGCGCGGCCCATGGCGACACGCTGCCGCTGGCCGCCGGAAAGCGCCTTGGGCTTGCGCGCCAGAAGCTCCGTGATGTCGAGGATCTTTGCCGCATTGTCCACGCGGCGCCTGATCTCGTCCTTGGGAAATTTCCGCAGCATCAGCCCAAAGGCCATGTTGTCGGCGACGGTCATGTGCGGATAGAGCGCGTAGTTCTGGAACACCATCGCGATGTCGCGGTCCCGCGGCGGGATGTCGTTGACGACCCGCCCGCCGATGGCGATGTCGCCGGAGGTGATTTCCTCCAGGCCCGCGATCATCCGCAGCGTGGTCGATTTGCCGCAGCCGGAGGGGCCGACCAGCACGACGAATTCATGGTCGGCGATGTCGAGGTCGATGCCCTTCACCGCCTGGACATTGCCCTCATAGGCCTTGACGATCTTGCGTAGTGTAACCTGCGCCATACGCGATTATCCCTTTGTCGCGCCGGCCGTCAGGCCCGCGATGTAGTAATCCATGAGGAAGGCATAGACGATCACCGGCGGCAGTGCTGCCAGCAAGGCGCCCGCCATCAACTGCCCCCAGGCAAACGTGTCGCCGCGGATCAGTTGCGACACCACGCCGATGGTCAACGGCATCTCACTCGGCTGGGTGATGAAGGCGGTCGGATACACGAACGCCGCCCAGGACACGGTGAAGGCGAAGATCGTGGCAGCGATGATACCGGGCAATGCCACCGGGATGAAGATGCGGACCAGCATCTGCATCCAGTTCGCACCATCGATCAGCGCTGCCTCGTCCAACTCCTTCGGGATCGAGGCGAAGTAGCCGATCATGATCCAGGTGCAGAAGGGCACGGTCAGCGTCGGATAGACCAGCACCAGCCCCCAGACCGAGTTCAGCAGCCCCAGGCCGCCGACGATCTGGTACAGCGGAATGAACAACAGCGTGTCCGGCACCAGGTAGGTCAGGAACACACCGGTCGCCAGCACCTGGCTGCCCCAGAAGCGCATGCGCGACAGGGCGAAGGCCGCGAGGATCGAGATGACCATGGTCACCACCACGACCGATCCGGTGATGATCAGGCTGTTGTACATGAAGCCGCGGAACATCGGATTGCCGATGATGCCCCAGTAGTTTTCCAGGGTAGGCGCGCGCACCATCCACGGATTGCCGGCGAGGTCGGCGACCTCCGCACTCGTCTTCAGGCTGGTGATCAGCATGTAGAACGGGGGTGCCAACATCACGATCGCTGCCACGATCAGCGAGGCATAGGCGGTCCAAAGCGCCCAGCGCCGTTCCGCATGCAGGCTGCCGGTCTTGCGCAAAATGCCGGGGAAGTTGCTGGCACTCATCCCGCCATCTCCTTGTCGCGCCGATTGACGCCGCGCAGCACGAAAAAGGCGATGACCGCCAGCAGCGGGAACATGAACAGGCTGACCGCGGCCCCACGCGGGATATTGCCCGACAGGATGCCGACCTGGAAAGCATAGCTGGCGAAGACATGCGTGAGGTCGCGTGGCCCGCCGTTGGTCAGCACCCGCACGATGTCGTAGTTCGCAAAGGTCACGATCAGGCTGAATAGCACGGTGATCGAGATGATGTTCCGCATCATCGGCAGGGTGATGTAGCGCAGCCGCTGCCAGGACGAGGCACCATCGATGTCGGCGGCCTCGTACAACTGCTCGGGCACCGACTTCAGCGCCGCCAGATACATGATCATGAAGAAGGGCGCGCCATACCAGACATTGACGATGATCACGCTGGCCCGCGCCCAGCCAGGCTCACCCAGCCAGGGCACCGAGGGCACGCCGAAGACGGCCAGCAGCCAGTTGATGCTGGAATAGGAGGGTTCGAACATCCACCACCAGCCGAGCGTGGACAGCGCGGGCGGGATCACCCAGGGCACCAGCAGCATGCCGCGCCACTTGCGCTGCCCCTTGGAGGGGATGTGGTGCAGCATATGCGCCAGCCAGAAGCCGATCGCCGCCTTCAGCACCACGGCCGTGACGGCAAAGAGCACGCTCTGCCAGATGACCATCCGAAAGGTTTCGGAATCCAGCAGGATGTTGAAGTTCTCCAGGCCGATGAAGGCGGTCATCCGCCGGTTCAGGGTGGCCAGGTACATCGCATAGCCCGCGGGCCAGACGACCAGGCCGCCGATCACCGCGATCAGCGGCAGGGTCATCAGGAAGGCGATGGTCGAGCGCCGTCGCGCGAAGCGGCGCAGGCTGTCGCCGCTCTCGCTCACCGGGGCCACGGGGATCGCAATGCTGCCGTCAGCGGCCATGGGCCTGCTCCTTCACCATCAGGGCCGGCGCCGGGGGCTGCCCGGCGCCGGTTCGCCTCAGCCGCGCCGCATGTTGGTGATTTCGCGGTCGAGCCAGCCCATCGCGGCATCGATCGTCTCGCCGCCCTGGGCGACGCGGGCGATGACCTTGGTGTTCAGCGCCTGGATGTACATCTGCGCCGCGAGTTCGGCCGGGGCCGGGGCGAAGGCGATGGAAGGCCGCGCCTGATGATGCGGCTTCAGCGGATAGTTGTAGGCGAAGCCTGCGGGCGGGCCCTCGGTGGTCCAGATGGGGAAATCGTTCATGCTGGCGAAGGGCGGGATGTCGTAGCCGTTGCTGGTATTGGTCATGACTTCGGACGAGGTGCGCTCGCCCAGGAATTCCAGCAGCGACTTGGCCGCCGTCTTGTTGCGCCCGAAGGCCCAGATGCCGGAGGTCCAGGGCAGATAGGCGATAAAGCGCCCCTCCGGGCCGGCCGGCATCGGCGCATACCAGCACTTTTCCGCGACCTGCGGCGCATCGCGCTTGGCGACCGCCCAGGCGGAAGGCGGGTTGAAGATCAGCGCCGAGCGGCCCGAGATCAACGCGCGGTTGTTGGCACCATCGTCCCAGGCCCAGACGTCATTGGGCATGAAGCGTGACAGCCGCACGCCATAGTCGATCGCCTGACGCAGCTTGTCGTTGCCGCGGACGGTGGGCACGCCGCGTTCATCGGTGACCCGGGCGCCGAAGCCCGCGAACATCGCCCCCACCCAGTCCACCGCATCGGTGAATTGGCCCATCGGCAGGCCGAAGGAGAAGCCCGCCTTGTGACAGGCTTCGGCAGCGGTCAGGAAGGTCGCCCAGGTCCAGGTCTCCGCACCCGGGCCTGCACGGTCAGCCGCCGGCCACATCGCACGGATGTCGATCCCGGCATGTTCCTGCAGCAGGTCGAAGCGCACGCAGGCCGGCTTGTTCTGCGTGCCGGAGGTCGCCGGCACACCGCGCCAGGCGCCATTGTGCTTGGCCAGGAATTCGGCCACCGGATTGATCGGCCCATACTTGGCGGAAAGCCGGGTGATCACGTCATCCACCGGTTCCAGCCGGTCGGCATAGGCACCGACATCCCAGGGCGAGAGCGAGATGATGTCATGCCCGCTGCGCGACTGCGCTTGGGCGGCGGCGGTCAGTTGCAACTGGTTGCCGGTGGTGTTGATG
>JBBRWI010000141.1:0-10352 GCA_038249305.1 Acetobacterales bacterium
CGTGTGCCGCTGGCGTCGTTCAAGGTGAACCCCGCAGGCCGGCGGCAAGCCGAAGTATCATCCCGGGCTGATGCTTGCTCTGCTGGTCTACAGCTATGCCAACGGCATCTTCTCCTCGCGCCGGATCGAGTGTGCGACGCACCGCGATATCGGCGTGCGCTTCATCGGCGGATCGCGGTGTTCCGGCGCACCAGCAAGGCCGCCTTCGAGGCTGCGCTCCTGCACGTGCTGCTGCTGGCACCCGAGAGCGGGCTGCTGCGCGTTGGCACGGTGTCGATCGACGGCACCAAGATCGACGCCAGCGCCTCCAAGATACGCTCGGTGCGCTACGACCGCGCGACAAGCTGGCCGTTGACATCGCAGCCCTCACCGCCCAGGCCGAGGCCGCTGACACCAATGATGACGATCCGCAGGCACTCCCCGCTGAGATTGCGCGGCGCGAGGCATTGGCAGGCAAGCTCGACGCGGCCTGCGCGCGCGTGGAGGCGCAGGCGCGCGGTGCCGCAGACGCCGCCCGCCCGGCCTACGAAGCAAAGAAGGCGGCCTGTGACGCCAAGAGATGCGGCCGCGCGCCCAAGCCGCCCGATGATGCTCCGCCGCCCGAGCGGCAGAGCAATCTCACCGACCCCGACAGTGCGCTGAAGCGCCGTTCATGCAACGCGCAGGCCGTCGTGTGCGCTGAAGGCGCACAGCTGATCTTGGCCACCAACCTCGTCGCCACCACGGCCGATGCACCGGGCTTCGCCGATACGATTCTGGCTATGGAGCACAGCATCGGCCTGCCAAATGTGGTCCTCGCCGATACCGGCTTTGCCAGCGGGCTTGCGGTCGCCGTGCTGGAAGCGAGAAGGATCGAGCCGCTGGTGGCGATCGGCCGAACCCAGCCGCATCGGCCCCATGATTTTCGCCCACCGCCCGCGGCAAAGGTGGGGCGGCAGTTCAGGGAACCATGGCGGATCGCGATGAAGGCAAGACTGGAGACGGACGATGCCAAAGCGCTTTTCAAAAAGCGCAAGCGGACCGTCGAGCCGGCGTTCGGCATCATCAAAAGTGCCATGGGCCTCGTGCGATTTCATCGGCGCGGCATCTCCAACGTCGCCACCGAATGGAAGCTCGTAGCGCTGGCCTGCAACTGCAGGCGAATTGCGAACATGAAGGCAGCATGATCAGGGCAGAAAACACCTCGTCACGCGCGCTTACCGACGTGAATCCGACAGGCTGCTAGATCGCGACCACCTGGAAGATCGTGACCTCCCGCGTGTCGCGATCTTCCAACTCCCGCGTCGTCGGCACGATAAAACGCCGCATCTCGACCAGCCCCGCTGTCGGCACATAGGCGCGCCCCGGATCGGCCAGCAGCACCATCGCCCCGCCCGCCGCCGCCGCGCGCAGCCAGTCCATGACGCGGGCCGCCATCGGCGCCTCGTAACAGACGTCGCCGGCCAGGATCACCGCCCATCGCGCGGGTGCCACCAGCACGTCGCCCGGGTCGGTGCCGATCGCGACGCCGTTCAGGCTGGCGTTCAGCCGGCAGGCGGCGAGCGCGATGGGGTCGATCTCGGCTGCGTCCACCGACGTCGCGCCCGCCTGCGCCGCGCCGATGGCGGCCAGCCCCCCGCCCGCGGCAAAATCCAGCACCGTCCGGCCGCGCACCAGCGTCGGATCATCCAGGATCAGCCGTGCCAGCGCCTGACTGCCGGGCCAGCCAAAGGCCCAGTAGGGCGGCGCGATGCCGGTGCGGTCGAGCCAGGCCTCGGTCGCCTGCCAGATCGGGGTGATCTCGGTTGCCAGATGCAGCGCGATCTCCGGCACCAGCGGGGTGTGGCCGATGACCGTATGGGCCGCGACGAAGGCCTCGGTCACAGGCGTCCGGCCAGGCAGGCCAGCGCGACAGCGATCCCGACCTCGCGGTTGGACTTGAACAGCGTGAGGCACAGGGCAGGGTCGGCGATGTCCAGCAGCAGGATCTGCCGCGCCAGCAGCCCCGCCGGAACCATCATCGCCGGCCAGAACCACGGCCCCGCCCCCGCGAGCCAGCCGGCCAGCCCCAACAACGCGATCATCGCCACGTAGCAGCCGATCAGGAACGGCCGGGTCCGCGCGCCCAGGGTCAATGCCGACGACCGGATGCCGACCATCGCATCATCTTCCCGGTCCTGATGCGCATAGATCGTGTCATAGCCCAGGATCCAGCAGAACCCGGCGGCCCAGAGGGCCAAGGCCGCAGCGTCCAGCCCGCCCGTCGCACTGGCCCAGCCCATCGGCGCGGCCCAGGAAAACACCACCCCCAGCACCGCCTGTGGATAGTCCAGGAACCGCTTGGCCAGCGGATAGAGCGCGATCGGAGCCAGCGAGGCGATGCCCAGCACGATCGCCACCCAGGGCAGTTGCAGCAGAATGAGCAACCCCAGCAGCCCCAGCCCGATGACAAAGGCCAGCGCCTGGCGCGGCCGGATCGCGCCGGAGGCCAGCGGCCGCCCCGCCGTGCGCGCGACCTTCCTGTCCAGGTCGCGGTCCCACAGGTCGTTCACCACGCAGCCCGCGCCGCGCATCACCACCGCGCCCACACCGAACAGCAGGGTCAGCCATAACCCCGTCGCCCAATCCGGCGCCACCAGCGCAAAGGCCCAGGGCCCCGGCAGGAACAGCAGCCACGACCCGATCGGCCGATCCAGCCGCATCAGCAGCGCATAGGGGCGGGCGCCGGCCGGCAGCCGGGCGACCCAGCCTTCGGCGCGGATGTCGGTATGCGCGGTCATCGGCTGTAGTCTCTCCGCCATGCCCGCCCTCCATGCCACAGCCCCGCCATGACCACGATCCCACGCCTGTTCTGCGACCAGGCCCTTGCGCCCGGCCTCGCGGTCCCGGGGGACGAGGCGGCCGCGCGCTATTTGGTTGCGGTGCTGCGACGCGGCCCCGGCGATCCCTTGCTGCTGTTCAATGCGCGGGATGGCGAATTCGCCGCGACCATCGCCACGGTGCGGAAGGACCGCATCGGCTTCAACGTCGGGGTCCGGCTGCGCGCCCCGGCCGCCATACCGGATGTCCGGCTGGTGCTCGCGGCGCTGAAGCGCGATGCGATGGAATGGGCGGTCCAGAAGGCGACAGAACTCGGTGTTGCCCGCATCGCCCCCGTGTTCTGCCTGCGCAGCGTGCCCGACCGGCTGAACACCGACCGGCTGCGCGCCATCGCGCGGGAGGCCGCGGAACAAAGCGAGCGCCTGGACGTGCCGGCGATTGCCGAACCGGTGGCCCTGCACCGCCTGCTCGACGCCTGGGACGGCACAACGCTGCTGGTCGCCGCCGAACGGCGGGATGTGCCGCCCCTGGCCGTGGCCCTCGCCGGCCGCCGACCGCCGCTGGCGGTGCTGGTGGGGCCGGAGGGAGGCCTCGCCCGGGCCGAACTTGACGACATGACCCGTCGTGCCTTTCTTGTGCCCGTAAGCCTCGGCCCCCGTATCCTGCGGGCGGACACCGCGGTGGTCGCGGCCCTCGCCGTGATGCAGGCCCTGGCGGGCGACGCATCGTGAGGCCCGACCACCGCAACCACTGACGGAACCATCCGATGTCCAATCCCGGCGAGGCCGACCTCACGCCGATTTCTTCGCCGCGCCAACTTGCCGCCTGGTTTGCCGATGGAAGCAAGCCCCGCGCCGACTGGCGCATCGGCACCGAGCACGAGAAGTTCGGCTTCCGACACGGCGACCTGTCGCCCCCCGCCTATGAACCCGAGGGCATTCGCGCAATTCTTGAGGGGTTCCTGCCGCAAGGCTGGGAGCCGATCCTGGATACCGGCCGCATCATCGGGCTGAAGAAGGACGGCGCGTCCGTCTCGCTTGAACCCGGAGGGCAGTTCGAATTGTCGGGCGCGCCGCTGCTCGACCTGCACGACACCGCCGCCGAGATCGAGACGCATCTGGCGGAAACCCGCAGCGCCGCCGGCCCGCTCGGCATCGGCTTCGCGCCGCTGGGCTTCCATCCGCTGGCGCGGCAGGACGCGATGCCCTGGATGCCGAAGTCACGCTACGCGATCATGCGGGGCTACATGCCGCGGGTGGGGGCGATGGGCCTCGACATGATGCTGCGGACCTGCACGGTCCAGGTAAACCTGGACTTTGGCGACGAGGCCGACATGGCGGAGAAGCTGCGCCTTTCGTTGGCCTTGCAACCGCTGGCGACGGCGCTGTTTGCCAATTCGCCCTTCATGGAGGGCAAGCCCTCCGGCTACCGTACCCTGCGCGGCAAGGTCTGGACGGAGACCGACCCCGACCGCACCGGTATCCCCGCCTGTGTCTGGGAGGATGGCTTTGGCTTCGAGCGGTTTGCCGACTACGTGCTCGATGTGCCGATGTACTTCGTCATGCGCGACAGCGCCTTCGTCGATGCGACCGGGGTGAGTTTTCGCCACTTCATGGCGCATGGCTTGCCCGGGCATCCCGGGGTGACGGCCACCATGGGCGATTGGGCGGACCACGTGACCACCGTCTTTACCGACGTGCGGCTGAAGCGGTTCCTGGAGATGCGCGGCGCCGATGCCGGCAGCCCGGCGATGATGGTGGCGCAATCCGCCCTATGGACCGGGCTGCTGTACGATGATGCCGCCCAGAAGGCAGCGGCGGCCCTGGTGCGCGACTGGACGCTGGAGGAAGCGCGCGGCTTGCGCATGGCGGTGCCGCGCCAAGCGCTGACCGCGACCATTCGCGGCCGGTCGCTGCGCGATGTGGCGCGCGATGTGGTGGCCATCGCCCGCGATGGGCTCGCGGCACGCGGGCGGGATGAGGCGGATCTGCTGGCGCCATTGGACGAGGTGGTGGCGACCGGGGAGACCCAGGCCGATGTCTGGCTGCGCCGCTACGACACGGCCTGGGGCAGCGATGTCACGCGGATTTTCGCCGAAGCGGCCGTCTGACCGCTACGTCTTGGGCGCCACCGCGACGAATCGGCGGTAGGCGGTGCCCAGGCCGATCAGCGCCAGCCCCAGGCCGAGCAGGGACAGCACGCGCCACAGACCATCCATTTCGGCCATGTCCACGACGAATACCTTCATCGTCGCGGCGCCCATCACGGCCAACGCCGCCAGGCGCAGCCCCCGCCGCCCGCTGGCCAGCCCGATGCCGAACAGGGTCAGCGCCAGCGCGAGCCATCCGCCCGAAACGGCCCAGTGTTCCGATGCGGTGAAATCGACCGCATCAAAGGCCACGCGGACGCCATGCCAGCCCCGCCGCACTTCCAGCGTCACCCAGACCAGCCCGGCCAGCACCGCAACACCACCCAGCCAATACGCCAGCCAGCGGCGCAGCCGCCCCCGAGTTGGCATCAGCACCGCCGCCAGCCCGGCCAACACACCCGGCACCGCATAAGCCGCGAGCAGCGGGTTCCACACGACAGCCCCCCCGAGCAGCTTCACATCGGTCACCCCAGGGTTCAGCACCACAAGCCCGGTCAGCAGGATCAGTGCGGCCGCCGCAAGCCAGGCCAGCACGAACCCGCGCACCCACAGCGGCCGGCGCGCCTGCAGCGCCGCCAGCATCGCCGCCAAAAGCCACAGCGCCCCACAAGAGGCAGCGAGTTCGGCGAAGCTTGGGTCGGCGTCGTCGAGCCGCCCGGTCATGCCGTGCCGGATCAGCACCAGCACCCCGACGATCGCGGCGATCAGCGACATCGCGCGCAGACAGGTGACCGACTTGTCCTCGCCGGTAAGAATCCGTGCCGCCAGTGCCGCCGAGAAGGCCGGCACCAGATAGGCGATCGCCAGCCCATTGAAGACCGGCGTCGTCCCTACATCATAGGCCGCGACCGTAGGGTTCAGCACCAGCCGCACCAGCACGGCGACGGCCAGGGTCGCGGCGATCGGCCGCAGGGCCGCCACGCCCGTGCGCCGTTCGATCCAGGCCAGCGCCGGCAACAGCAACCCCAGGGCTGCCGACAGCCATTGATCGGTCAGCAGCATGCCGGCCGCCAGCGCCAGCGCGCCAACGGCACCCGCGGCCCATTCCCCGGCCTGCGTCACGTCGCCGCGCCGCATCGCCCGCGTGCAGGCGAAAACCAGCAGCGCTGCCAGCGCGAGCCCGAGACAGGCCCAGAGCGGATCCGGCTGAAAGGCGCGCACGCGGCCGAAACCGATCAGCAACAGCAGCACCGGCACCGCCGCACCCAGCCCCGCCCAGCCCGACGGGCGCGCGGCGCGGCCGGCCAGCACGAAGCCCGCGCCGAAATGCAGTGCTGCCAGCCCGGCCAGCCAGCCCAGGAAGGGCCGCAGCGATTCTGGCGTCCAATCGCCGGCGAAGAAAGCGACCGTGGCGCCCTCGATCGCCACGGTCTCGCCGGTCGGTGACCAGGCCGGCAACGGCCAAAACGCAAATGCGACCAGGGCGATGGCGGCGGCGAACCAGGGCAGGCGCACCAGCCCCGGCTCGGGCGAGGCACGGATGATCGCCGCCAGGCACAAAGCGCTGATGGCGAGGCCGCCGGCCCAAAGCAGCGGCGGCTCGATCAGCCCCGGGATTGGCAGCAGCGCGATGCCGGGCGCCAACACGGCCCAGGCGGCGACCATGCGCCCGGCTGTGACCGCGCCAACCCCCCGCGGCAGAGCGAAAAGCAGAACGGCGGCGGCGGCCGGGGCAAACAGGGCGGGGACCCAAAGGGCCTCCGGGGTGCCGCCCCGGCTGCCAGCCGCGACCCAGAACGCCGCACCGAGCGCCGCCATGGCGCCGAGCGGCGTCCAGGCGGTGAAACGCACGACCATCGCGGCCGCCGCCGTCACCGCCAGCAGATAGGCGTATAGCCCCGGCAGGAAGGGGTCGGTGGACTGGACCAGCGCCGGGGTCACATAGGCGCCGACCAGCCCGACCACGCCGACAAAAGGCCCGTAGCGCAGCGCCAGCAGCATCCCCGCCAGGCCGGCCAGCCCCAGCAGAAGGAGATCCACCGGCGGCGGGACCAGCGCATAGAGCGGCCCGGCGGCGTAGGCGGCGCCGAACAGCGCGGCAACGCCACCGGAGGCCAGCGCCGCGGGTGCCCGATCCGCAGCGGCACCCGCCGGCGGGCGCCCGCGGAGTTTTTCGGCGATCGCGACGAGCGCGAAGCCCAGCAGGGCGGCCATGGCCGTGCGCGAAGCCGGGCCGAGCCAGCCTTCCTCAATACCGATCCGGAGCAGGAAGACGGCAGCGAGCAGCAGCGCGGCCGCGCCGACCCAGAGGCCGAGCCGCTGGGTCAGGGTTTCTTCCAGGCTGTTCTTGCGCGGCGTGGCGGCGGCGGCCGGGCCGGGTGTTCCGGTGGCGCTGGCGAAGGCCTCGGCGATGCCGTCCGTGACGGCCGCGGCCGGATCGGGCTTGGGCGCAACGGCGTCATCCACCGTTTCCGCCACATCCGGCGCCGGCGCCGGCATGGTCGCGGGTGCGGTCGTCATCTGGGCGGGCGCGACGGTCTGGGCCAGAAGGATCTCCTGCCGCAGGCGCCGGACCTCGGCCATCGCACTGCCGGCACGAAAGAAACCCACGACACCCAGCAGCCATCCGAGCAGTGCCACAAGGCCAAGGGTGAAAACAAACTCCATGGACCCGATACTTCTCCGCCGCGGCCCATTCCGGCAAGGTCGCAAGGCAGTCCGGCGAACACCTTCGCCTCAGGCTGACGTCGGGGACAGGTCAGACTGGTTTTCGGGTTGAGCGCAGCCTCGCGCGTGGCGCGATGGTGTCAGGGTGCACTGTTCTGCCCGAATTGAGATAGCGAGAATGCCGCCACCGAACGGGCACTTGAGCCCGCACCATCCGTCGCGCATGCCCGGCGCTTCCACATAGGCCCAAGGTGCTGCGCCCCAGCTTCGGCGGGGTGAAGGACGTGGGGTAGCCCATGAGGTGTCGTCCCGGCAGCAATGCGTTTTCCCGTAGGCATCACCTTGGCCAAGCGAAAACAAGTGTTTTGGCCAGCGGGCGGGTTTGTGCCGATTTCGACCCTCTCGGGCCTGTGTCCGTCGCACCCGGACGGAGTGCATATGCAGCATGTGGGGCGGTTGTCCTTCGCCGGATGCCTTCCCGGCAGCCTGGGTGGAGCGCCGGGCCGCGCCCCGTTCCTGTGTGGCGGGAAAGCGTCATACGGCCTGTCACGTCGCTCCGCCGGCCAAAGATGCGATGCCGCTGGGCGCCAATTGCGCTTGCCACTGCCCGGGCCTGCCGCTAATGCCCCCGCACGCCGGCACCCCTGGAGGCCGGCGGCCCCGAACGCTGTGGATCCATTCCCGAACAGGGAACCACCCGTGATGGGCAAACACCAACCTCTCGACAGAACACCCACAGGAGTATGCGGACATGGTCCAGGTCTATCGGATCCCCGCCGTGGCGCGCGAGCAGGCCGGCAAGGGGGCGGCGCGCGCAACACGACGGACGGGACAGGTTCCCGGCGTGATCTACGGCGCCAAGCAGGCGTCCACCCTCGTTTCACTCGACCCGCGCGACGTGATGAAGGAACTGCACAAGGGCGGCTGGCAGTCGCACCTGTACGACATCGAGGTCGCCGGCGGCACGACCGAGCGCGTGTTGATGCGCGAGGTGCAGTTCCACCCGGTTTCCGACAAGCCACTGCATGTCGATTTCCAGCGCCTGGCCCCCGGGGCGCGCATCAAGGTCAAGGTGCCCGTCACCTTCGCCAATGAAGCGACCTCCCCCGGCCTCAAGGCCGGCGGCGTGCTGAGTGTCGTGCGCCGCGAGATCGAGGTGCTGGCCGAACCGGCGAATGTGCCCGAAGCCTTCGTCATCGACGTGGGTGAGGCCGCGGTCGGCGCGCAGCTGCGCCTGTCGTCGATCAAGGACATGCTGGGCGCCAGGTCGGTAATCCAGGGCCGGGACTTCATGGTCGCCTCGATCGCCGCCCCCACGATCGATGCGGACCTGGCACCGCCGCCGCCCGCGCCGGAACCCGCGAAGGGCAAGGGCAAGGCGCCGGCCAAGGCCGCCGCCAAGCCGGCCGCCGCGGCCCCCGCCGCCAAGGCCCCCGCGAAGAAGAAGTAACTTTTACCCATGACGCAGGGGCCTTTTGCCCCCGCGTCATGGCTTGGGGCGCGCCATGCTGCTTTGGGTCGGCCTCGGCAATCCTGGCGCAGAACATGCGCGCCAACGTCACAACATCGGCTTCATGGCGGTCGAGGCGATGGCCCGCCGCCATGGTTTTTCCCCCTGGCGACAGAAATTCCGCGGGCTGCTGGCCGATGGCAGTATCGCTGGCCAGCGCGTGCTGCTGCTGATGCCGCAGACCTACATGAACGGCAGTGGCGATTCGGTGCAGCCGGCAGCGGCCTTCCACAAGATCGCGCCGGATGCGATCACGGCGTTCCACGATGAGTTGGACCTGGCCCCCGGCCGGGTGAGGGTAAAGCGCGGCGGCGGGGCCGCGGGGCACAATGGCCTGCGCGACATGCAGCGCGCCCTTGGCAGCCCGGATTTTGGCCGCGTGCGGCTGGGCATCGGGCATCCGGGGCATAAGGACCGGGTGACCGGCCATGTGCTGGCCGATTTTGCCAAGGCGGATACCTGGGTGGCGCCGCTGCTGGAGGCGGTGGCGGAGGCCTGTCCGTTGTTGGCGGAGGGCCAGGC
Organism: Acetobacterales bacterium; assembly: GCA_038249305.1. Lineage (GTDB taxonomy): Bacteria > Pseudomonadota > Alphaproteobacteria > Acetobacterales > Acetobacteraceae > Humitalea. Next base: position 9,588 of record JBBRWI010000141.1, read on the forward strand.
GGAGGCGTTCATGACTCGGGTGGCGTTTTTGGCGCCGTTGGAAAGCAAGGGGGGCTGATCGCTCGGACCGACGAAGCGGCTTTGGGGGGGCGGCTGAAGGCCCGGGCGCACTGCGTCGGGCGATTTCAGCCGGCACCGCGTCGCGGGCCGCCTTGACCGGGTCAACCCGATCGGCCGGCCAGGCGGAGGCCAGCATGGGAAGGGCGAGGTCGAAGGCGGTTGTCGCCTCCTCCAATCGCACCGTGTCGCTCTCCCTCTCGCCAAGGCTCGACAGCGCGTTGCCGAAATTCGCCTGCGTGGTGGCCCAGTCGGGCGGAACGCGTTCGGGCGTCATCTCCTCCAGCGCCGCGCGATACGCCGACACTGCCTCCTCCAATCGTGCAGCGCCGCTCTCCCGCCCGCCCGCTCCGCAAGCGCGGCTGCAAGCAGAAAGGCGGCGGTGCCGCGCCCTGCGCCGCTTTCCGAGGTCGCTTCCATACGCCGCGCCAGTTCAGTCGCCACGGTCAACAGGAAATTGAATCCCTTTCGATCACCGTCGTCAGCGAAATTTCCCAACCTTTTGCGGAACCCCGGCTGCCACGCGGGCCGATCGCCCGGCTGCTCGACCGCCACCAGCGCCTCGACCCGTCGCGCCACCGCCGGCGCGTCGCGGCGCAGGATCTCCTGCTCGATCCCCGCTTCCAGCAGGGCCACCCGCGCGCGACGCGCGGCATCGCGCTCCTCGGCCTCACGGCGGTCCAGTTTGGCCAGGGCCGCATCGACGGC
>JBBRWI010000142.1:0-10300 GCA_038249305.1 Acetobacterales bacterium
CGAAGTTCGATGGGCTGGACAGCCTCAAGGCCGCGATCGCGCAGGATGCGGCGGCGGCGCGGGACTTGCTGGCGGCGCTGTGACCACGCATCTGACCACCGGCTGGCCAGGGCTGCTCGGCGATCAGACCAATCGGCGGCTCTTCGTGCTGTCGGTCATCTCCGCCGTGATGCTGCCGCCGGCGCTGATCGTCGCATCGATCGTGGGCGTGCCGGGCGCCCTGAGGTGGTGGCGGCTGATGTGATGAACCGGGGCCGCGACTTGACCCGGGGCGGGCCGCTTCCCCATAACGCGCTGATGGTCCTGCCGCTCTGCCCGCGAATTAGCCGACCCGACCGCAAACACGCCTGACGGCGCGCTTCACGGTCGGGACCCATCCTGGCGCTCGCCAAACCAAAACGCCGCCCCTGTGCGGCCCGGACCCACCCGATGACCGACGCCCCCGCCCGCGATTACCGCGGCACCGTCTTCCTGCCGCAGACCGGCTTTCCCATGCGCGGCGACCTGCCGAAGCGCGAACCCGACTGGCTGGCCCGCTGGGCGCGCCTGGGATTGTGGGAACAACTCCGCGCCAATTCGAAAGGCCGTCCGAAATTCGTGCTGCATGATGGCCCGCCCTATGCGAACGGGCCGCTGCACATCGGGCATGCGCTGAACAAGATCCTGAAGGACGTGATCAACCGCTCCGCCCAGATGGCCGGGCGCGATGCCGACTACGTGCCGGGCTGGGACTGCCACGGCCTGCCGATCGAATGGAAGGTCGAGGAGGAGTACCGCGACCCCAAGGGCAAGTATCAGGGCGGAATGTCCAAGGAGAACGTGCCGGTCCTCGACTTCCGCGCCGAATGCCGTGCCTACGCGGCCCACTGGCTCGGCGTGCAGTCCGAGGAGTTTCTCCGCCTGGGCGTCGCCGGCGATTTCCCGCGCCGCTACGCGACCATGGATTTTTCGTCCGAAGCCGCCATCGTCGGTGAGATCGGCAAGTTCCTGGTCAACGGATCGCTCTATCGCGGGCTGCGGCCGGTGATGTGGAGCCCGGTCGAAAAGACCGCCCTGGCCGATGCCGAGATCGAATATCACGACCACAAGAGCGCCACCTTGTGGGCGCGCTTCCCGATCGGCTCGGCCGCGGCGCACGACCTGGTCGGCGCCCATGTCATCGCCTGGACCACCACCCCCTGGACGATCCCGGGCAACCGCGCCGTGGCCTATGGTCCGGAGATCGACTACGCGCTGGTGCATGTGGAGGGCGTCACCGACACCTCGCTGCTGCGCGTTGGGGAACGCGTGCTGGTGGCGCTGGCGCTGCTGCCGGCCTTCGAGAAGGATTGCGGCCTGGCCGCGCATAGCCTGCGCCGCGTGCTCAAGGGCGCTGAACTGGCGGGTGCGATCGCCGCCCATCCGCTGCGTGCGGCCGGGGGCTATGATTTCGATGTGCCGCTGCTGCCGGGCGATTTCGTGAGCGCCGAGGCGGGCACCGGCTTCGTGCATATCGCCCCCGGCCATGGCGAGGACGATTTTGCGCTCGGCCGCGCGCATGGCCTGCCGGTGCCGGAGACGGTGAACGACGACGGCACCTACACCATCCAGGCCCCGGGCTTTGCCGGGCTGCATGTGTTCAAGGCGCATACCGCCGTCCATGCGGCGATGGCGGCGGCCGGGACGCTCGCCGGCAAGGGTGAACTGGTCCACTCCTACCCACACTCCTGGCGCTCGAAAAAGCCCGTCATCTTCCGCGCCACGCCGCAATGGTTCATCGCCATGGATGACGACAACGCCATCCGCCAAAAGGCGCTGGCGGCGATCGCCGCTGCGCATTTCGTGCCGGAAGCCGGGCGCAACCGGCTGGGTTCCATGGTCGCCTCCCGCCCCGACTGGTGCATCAGCCGCCAGCGCGCCTGGGGCGTGCCGATCGCGGTCTTCGTCAACCGCGCCACCGGCCAGGTGCTGCGCGACCAGCCGACCATGGACCGCATCGTCGCGGCCTTTGCCGTCGAAGGCGCGGATGCCTGGTACAAGCCGGGGGCCGCCGCGCGCTTCCTGCCCGAAGGCCATGATCCCGCCGACTACGAACAGGTCATGGACATCGTCGATGTGTGGTTCGAAAGCGGCTCCACCCACGCCTTCACGCTGACGCCGGAACGCGACCTGCCGTTTCCGGCCGATCTGTACCTGGAGGGTTCGGACCAGCATCGCGGCTGGTTCCAGTCGTCCTTGCTGGAATCCATCGGCTCGCGCGGCGTGGCGCCCTTCCGCGCCGTGCTGACGCATGGCTTCGTGCTCGACGAGAAGGGCATGAAGATGTCCAAGAGCACGGGCAACGTGACTGCGCCGCAGGACGTGATGAAGACCTATGGCGCCGACATCCTGCGGCTTTGGGTGATGTCGTCGGACACGTCGGGCGATTTGCGTATCGGCAAGGGCATCCTGGAGCAACAGGCGGAACTTTATCGCCGGCTGCGCAACACCCTGCGCTGGCTGCTCGGCAACCTGGCGGGGTTCGAGGCCGAGGAGCGCGTCGTTCATGCCGAGCTGCCCGACCTGGAGCGCTGGGTGCTGCACCGTGTCACCGAGTTGGACGCACGCATCCGGACCGCCGTCGAAACCCATGACTGGAACGAGGTCTTTCCGGACCTGCACAGCTTCTGTGCCGCCGATCTTTCGGCCTTCTACTTCGATGTGCGCAAGGATTCGCTGTACTGCGACCCGATCGACAGCCACCGCCGCCGCGCCACGCGCACGGTGCTGGATGCGCTGCACCGCTGCCTCACGGCCTGGCTCGCCCCGGTGCTGGTCTTCACCGCCGAGGAAGCCTGGCTGGCGCGCTTCCCCTCCGACACCGACAGCATCCACCTGCACGACTTCCCTGTGGTGCCGGTCGCCTGGCGCGACCCGGTGCTGGCCGCGCGCTGGGCGCGCATCCGCGCGATCCGCGGCGAGGTGACGGCGGTGCTGGAACGGGCCCGCGCGGGTGGGGAGATCGGATCGAGCCTGCAGGCCGCGCCGACGCTGGCGCTGCCGGCGGCCGATACCGACCTGCTGGACGCGCGCGGCTGGGCCGAGATCTGCATCGTATCGGACCTCGCGCTGGCTGCCGGGACCGCGGATACCGCGACCGTGACGTTCCAGCGCGCCCCGGGCACCAAATGCGAACGCTGCTGGCGCGTGCTGCCCGAGGTCGGGCTGTCGGCCACCCACCCCGGCCTGTGCCGCCGCTGCGAAGCCGTGGTCGGCCCGTGAACGGCCCGGCACGGCTACGCCTGGCCCTGCCGATCGCCATCCTGGTGCTGGTTGCGGACCAGGCCAGCAAGTGGTGGGTGGACAGCGTGCTCGACCTGCAAGCGGCGGGGCATCTGCCGCTGCTGGCGCTGGGGTCCTTCGCGATCGACTTCACCATGGTCTGGAACCGCGGCGTCACCTTCGGGCTGATGTCGGGGGATGGCCCGTGGCACCAGGCCGCCCTGGCCGGGGTGGCGGCGATCATCGTCGCCGTCCTGCTGCGCTGGCTGTGGCGGGCGGAAAACCGCACCACGGCGGCAGCGATCGGCGCCCTGGTGGGCGGGGCGATCGGCAACGGCATCGACCGGCTGCGCTGGGGCGCCGTGTTCGACTTCATCCATGCCCAGGCCTGGGGCTGGTCCTGGTATGTGTTCAACGTGGCTGACGCGGCCATCGTGGTCGGGGTGATGGTGCTGGTGGCCGATGGCCTGTTGCGCAAGCCGGCCCCCGCCGCTTAGAGCACGAACGATCCAAGTGGATCGATCTCGTGCTCTAGAAGCCGTTGAATCTAGAGCAAGAAATCGGATCAGATGATTCCATCTGATCCGATATTGCTCTAGTGGCGCTCGGTTGCCCCCTCGACCGCGGCCGGGGCTGGGGCTAAATCCTGTCCATGAACAGCAAATCCCTGATCCCTGTCCTGCTCCCGGTCATGATCGGCGCCGGGGCCCTGGCCGGCTGCGGGCAGGACACGGCCCGAACGCTCGGCTTCTCCCGCGATGCGCCGGACGAGTTCCAGGTCGTCACTCGCGCGCCGCTGTCGATGCCGCCCAGCCTGACCCAGTTGCCGGTGCCGCGCCCCGGCGCACCCCGACCGCAGGAAGCAGGCGGCCGCGATGGCGGCGAGGGGCTGTTGGCGCCCTCCACGGCCTTTTCCGCGGCCGCGCCGCGCACCGCGTCGGAAAGCGCGCTGCTCGCCCAGGCTGGCCCCTCGGCACCGGCCGGCGTGCGCCGGCGGGTCGATGAGGAAGCGCTGCGCCTGGAACAGCCCAACCAGGCCCTGGTGGACCGGCTGATGTTCTGGCGCCCCGCGCCGCCGCCCGGCACGGTGGTCGATCCGACGCGCGAAACCCAGCGCCTGCGGGAGAATTCGGCGCTTGGCCGCCCGGTGGAGGATGGCACGACGCCGATCATTCAGCGCCAGCGGACCGGGCTGTTCGGCGGGTCGGGGATTTTCTGAACCCGGCCGGCGTCAGCCGGGCAACGCCTTCAACTCGATCTCGACGAAGGCCAGCGCCGCGGCGCCTGCATTCACGACATTGTGTTCGACCCCCGCATCGCGGGTATAGGAAACACCGGCCGTCAGGTTCGCCTGCGTCGTGGCGCCGCCCGGCAATTCCAGCAGCAGCGTGCCATCCGTCACCGGCACCACGACATAGCCAAGCCCATGCCTGTGCCAACCGGTCTCCGCGCCCGGCGAAAAATCCCAGCGGGTGACGCGGACCGTCGCGTCATCCTGCATGATGGTGGCCACCGCCGGCGCGCGGCAGCGCAGAGGCCCGCTCATTCCGCGGCCTTGGCCAGCCCCAAGCCCGGCAGCGGCACGCCGCCCGCCGCTTCCCAGGCCGCCCAAATCTTGTCGGCCTGTTCGGCGTTCAGCGGCAGGTGCGGCGGGCGGATCGTGCGCCAGGCGTTGTCGCCGCGCGACCGCGCGATGATTTCGCGCAGGCCCGGGATCAGCGGCACCGAGGTCGCGGCGCGGCGTGTCGCGGTCATCCGCGCCTGGGCCTCGTCGGCATCCGGCCCGGTGCGCTTTGCGTAAACGACGCCACCGAACCGGCTGTTGGCGTTGCTGGCCGCGGTGATGCAGCCCGCCCCGCCGGCCGCCAGGATCGCTTGCAGGTACTCGTCGCTGCCCGCGTAAACCTCGAAGCCGCGGGGAGCAAAGCGTTCGACCATGGCGAGCATGTTGGCGTAGTCGCCGCTGCTGTCCTTGACGCCCTTGATCGTGTCCGGGAAGGCGGTGAGCAGCCGGTCGATCAGGTCCAGGCTGAACGGCACCGCCGACTGCTGCGGGAAGTGGTACAGGTAGATCGCGACCCCCGGCCCGACCCGCTCGATCACCGCCGAGAAATAGGCGAACAGCCCGTCGTCGCTCGGCGCCTTGTAGTAGAACGGCGGCAGCATCAGCACGCCGGGGCAACCCATGTCGCGGGCATGGCGCGTCAGTTCCACGGTATCGCCCAGGCTGGCGCAGCCGGTGCCCGGCATCAGTTTCGCGGCCGGAATGCCGGCGGCGATCAAGCCCTCCAGGATCGCCCGGCGTTCATGCAGGCCGAAGGACGCGGCCTCACCGGTTGTGCCGAGCAATCCCAGCCCGTTGCAGCCATTGGCCAGAAGCCAGGCCGCGTGGTCGGCCATGCGGGCAACATCGGGGCTGAGGTCGGCGTGCATCGGCGTCAGCACCGCGGCATTCACGCCGCCGTAGAGGGCGTTCTTCATGGGATAGGCTCCTTTTTCAGAAGGGCGGGCTTGCGCAGGCCGGGGGGCCAACGGCCGGGCCATTCGGCGACATGATCTTCGAGTGCGCCCGCCTCGCGTTCCGAAACGACGCGGCCACGGACCGAGATGCCGGCCTCGTGCACGCTCTCGGCGCGGCCGGAGACCAGCGGGTGCCAGCGCGGCAGGTCGCGGCCTTCCTCGACCAGGCGGTAGGCGCAGGTCGGCGGCAGCCAGTCCACCGTCGCGACCCGATGCGGGGTCAGTTGGATGCAGTCCGGCACCTTGGCCCGGCGATGGGTGTAGTCGGCGCAGCGGCAGGAATCGGTGTCGAGCAGGCGGCAAGCGACCGAGGTCCAATGCAGCGCCTCGGTCGCCTCATCGCGGATCTTGTGCAGGCAGCACCGGCCGCAGCCATCGCACAGGCTTTCCCATTCGCGGCGGGTCATCTCCCGCAGGGTCTTTTCGCGCCAGAAGGGCAAGTTTTGGGTCACGCGCGCACCCTAGAGCAGTATCGGATCAGATGGAATCATCTGATCCGATTTCTTGCTCTGGATTCAACGGCTTCTAGAGCACGAGATCGATCCACTCGGATCGATCGTGCTCCAAGCCTGCGGGCGCCGCACGCAAGGTTGCAACACCCGGGACAAAGCGCGAACATGGGGGATGTCCCTGCCGATCCCCGAACGCACCGCCCGCATCACCCGCAGCGCGCTGCGCCTATGCCTGGATCTGGGCTGGGCGCCGATCGCCGAGGTGCCGCTGCCGACCGGCCGCCGGCTGGACGTGCTGGCCCTGCGCCCGGACGGCGGTTTTTCCGCGATCGAGGTGAAATCCTGCGCCCGCGATTTCCAGTCCGACGGCAAATGGGGCGAATACCGCGACTGGTGCGACCGGCTGTATTTTGCTGTCGATCCGGATTTTCCGCGCGATCTGCTGCCCGAGGACACCGGGCTGATCCTGGCCGATGCCTTCGCCGCCGCCCTGCTGCGGGAGGCACCGTCCCATCCGCTGGCCCCGGCGCGGCGCAAATCCGTGCTGCACCGCTTTGCCGCCCTGGCCGCGACGCGGCTGGTCGCGGTGCAGGACCCGGGCGCGCGGCCCGCGGCCTGGGCCGCGCTGCGGTCGGAGTGATCAGTGCGACACGTCCAGCCCGCGCAGCCGCGCCGCCAGCCAGGCGGCGTAGTTGTCGGTCATGCCGGCGACGAAATCGACCGCGCAGCGCAGGGTCTCGCTGGCCGAGAACCCCGGCCTGGGGGTGTAGTCGCCCATCATCGCCAGCGCCTGGCGGGTCCGCAGGGCACAGACCGCCTCCTCGCCGCCACGCCGGATCATCTCCAGGCAGGCGGGCACAAAGACCTCCAGCGCCTTGCCCAGCACATCGCCGGCGCCGATCTCGAACTCCGCCTTGCGGGCGTTGACATAGACGCGGTTGCGGTTGGTCGCGCGGATGGCGTCGAACAGCGCCAGGCGTTCGGCATGTTCGGGTGGCGCCAGGGCCATCAGGTCGCGGCCCGGCGCGGGGCCGTGCATGATGGCATCGGCATGCGCCAGGAAGGCCGCCTGGGCCGCCTCGATCATTCGCCCGATCGCGCGGCTGCGCAGCCAGGCAATGCGCTGGGCGTCGCTGTCCTCCCGCGCCAGCGACGCCGCATCAAGCCCGGCCAGGGGCGCCACCAGATCGGCATAGTCGCGGTAGTGCAGGATGCCGATTTCCACGGCATCCTCGAGGTCGGCCAGGCTGTAGGCGATGTCGTCGGCGGCCTCCATCAGCCAGACCGCCGGGTGGCGCCCATCGCGCAGGCCGCAGGCGAGGGCGACCTCGGCGAAGACATCGGCCTCGGTCGCGAAGAACCCGAATTTCTGGCCGGGCATGCCGCCGCGCGCGGCGCGCGGGTCGGCCGGCGCCCAGGGATATTTCAGGAACGCCCCGAGGCTGGCGAGCGTCAGTCGCAAGCCGCCGCGCTCGCGATAGCCATCGGCGCGGGTCAGCACCCGGAACCCCTGCGCGTTACCGTCGAAGAAACGCAGGTCGCCGTCCAGCCCAAGGTCTGCATGGCGATCCAGCCAAGCCGCCATCCAGGCCGCGATCACCGCCTCACCGGCATGGCCAAAGGGCGGGTTGCCGATGTCGTGGCCGAGGCAGACCGCCTGCACCAGATACCCCAGGTCATCCGCCGTGCGCCCCGCCGCCCCCAATTCGGCGGTCAGCGCGCCGCCGACAGCGTAGCCGAGCGAGCGGCCGACCGAGGCGACCTCCAGCGTATGCACCAGCCGGTTGCGGACATGCGCGTTGAACGGCAGCGGATGCACCTGGGTCTTTTGCTGCAAGCGGCGGAACGGGCGGCTGAAGGCGATGCGGTCCTGGTCGATCTGCCAGGGGTTGCGGTTGGGCCGGGGCCGCGACTCGGCCTCGCCCAGGCGCCGCGCCTCGAACAGCGGGCCCCAGGTCCTGTTTCCGGCGGTCACGGGGTCAACCGCGAATCCGCGCCACGGTGGCCGTGGTGGAATTGCCGGGCTTGAGTTCCGCCAAGCGCACCACGCCCCCCCATTCGGTCACGAGCTCGCCGCCGACGACCTCCGACACCGCGTAATCGGCGCCCTTGACCAGCACATCCGGCCGGATCGCCTTGAGCAGTTCCAGCGGCGTGTCCTCGGTGAACAGCGCCACCGCATCGACCGTGGCGAGGCTGGCGAGCACCGCCGCGCGCGCGGCTTCCCCCTGCACGGGCCGGGTCGGGCCTTTCAGCCGGCGCACGCTCTCATCGCCGTTCAGCCCGACGACCAGGCGGTCGCACCAGGATCGCGCCTGTTCCAGCAGATGGACGTGGCCCGGATGCAGCAGGTCGAAGCAGCCATTGGTGAAGCCGACCCGCCAGCCGCGCTGGCGCCAGCGCTCGGCCATTTCGGCGACGCCGCCGCGCGACATGATCTTTCGCAACGCGCCACGTTCGTCGCTCAGTGCCTCCAGCAGGTCCTCCTCGGACGCGACGGCGGTGCCGACCTTGCCGACCACGATACCGGCGGCGATGTTGGCCAGGCGCGCGGCGGTCGGCAGGTCGCGCCCGGCAGCGATCGCCGCGGCCAGCATGGCGACCACGGTGTCGCCGGCGCCCGAGACGTCGTGCACGTCCGCAGCCTCGGCCGGGAAATGCCAGACCGTGTCGCGGTCGAGCAGGGTCAGCCCATCCTCGCTGCGCGTCACCAGCACGGCGGCAAAGCCGTGCCGCGCCTGCAGCGCGCGGGCTGCGGCGACGACCTCGGCCTCGGTGGAGACGGGCATCCCGGTCGCCGCGGCCAGTTCGCCCCGGTTGGGGGTGACGATGTCGGCGCCGGCGTAGCGGGCATAGTCATCGCCCTTGGGGTCCACGATCACCCGCCGGCCGGCGATGTGGCTGGCCGCGATCAGCCGGGTCGCGGTATCGCCGGCCAGGACGCCCTTGGCGTAGTCCGACAGCACCATCACGGTGCAGGCGGCCACGGTATCGGCGGCGATCTTCACCAGGCGGTCGGCGAGGCGCGGGTGCACCGGGCGCGCGACCTCATGATCGGCGCGCAGCATCTGCTGGCCCTGGGCGATGAAGCGGGTCTTGGTCGTCGTGGCGCGGCCGCCCTGCACCAGCAGCCAGGGCTCCACGCCGGGCTGGCCGCCGATCAGACCGGTCAAGTCGCTGCCGGCCACATCGTCGCCGACCACGCTGATGAAGGCGACGGCCGCCCCGACCGCGGTCAGGTTGCGCACCACATTGCCCGCGCCGCCGGGCATCGCCAGTTCCCGCTCGACCGTCAGGATCGGGACCGGGGCCTCGGGCGAGATGCGGTTGACCGTGCCATAGACGTAGCGGTCGAGCATCGCATCGCCGACCACCAGGACGCTGGCGCGCTTCAGCCCCCGCACCGCCTCGGCCAAAGCAGCGTTCGTCGGGGCGGCGGCACCCGGGATGCCGGGGGTGGGCGCGGGGGCGGCGTCGTTCTGCACATCCATACAAGGCGCGTAACCCCAAGCGGGTTGCCGGCGCAAGGCGCGCACGTTGGGGAAACCTTCATAATCAACCTGCCACCCTGCAATTGCGCCAAGGCACAGCGCCTGGTCCGGCCACGCCGCCGACCCGGCGCCAAGCCGGCCATCATCCGGGAAGGAATCCCCATGCTGCTGTCCGGCCTCGGCACAGAATCAACGCAAGGCCCAGGGCCACTCGGCACTTTTACGGCGGGCGCGATGCCACCGCCGGATGATCGCGCGTCGGCCTCGGTCGCGCCACCACCACGCCTGCGCGCCCTGTTGGCCGCCGCCGGCCTGGGCTGCGACGCCGTGCTGATGCTGCACCCCGCCGACGCCACCGCGCCAGCCGCCCGGCTGGTGACGGCCCTGGCGCAGGCCCATGCCGCCACCCATGACGGCCATGCCCTGGTCGGCCACGTGGGCGTGGTCCTGGCCCTGGCGCCGGCGTCGGCCCTGGCCGGGCTGGCCGCGGACGTGCGCCACCTGCAGGCCGATATCGACGTCCGGCTGTTCCGCCTGCCGGCCGACGCGACCGCGCTGCTGCAGGCGGCCGGCCGCTTCTTCACCCCGCCCTCGGTC
>JBBRWI010000143.1:0-10259 GCA_038249305.1 Acetobacterales bacterium
ATGGCGTGTGGGAGGACCAGGACGGCATGTCGCTGGAGGATTTCGACCTGCACGACAATCTGATGATCGACGGCGGCATCGCCCTCGGCGGCGGTGTGCTGGTGGTGCGCGAGGTGCCGCCGGCCGCGCGCTTCACCGACCTTGTCGGCTTCGAGGCCTGCCTCAGGCATCTGATGCGGGCCGCCTGAGCGGGTCTTCCTGAACAGGCCTTCCGTCCGGCTGGCAGCGAGGCCATGCTCGTGGAAAATCAAGGGAGGACCCAGATGATCCCGCGCCGCGCCATACTGGCCGCCCCGCTTGCCCTGGTGGCCCGTGGGGCCGCTGCCCAGGCCTACCCGACACGCCCGATCTCGATGCTGGTCGGCTTCGCGCCGGGCGGCGGCACCGACATCATCGCCCGCTTCCTGCAACCGGCGTTGCAGGAGAGTTTCGGCCAGCCGATCGCGATTGAGAACCGCGCCGGCGCCTCCGGCACGCTGGCCGCATCGGCCAATGCGCGGGCGCGGCCGGATGGCTATACCATGCTGATGACCACGGTCAGCGCCTCGGCCGTCGTGCCGCCGCAGATGAAGCCGCCGCCGTTCGACATTCATGCCGACCAGACGGCGGTGGTGCTGGCCGGCACCGTTCCGCTGGTCGCCGTCTTGCCGCTGACCAACCCGGCGCAGGATCTGCAGCAGTTCCTGGCGCATGCGCGGGCCAATCCGGGGGTGCTCAACTATTCCTCCTCCGGTGTCGCGACCCAGCAACATCTGGCCGCCGAGCTGCTGAGTTTCGAGGCCGGTTTGCAAATGACCCATGTGCCCTTCCGTGGCACCGGCCAGGCGGTGAACGAGATCCTGGCCGGGCGCATCGACATCGCCATCGACACGCTGCCGACCTACCTGCCGCATATCCGCGCGGGCCGGGTGCGGGCCATTGCGACGACCCTGCCGGCGCGCGTGGAATGGCTGCCGGATGTGCCTTCGATCGCGGAATCGGGGTTTCCCGGCTTCGATGCCAGCGTCTGGTACATGGTGATGGGCCCGCCCGGCCTGCCCGAACCGATCGCCGCGCGCTGGGTCGCGGCGGTCAATGCGGCGCTGGCCAACCCGACCCTGCGCGGGCGCATCCGCGATGCAGGCTTCCTGCCCGGCGGCGGCAGCCAGGCCGATGCGGCGGCGCTGCTGCGGCGCGACGCGCAGAGGTATGCCGCGCTGATCCGCAACGCCAATATCCGAATCGAGTGATCAGGCGGCAATCGTCTCCTCCAGGAACACCTGCACCGCCTGGAACAGCGCGCCACGGTTGCGTTCCATGACGATGCTGTGGGTGCCCTCGGCCAGCATCACCAGCCGCTTGCCGGGGCTCGCGGTCAGCGCCGGGAACAGCGCCACGGCCCGATCCGGCGGCGTGTCGCGGTCCCATTCGGCGACCGTCACCAGCACCGGCATGGTCAGTTTCGCCGCATCGTACCAGGGCACGCCGGCGGCCCAGGATTCCCGCGCGTCGAGCAACACCCCATTCGGCGCGCGCAGCACAGATGGCACGCGGCGGCTGCCCTCGGGGTCGGTGGCAAAGGTCGAATCGGCCCAGTGTTCGAACCAGCCGGCGGGGATCAACGCGGCGCGCTTGTTGTCCGGCACGCCGTTCAGCCAGCGTTCGCGCGCCTGCGCCCGCGTCACGGTGCGATAGGCGGGGATCGTGGGCTGGCCGGCCGCAGGCGTCGGCACCGGTGCGACCCATTGCGGCGCATAAAGCACCAGGCGTTCGACCAGTCCCGGGTTCTCCGAGGCAAAACGCCCTTGCAGGCTGGTGCCCCAGGACCAGCCGATATGGACGAGCTTCGCGACCCCACGCTCGGCGCGGATATGGGCGGCGGCGGCGGCGATGTCGGTGACCGCGTCGGTGCCGCGTACCAGCGGCGGGTTGGCGTCGGGTGGCTGCGCCATCTCGGCCGGGCGGGTGCTGCGGCCATAGCCGCGCAGGTCCAGGCTCCAGACGTCGAAACCGCGGCCGGCGATGTAGTCCATCCACGACAATCCGCCGAGCGACAGGTCGAAGACCGTGCTCGCCGGATAGGTCGCGCCATGGCAGATCAGGATGGTGCGGTCGGCGCGGGCGGGGGTCGCGGCCTCCGGGCGCTTGCGACGGAGGTAGATCTCGACGCCCGGGGCGCCGCCGGGGATGAGGTATTCTTCCATCACGACGCCGGCGGGCTGCGCCTGGGCCGGCAGGGCCAGGATGACCGGGGCGGCGAGGGGGGCGGCGATCAGGCTCCGGCGGTTCATCGGCATGCTCCGGGTGACGTGTTGCGGCGGAGCCTAGAGCAATATCGGATCAGATGGAATCATCTGATCCGATTTCTTGCTCTAGATTCAACGGCTTCTAGAGCACGAGATCGATCCACTTGGATCGATCGTGCTCTAGACCGGAGTGGGGGCGGGATGCCATCGGGTGCGGCGGTCCGCGTGGCGCCGGATAGGTCGGGCCGCACCTTGTCGGCACCTCCAGCGTCGCGCCAGTCTGGACCACTGTGGTCTGGCGAAAGGGAGAGATAGTGGTCGGCTGGATCGTTGCGCTCCTTGGCGGGCTCTGGGGCTTCTCCCGCCGGAGTTGGGTCGATGTCGGCCAGGGGCTGCGACCGGGCAGCCGCGCCTCCGCGCTATACCTCTTCCTGTTTCTGCTCTGCTTTCTCATCGGCGGGGTGCTGGTGGTGCTGGGCCTTGACCTGGACCGCGTGGACGCCTGGCTCGACGGGCGGCAGACTTGGTTTGAACGTGCCGGCACCATCGCCTTCAAGGCGCTGCTGGCCTTCATTCTGCTGATCAGTGTCCTGGTCGGTGCCAGCGGCCTGCGTGGGCGCCTCGGCGCCTTGGTCGGGTTGTGCCGGCCGGGGCGGCGGACGCCTTCGCGCCGCGCCCAGGACAGCAGTGACGCTTTCGGCTGGGTCGCGATCCTCCTGGCCTTCATCGCTGGCTACTTTGCCGCTGTCGGACTGTTCATCTGATCCCGGCTTTGCCAGGCATCCGCACCAGGCCGTCAGGTACAGATCCACCAACGCCGCCGCCCGTCGCTGGTCATGGCTCTCCGCGCTGCTCCAACGACGCCGCCACAAGCACCCGTCGTCTCTCCTCTTCGGTGAGGTCAACCCATGTCAGGCCAAGGTCGAGCGGCATCACGACCCCACTGCCCTGAACCGTGACGCCCAGCACTATCGTCGGTGGGTCATGCGGGGGGCGCGCCAAGGGGAACAGGGCCTCCCCCCGTGGATTGGTCCACCGGACCTCCGCCCCGCCATTGGCGCGGCGCAGCCCGAAGCCGGGCTTTTGGCTCCGCTTCGTCACGCGCCTGCCTTCTGCCCGCATGAAGCTGTGCAGCAGCACAGGTACCAGGACCTTGCCGGACAACGCCGCCCGCGTACGGCGCGGAATGCGCCAGGCGACGATGCTGCCCTTGGCCAGGAACAGGGCCAGCGCCGACGCCCCGCCGATGAAGAAAGCCACCGTCATCAGGCGGTTCCCCACGCGGTCGAGGGCAGGCGCGACGGTCAGCCAATACGGTGCCGCCGGCAGTCCCAGGATAAGGTAATCGTCCATCGACGCCGGTCGGCCAAAGAAATACGCAAAAGAAACGCTGCGGCTTTGCCACAACCCGTCCGGCGAACGGGCGCGCAACTCGAGGTCACAGGTCGTGACCACAACTGCCCAGTAGCGGCATCCGCTGCTTGGGCCGAGGTACTGCTCCTGCATTTCCACGGCCACGCCCGAAAGCGCCAGCGGCAGGTCGGTGATCAGCAACGGCACATAGGACGCGGACATTGCCAGGACGGCGACGAGGACGATAACCAGGACCCACAGATCCGAGGCCAGTCCGCGCAGGCCAGGCGTCGGCGGCGCGACCTTTAACGCACGGCTGGGAAAGGCGGCGCGAATCGCCGCCAGGCGCTTCGCAGACCCCGCGTCGCTGGGCGGCCTGGCCCCACCCACCGGCTTCAGCGGCAGCGGCAACTGCCGCCGACGTCGGAACGCAGCGTCTGCCGCACCCAGGTGACGCCATCCGGCTGGAAGTCGAAGGACGGCCCGATGACGCAGATCTCCGAAGACCCACGGCCGCTCTGCATCTGCGACATGGTGGCGCGTTCGACCATGATCCTGTTGTTCACGCAATAAACCACCGCGGGCGTGCTCTGCGCGAGGGCAGCGGGCGCGGCGGCGCATGTCAGCGCCATAAGTCCGGCCACGAAACGACGCATCTTGGAGCCTCCCCAGACAGTGTTGCGCGCGCAGAGTGCAAGTCCCGCGTGAAGGGCACAAGTGCCTCGCGTCCCCCCAGGAAGCGGTCCGCCACGCAGACGTTTCGGCGCCATCCTCGCCTGCCGCCAAGCGGACCCCGCTGCACTTTGCGCGCCGGGGGCGAGGGTCATTCATCGGCGGGTCGCAGCGACCCGAATGCGCTGCCACCCCCCCACCTCACCCAATCGTGCGCGCCCTGCTACACCCCCGCCATCATGACCCCCGCCCGACACACCTGGCGCCGCGAAACGGCCCTGCTGCTCGCCCTCGGCTGGCCCCTGGCGCTGACGAACCTCTCCCAGATGGCGCTGACGGTCACCGACGTCCTGTTCCTCGGCCATCTGTCGGCCGAGGCTCTCGCCGCCGCCACCCTCGGTGTCAACCTCTATTGGGTGGTGCTGGCGCCGGGATTTGGCCTGGCGATGGCGGCGGCGCCCCTGCTCGCCCAGGCACGCGGGCGCGGGGTGCGGCTGTTGCGCGGCCGGCGCGGCGCGGTGCATGCCGCCAGCATCGCGGCGGCGCTCGCCGTCCTGCCGGCCTGGGTGGTGCTGTGGCATACCGATGCCGTGCTGCGGCTGATCGGGCAGGACCCGGTGCTGGCGGCGCTCGCGCAGGACTACACGCGCGCCCTGATGTGGGGGCTGCTGCCCTTTGCCTTGTTCATCGTCCTGCGCGGGCTGCTGGCCGCCGAGGAACGGCCGCGCGCCGCCCTGGTCGTCGCGGGCATCGGCGTGGCCGTGAACGCGGGGCTGAACTGGCTGCTGGTCTTTGGTCCGATCCCGCTCGGCGTGGCCGGTTCGGGAATCGCCTCCTCGGCCGCCAATATCCTGATGTTCGCGGGGCTGCTCTGGTCGGTCGCGGCCGACCGGCGGCTGCGCCGGCTGCGCTTGTTCTGGCCCCTGCGTGGCGCGGGGTCGGCGCTGGCGGGCGTGCCGGATGTGCTGCGCCTGGGGTTGCCGATCGCGGGCGCGATGGCGCTGGAGATCGGGGCGTTTTCCGCCGCGGCCTTCCTGGTCGGCGGCTTCGGCGCGGCGGCGGTGGCGGCCCATGCCATCGCGGTGCAAGTCTGTTCGGCCACCTTCATGGTGCCGATGGGCATCGGCCAGGCGGCGACATCCCGCGTCGGCTACGCCACCGGGGCGATGCAGGCGGCGGCGGCGCGGGCATCGGGGAACGTCGCTATCGCACTCGGGGCCGGCTTCATGGCGGCGATGGGCGTCGTCCTGGCGGTGTTTCCCGCGACCCTGGCGGGGCTGTTCATCGGCGCCGCCGATCCGTTGGCGCCCGCGGTCGTGGCCATCGCCGTGCCGCTGCTGATCGCGGCGGCGGCGTTCCAACTGGCCGACGGGGTGCAGGTGGTGTCCAACGCGGCGCTGCGGGGACTGGGCGACACGCAGGTCCCGATGCTGCTGATGGGCGTTGGCTATTGGGTCATCGGCCTGCCGGGGGGCTGGCTGCTGGCGCATCCGGGGGGGATGGGGCCGCTTGGCGTCTGGATCGGGCTGGCGGTCGGGGTGGGTGCGGTCGCGGTGCTGATGATGGCGCGCTGGATGCGGCTTGCACGCCGCGTTGGCTCGGCGCCGCCCGGCGGCGACGGCTTGGCGCCGTCCGGCGGCGACGGCTTGACGCCGCCCGGCGGCGACGGCTTGACGCCGCGCCGCCGCCTGCGTCCCCTTGCTGCATGACCGACACACGCCCGATCTGGCAGAAGCCCGCCGACCCCGCCGCCGTGATGGCGCGCATGGCCGATACGCTGCCGGGGGCCTTTGGCATCCGCATCCTGGAATTCGGCCCCGATTGGGTGCGTGCGGAAATGCCGGTGGACCGGCGCCATATCCAGCCGGCCGGTATCCTGCATGGCGGGGCCTCGGTGGTGCTGGCGGAAACGCTCGGCAGCATGGCGTGCTGGCTGGCCGCGCCGCCGGAAATGTCCTGCGTCGGGTTGGAGGTGAATGCCAACCACATCGCCGCCGTCGCGGCGGGGCAGACCGTGACGGCGCTCTGCCGCGCGGTGCATATCGGGCGCACGACGCAGATCTGGCAGACCGAGATCCGCCGCGCCGATGGCAAACTCGCCTGCATCAGCCGGCTGACCTGTGTCGTGATCGACACGCCCCGGCCGGGCATCAAGAGCGCCGCATGAGCCTGCGCCCCGTCGCCGCCGCCGTCAGCGTGCTGGGCGCCGTCGCCGCCGTGCTGCCCTGGTTCGCGGTGATCGAACCGCTGAACCTGGGTTCAGCGCCGCTGTTCATCGGGATGCTGCCGCTGGCCATCTGGGGCGCCGGCATCACCGGGTTCAAACCCTGGGCGGTGCGGGCGCTGGCCCCGGTCTCGGTGGGTTTTGCCGCGCTGGGCGTGCTCGGGGCGGGGCTGGCGATCGGGCAGGCCGGCGTGTCGTTCCTGCCGGTTGCGGCGGCAGCCGTAGCGGTGGTCGCGCCGCTGGTGGCGCTTTGGCTGTGGCAGCGCTGAGGCATCGCCGCCCGATCCGGCGGTGCGGATGGACGCGCGCTATTCGATCCGCACGTTGTTGGCCTGGATGATCCGCCCATAGGCTGCGGTCTGTTCCGCCATGCGGGTGCGGAAGGCTGCGGCGCCATCGGCCCGCACCTCGCCGCCCAGGTCCTGGATGCGCGCCCGGATGGTGGGGTCCGCCAGGACGGTGGAGATTTCGCGTTCCAGCCGCGCGATCACCGCGGGCGGTGTCGCCCCCTGCACCAGCAGCCCCTGCCAGGTGCCCGAATCGGGTTCCGGCCAGCCGAGTTCCTGGAAGGTCGGCAGCGTGGGCACGGCCGGCAACCGGGTCGGGCCGGTCACGGCGATGCCGCGCATCTGGCCGTTGACGACGAAATTCTGCGACTGGGTCGCGCCCGCCAGGGTCAGGCTCGACTCATTCGTCGTGACCGCCAGCAGCGCCGGCGCGCCGCCGCGATAGGGCACGGCCACGACCTCGCTCCCCCAGGCCGCCGCGAGAGAAAGTGAGACCAGGTGCGTCAGCGTGCCGGTGCCGGAATTGGCCGCGTTCAGCTTGCCGGGATTGGCGCGGGCATAGGCCACAAGCTCGGCCGCATTCTGCACCGGCAGCGCATTGGCCACCGCCAGGATGTAGGGCGCGTAGAGCAGCATCTGCACCGGCGCCAAGTCGCGCTGGTTGTCGAAGGGCAGGCGCGGGAACAGCCAGGGGTTGGTCGCCAGCACCGACACGTCGAGCAGCAGCATGGTGTGCCCGTCCGGCCGGCTTTTCGCCACGTAATCGGCGCCGATGTTGCCGCCGGCGCCGGGCCGATTTTCCACGATCACCGCCTGGCCCAGCGCGCGGCCGAGCGGCGTCGCGATCAGCCGGGCCAGGATGTCGCTGGTGCCGCCGGGCCCGAAGGGCACGATGATGCGCAGGCTTTGCGTGAAGTCCTGGGCAATGGCCGGTGCCGCCAGGGTCGCGGCGGCGGCGGCCTGCAGGATGGTGCGGCGGTGCATGGCGTATCCTTCTTGGCGCCCGTCTTTGCGGACATCCGGTGCAGTTTGCCGCGCGATGTCCGGCGGATGCAAGCGGGCGGTCAGCAGCCGCCCGGCAGGGGCACCAGTTCCAGCATCCGCCCGGCCATCACGAACTCACCAAAGTCCATCGCTAATTCATCGGCCACGCCGTTGGCGAAGTAGCGCAGGCCGACCTCGTATTCCGGCGCGCTGGCGCCGCCGCCGGCGCCGTTGGACTGGTCGCGGTTGAAGAAGGCAATGCGCATGCGGGCCGAATCCAGCAGCGCCAGGGACGGGAAGCGTTCGTTCGCCTGCGGGCCGGACCAGCCGGCGATGATGGTGGTGCTGTCTTGGGCGCCATCCTCGCTGGTGCCGTCGAACAGCGGCGCGGTCAGGATGCGGCCGCCGCCGCGGGCCAGTTCGATCGCGCGCAGGGTATGCAGCATCGGCAGCAGCGTGCCGGGCGGCAGGCGTTCTTCCTTGGCCGAGGGTTCGGCGTAGCGCACAACGCCCGAGCCATCGGCTTCCAGCAGGGCCTCGCCGGTCACCTGGGTGCGAATCGCGCCATTGCCGCTTTGCACCATGGAGAACCGCAGGCGACGGCCATCCTTCGATTCAAAGGTCGCGTAGTCGGAGGCCGTGTCGATGTCGTTCCCGTCATTGTCGGTCAGCGTCATGGTCAGGCGCTGGCGCGTCGCCCAGCCTTCGCAGGCGTCCGTCACCTCGAACACCATGGCGCCCTTGGCGCTGCGGATGGAACTGCGGTCGCGGGCGCTTTGCAGGGTCAGGGCATAGGCGGCGCGATGGGCCGCCAGGGTTTCCATCCCCGGGATGGCGCCCGGGGCGGGGGGGGAGGCCGGGGCCTGGGCCATCAGCAGCCCCGCGAACAGCAGCACGATGGCAGGGCGGGCGAAGGCGGTCATCGGTCGGCGGCGCATGCGCAGGGCACTCCGGGCGGGTCTCGTGTTCCTCTAGCCTGTCCCCGTCCGCTCCGCATCCTCGGCGTGTGGCGCTTGCGCTGGTGTTGCCGCAAATCCGATGGAACCTGCCCGATCGGCGCCATCCACGCCGCGCGCCCCACGGCATCGTTACATACATTCGTCGAAATACCTTACACGCGGCCATGGCCCGGGGTTGACCGCCGGTTATATCATTGATTCACATATGGAAAGATACATGTCGCACCGTTTGCGTTGGCCGTTGCGTTCTCTAACTAGGGGCGCTCCGACCCGGAGTGCTGGTTTCGGAAGGTCGGCTTGCACATGAAGAAGAGTTTTATGGTTGGCGTCGCGGTGGTAGCACTCTCGCTTGGCACGACGGGCACCGCCCAGGCGGGTCTGTTGGAGATCACCGGCGGCGTCGCCTACACCACCCCAGCGATAAATACCTACAGCTCACCCTGGGAAGGTCGCGTCAGCACCACCAACACCGCCATGACGATCAGCACAACCGCGGCGAATGTGACGCTGACCTACGAGTTCATCTACCAGCGGGCTGGTTTCGTCAGCACCTTCGCGTCCCCGTTCGGCGGCATGGCCAACACCGCCCCCTTCGGAACGACGGTGGGGGGCCTGCAGGCCGTGGCCGGCGCGCTAACCTTCAGTTTCCAGCCTATCATCTTCCCTGCGCTGCCCAATGGGAGTGTGGCCTTGACGGCCGGCTTGGGCCCCTACAGCCTCTTCGCGACCACCAACGCACAGGGCGGCATCAGTGCCATTGCAAGCGGCGCCACGGGCGACGTGGTGTACCTGGCCTTCGACGACGGCGGTGTGTCGACCGAACACGATGACATGATTATCCGCGTGACGGCGACCGCCGTGCCCGAGCCCACCACCCTCGCGCTGTTCGGCGCCGGGTTGCTGGCCTTGGGCGCCGCGCGTCGGGCCCGCCGCCGCACGGCCTGAGCGCCGCGCGGTCCGGTTCGGCAGAGGGCGGCGCCACCCGGCGCCGCCCTTTTTGCATGTGCTACCCCTTCGCGGGCGGCAGCGCCCAGCGCAGGGACAATTCCTTCATCCGGATGTCCTCGACCGGCGCCGGGGCGCCCATCATCAGATCCTCGGCCTGCTGGTTCATCGGGAAGAGGACCACCTCGCGGATATTCGGCTCATCGGCCAGCAGCATCACGATGCGGTCGATGCCGGGGGCGGAGCCACCATGCGGCGGCGCGCCATAGCGGAAGGCGTTGAGCATGCCGCCGAAGCGCGCCTCCACCTGTTCGGCGCTGTACCCGGCGACCGCAAACGCCTTGAGCATGATGTCCGGCCGGTGGTTGCGTATGGCGCCCGAGGACAGTTCGATTCCGTTGCAGACGATGTCGTACTGGTAGGCGTTGATGGTCAGCGGGTCCTGCGACACCAGCGCCTCCATCCCGCCCTGGGGCATGGAAAACGGGTTGTGGCTGAAGTCGATGCGGCCGGTATCCTCGTCGCGCTCATACATCGGGAAATCGGTGACCCAGCAGAACTTGAAGCAATCGGGTTCGATCAGCCCAAGATCGGTGCCGAGTTTGCTGCG
>JBBRWI010000144.1:0-10128 GCA_038249305.1 Acetobacterales bacterium
CCGTGGCCCGCGACGCCGCACTGACCCCGCCATGCCCGGCCGTGCGCGCCTCCGCCGCAGCAAACAGCCGACGACCACGTTCATCCAAGCTGCGACGCAACGCCGCATACCGATCGCCAATCGTGGAAACATTCACCATCCACTGAGCCTACACGCCCTGCGCACCGCGCTGGAATCCCCCATCCGCAATACAGCACTCTTGCCGCAGACCCGATTCAGGGATTCTTGGGCGTCGCCTAAGGACACTGCTGCCGCCGGAACGGCGCCGGCCGCCGCACCCCATCGCCCACATGGCCTGCACAATGGACGCGCAAGATGCCCGCGCCGCGTGCGCAATAAGCCACCAAACATGCACGACGATGATGCGCGACACGGTGCTGCACAACACTTCTCCATGTTGGCACGGACCTTGCCAAGTCGAGATATTGAAAACAGCGTGGTTAAGCCGTCGCATCGGCTGCTGTTTACGGTAACCGCCGCCGTGCCGGCCAGAGAGGACGTTCCCCTTGTTTGAGGCCCTGGTCTTCACCGTGCAGATGGCAGCGCCCGATGATGCTGGAGGTGTTGCCGCGCTTTTCGACACAGGCACAGTGGATCCTGCGAACGTGGTGGCGCTAATTGCGCAGACCGAGGGTGACGGCTACGCAAGGGGCTTCGCGGCCCAGTCCCTTCAACTTCTCTTCGCTGAGCGCCTTGGCCTCTCGCGTGAGGCGGTCTTCAACCGGATTCCGATGTTGATGATCGGCGGCACTGCAGGCCTAATGAGCCCGCACATCACTCTCTTCGTGAACCGCCCTGGCGCGCATGGCGTCGCTGGCGGCTCGCCTCGGCTCGCGCTCGGCGTGGCCAGCACGCGCCCGCTGCTGCCCGAGGAATACGGAACGCCAAGCCATGTCGCGCTCGTCGCAAATGGCGTGCGCGCCGCCATGGCGGAAGCCGGGATCGCCAACGCCGGAGACGTGGTCTGCGTACAGATGAAGTGCCCGCAGATGACCGAGCCGCGGATGCAAGACGCTGCGCGCCGCGGCGCGGCGGTGGTGCACCCGAGTCCATCCGCCGCATCCTCACTCAGTCGCGGCGCTTCCGCGCTTGGCGCGGCCGTCGCGCTCGGCGAGGTGCAGGCCGATGCTGTCACGCAGGAGGTAATCGTGGGCCGGCCTGATCTCTGCACCATGTTCGGCTCCGCCTCATCCGGCGGCGAGCAGGTAGCAGTGCGGATCGTGGTGATTGGCAATGTCGCCGGCGCGCCGAGTCGCTTCCGCGCGGCGGGCGGCGTAATGCAGCACCAGCTCGACCTGCCCGGCGCGCGCGCCGCCTTCGGCGCTGCCGGCCTGCGGCTGGAGGAAGGGATTGTTGTTGCGGAGGACCGGCCGCGTATCGCCGCTGTTTTCATAAATTCAGGTGCGGATGCGCGCGGCGATTGCCTCGGCCGCCGGCACACCATGGGATCGGATATCCTGGCCGGCTATTCAGGCCACATCGCGAAGGCAGTGGCGCACGCGAACGTGTCGGCCATTGCCCAGGACACGCTATTGCTCGGCAATGCCGGTGCCGAGCACCAGGGTCCGCCCGGTTCCAATCTCATCTGCGTCATCGCGCGGGAAGCCTAAGGGCATGGCCGCAACCTCGCTGACAAGGCGGAAGCTGCGCGAGGCCGCGAGTCCGGTGCTATTCGTGCTGTTCCTGCTGCTCGCCTGGGAAGTCGCCTGCCAGACCTTCGGCATTTCCAAATTCGTCGCACCGCGTCCGTCGGAAATCGTGCCGATCTTCTTCCTGCGGTGGGGCGAAATCTGGCCGCATACCGTCCAGACGCTCTCGACCACGCTCGGTGGCTTCGTAATAGGCGTGGCAATCGGATTCGCCCTTGGCGTCGCGCTCGGTGCCTCCCGCGGGCTCTATGCCACGGTCTTCCCGACGCTGATCGGGGTGAACAGCGTCCCAAAGGTCGCGCTGGTGCCGCTGCTTGTGCTCTGGGCCGGCATGGGCACGGTGCCGGCGGTGGCGACCAGCGCGGTCATCGTCATTTTCCCCATCGCCGTCATCGTCTCCGCCAGCATAGCCACCATGGACCAGGAGCTAGCCGACGTGCTGCGCTCGCTAGGCGCCAACCGGCTGCTGGCGCTGACCAAAGTTGGCATTCCGCAATCCATGCCGGCCTTCTTCGGCGCGCTGAAGATTGCGATC
This sequence comes from Acetobacterales bacterium, assembly GCA_038249305.1. Classification (GTDB taxonomy): domain Bacteria; phylum Pseudomonadota; class Alphaproteobacteria; order Acetobacterales; family Acetobacteraceae; genus Humitalea. The sequence goes on from JBBRWI010000144.1 coordinate 2,185, forward strand.
ACGCTCTCATTCATCGGCTCAATCCTTGCGGAATCTGTCGCCGCGAATCTCGGGCTTGGCTTCATGATGAACCGCGCCGCCTCAGACTTCGACGTGGAGTTGGTCTTCTCTGGCCTGCTCACGCTCGCCACCATGGGCGTCGCCCTCTACCTCGCCTCGATCCTGGCCGAACGGCGCCTAGTCGGCTGGGCCGATCGGCGCGGCGCCTGAGCGGGACCGGGGGATGTGCGAACAGCGAAGCGACTACCGCCCCAATACTTCAGAGAGGAGGATTTGAACGCCATGCCCGTAACTCGTTCCGCCTTACTGCGCGGCGGCGCCGTCGCCATCGCATTGTATTCCACGCCGCGGATCGCCGGCGCCCAGACGCTGGAACGCATCCCGATAACCCTGAATTGGAAGTTCCAGGGCATCCACGGCGCATTCTTCCTGGCGCAGGACCGAGGCTTCTTCCGCGCCGAGGGCCTCAACCCGGAAATCGTCGCAGGCGACGGCTCGGCCAATGTCGTCAACCGCTTGGCCGGCGGCGCTTTCCAGATTGGACTCGGCGACGTCGCATCCGTAGTGCGATTTAACACACAGAACCCCGACAGACGCGTCAAGGCCATATACAACCAAACGCCTGCGGACCTTGCGGTAATCACGCTGCGCGGCCGCGGCATCACGCGGCCCGAGGATCTGCGCGGCCGGACCATCGGCGCCCCCGTCGGCGACACCGCCTTCAAGATGTTCCCCGCCTTCAGCGCAGCGACCGGCATCCCGGCTAGTGCCATTCGGTGGGAACACATGTCACCCAACATCCGCGAGGCGATGCTAATGCAGGGCCAGGTTGATGCGATCACCGCCAACGAAGGGACCGCACTGTTCAACCTGAAGGGCGCCGGCGTGCGCGAGGAGGACATGATCTTCCTGCGTTACAGCGATTTTGGCGTTCATATCTTCAACATTGGTATGTTAGCGAATGAGAGCTTTTTGCGCGAACGGCCTGAAACGGTGCGCCGCGTCATACGCGCCGTGAACCGCGGCTACGCCGAAGCGATCGCCAATCCCGGCGCCGCTCTCGACAGCCTGATGCGCCGAGACCCTCTTCTGAACCGCGCCATCGAGGCAGAGCGCTTGCGTTATAACGCGGAACGCATGACGCAACAGCCCGATGCGCGCGACGGCGGCCTCGGCTTCTACTCGCAAGCGTCGATCCGCAACTCGATCGAGGTGATCTCGGCAGCGGAGCAGCTGACGGCGCGCATTAGCGTCGACGACCTCTGGGACGCAAACTTCCTTCCGCCCATCGAGGCGCGCCGCGTCCCGAACGTCGGGCGTGTCTGACGCATGGAAGAAAATTCGCCGCCCCGGTCCTTCGTCGAGTTCGACCGCGTCACCCTCACCTATGGCGAGGGCGAGACGGCGACACCGGCGCTGGACGAGACCAGCCTTCGCATCGCGGAGGGCGAGTTCGTGGCGGTCGTCGGGCCTTCGGGCTGCGGCAAGTCGTCCCTTCTCAAGCTTGTGTCGGGCCTCCTGCGCGCGAGCAGCGGCAATGTCGTGGTCGCCGCGCAGGAGGTGACGGCGCCGATCAAGATCGTCGGCATGGCCTTTCAGAACCCGAACCTGCTGCCGTGGCGGACTACGCTGCGCAACGTGCTGCTGCCCGCAGAGATCGTGCAGCCGCACCGCGCTAAGTTCCGACGCGATAAGGCGCCCTATGTCGAGCGGGCGCGTCGGCTTTTGCTTACCGTTGGCCTGGATGGCTTCGAAACCAAGCTGCCTTGGCAGCTTTCGGGCGGCATGCAGCAGCGTGCGAGCCTCTGTCGCGCGCTGATGCATGAGCCGTCACTCCTTCTACTAGACGAGCCCTTCGGCGCGCTCGACGCTTTCACCCGGGAGGAGCTTTGGGCAGTGCTCCAAACGCTCTGGATGCATAAGCACTTCACCGTGATCTTGGTCACGCACGACCTGCGGGAGGCGCTGTTCCTCTCAGACACAATCTACGTCATGAGCGCCAGGCCCGGCCGCATCCTGCTGCGCAAGCGGTTCGATCTGCCGCGGCCGCGGACGCTAGCCAGTACCTACGAGCCTAAGTTCGTTGACGCGCTGGCGGAGCTCCGCGGCTACATCGCGGAGGCGCGGACCCTCGTGCCGATATCGGAATGAGCGCCGGCACCGTCGCCCAGCCTGTCACGGCATCCACCGCCGTCACCGGCGCAGCGCCCGCACCGGCGCGCCGCCGTCGCCGGATCCGCTGGACGATGGTCATGCCGGTCGCCTTCGCGCTGTTGCTGCTGGCACTGTGGGAGGGGACGGTGCGGCTATTCGGCCTGCCGCCCTACATCCTGCCGGCGCCGAGTGTGTTTCTTCAGGTTCTGGTCGCGCGGCACGAAGCGATTTTGCACATGGCCGGCCAGACCGCTCAGGCGACGCTGATGGGCTTTATCATCGGCGTCGGCGTCGGAGTGGTCCTCGGCGGGGTCATCGGCTCTTCCCGCGCGGTCTACCGCATGGTCTACCCTGCTCTGATCGGCTTTCACACGATTCCCTCAGTCGCGCTAATCCCGCTGTTCGTCATTTGGTTTGGCGTCGGGCCGCACATCTCCGTCCTGACCGCGGTCGTGGTTTGCTTCTTCCCTGTGGTGGTGGTCGTGGCCACCGCGATCGCCACGGCCTCGCCGGAACTCGACGACGTGCTGCGTTCGCTCGGCGCAACGCGTGCGGACGTGCTGTTCAAAGTGGCGTTTCCGCGGGCGCTGCCGCAGTTCTTCGGCTCAATCAAGCTGGCGATCACCGGTGCCTTCATCGGTACTATTGTGGCCGAAACGGTCGCCGCCAATTCTGGCATCGGCTACGTGATGGTGGTTGCTACCAACAACATGGACGGTGCGCTCGCCTTCGCGGCGCTGACCGTGCTCGCGTTCATGGGCGTCGGGCTCTATGCCGCCTCGCTGTTGCTCGAGAAGCGCCTGACAGGATGGGCCTATCGTGGCCGATGACCGGACACTCCCACGACAGAGGTAATGCATGACCGACGATCTCGCACTGATGCCCGCTCACGAACTAATCTCGCGGTACCGCAGTGGCCGAGCTTCGCCTGTTGAGCATACCCGCGCGGTGCTGACACGCATTGCGGCGCTCAATCCCGTGCTCAATGCCTTCTGCTGGCTGGACGAGGAGTCAGCGCTGCAGGCAGCGAGCGCCAGCGAGGCGCGGTGGCGCCGCGGCGAGCCGCTTAGCGGCCTCGACGGTGTCACAGCTACTGTGAAGGACCTCTCCGTCACGCGCGGCTGGCCAACTCGGCGTGCGAGCTACGCGATCAGCGCCGACCGCCCCTGGCTGGAGGACAGCCCCTCCGTGGCACGGATGCGCGAGGCCGGCGCGGTGCTGCTCGGTAAGACGACGGTCCCCGAGTTCGGCGCGGCCTATGTGACGAAGTCAGCGCTCTACGGCATCACGCGCAACCCATGGAACCCGGAGATGACGCCGGGCGGATCGAGCGGCGGCTCCTCGGCCTCGGCCGCAGCGGGGATGGGCACCATCGCGCTGGCCTCCGACGCAGCCGGCTCGATCCGCGCGCCGGCCTCAATGAGCGGGGTCTTCGGGTTGAAGACGACGCATGGCCTGGTGCCGGACCACCCTTCGTCCTATCTCGGCACGCTCGCGGTGATCGGGCCGATTACGCGGACCGTGCTGGAGAGCGCGCTGTGCATGGACGTGATCTGCCGCCCCGATCCACGCGACAGCTATGCGCTGCCGCCACCCTCGCATAGCTTCTTAGCCGGCATCGAGGGCGGCGTCGCTGGTCTGCGCATCGCCTACAGCCCGACGCTCGGCTTCGCCGAAGTGGACCCCGAGGTCGCGGCAATTGTTGCCTCGGGCGCGAAGCTGCTCGAGGATCTCGGCGCATGTGTTGAGATCGTCGATCACGTGATGGACGATCCCTTCCCCACACTCGGCACGCTAATGGCCCCCGGCCTGGCAAACGCCTTCCGCATCTTCGGCTTTACCGATGCGGAGAAAGCGATGATGCTGCCACGCCTTGTCGAGACTGCCGAGCGCGGGGCAGCTATTACGCTGATGGACTACCTGGCCGCATGCGAAAGGCGCCAGGCACTTGGCGCGCGAATGCGCGCGTTCCATGAGCGCTACGACCTGCTGGTCACCCCGGTCTGCGCCATCCCGGGCACCGACGCAGACACAGACGTGCCGCGAGACCCGCGCTATGCGCGTTTCACCAACCCGACGCCTTTCGGCGCGGCTTTCAACCTGACAAGGCAGCCCGCGGCCTCGGTGCCGGTCGGGCTAACAGCGAACGGACTGCCGGTGGGCATGCAGGTGGTTGGACCGCTCTACTGCGATGCGATCGTGCTGCGCGTCTGCCACGCGATCGAGCAGGCGCGACCGATACCGGCGCCTGATCTCACCGTGCTCCGCAACTCGCGCTTCGCCGAGGCGGTGCCGCGTGGCATCGCCAGCCAGCGCGAGGCGGTGGCAAGAATGGCCGTTCCGGCGTGAACCCAACCCGCGCGCCCTCTATCGACACGTCCCCGATGGACGCACCCGCGAAAAGTACATCAAGGAGGCTCTCATGCTCAGCCTGATCACCGGCCTGCATCCCGTCGGCAACCACCCGGCCGGCTGGCGCCACCCGCGCGCCTACACCGACACCGTTATGAACCTCTAGCAGATGATCGAAATCGCCAGGACGGCGGAGCGCGGCCTGTTCGACATGCTGTTCATCTCCGATGGCAACGGCGTCGCTGGGATGGAATGGCCGGAACTTTTCGAGGCGAACGCGCTGACCGGCAAGCCTGCGGTATTTGAGCCTGTGACGGTGCTGTCCGCCATCGCGATGCACACGACGCGAATAGGGCTGCTGGCGACGGCGACTACGACCTATGAGGAGCCCTTTACGCTTGCGCGGAAGTTCGCCTCGCTGGATCACATCAGCAAGGGACGCGCGTGTTGGAACGTCGTCACCTCCTCGAATGCGTCCGACAGCCTAAATTTCGGCAAGGACGAGCACCTTGCGCGCTACGACCGCTACGACCGCGCGCGGGAATTCGTGGAGGTCTGCAAGGGCCTTTGGGATAGCTGGGCCGAGGACGCGTTCGATCAAGACAAGGCGACAGGTAAGTACATCGACCTCAAGAAGGTCCATGTGCTGAATCACGCTGGCAAGCACTTCAGGATCAGGGGCCCGCTGAACGCGGCGCGCCCGCCGCAAGGCTATCCCATGCTGTTCAGCGCCGGCCAGTCCGAGCCGGGGCGTGAACTGGCGGCAGCCCTTTCGGACTGCATGTTCTGCGCGACACCGACCAAGAACCAAGCCCTGGCCTTCTACACCGACATGAAGTCACGCTTGGCCAAATACGGCCGCACGCATGACCAGTTGAAGATCATGCCGGGCTGCGTCGCCTACGTCGGCCGTACTGAAGACGAGGCGGAGGAGATGTTCCAGGAGCAGCAGGCGCTGATCGACCCAGTGGTCGGCGTGCGCCATCTGTCGCACTACGTCGCAATGGACCTGACCGGCTATCGCCTGGACGACCCCTTCCCCGAGCTGACGCCAGACAGCGCCGGCGGCTCCTCCCGCCGCTACGCGATCAGCGAGGTCGCGAAACGCGAGGGGCTAACCATTCGTCAAGCTTATGAGCGCTTCCTGCCCTCATTCGGGCACATCGTGATGAAGGGCAGTGGCGTGCAGGTGGCCGACATGATCGAGGACTGGTACCGCGCCGGTGCATGCGACGGCTTCAACGTGCATATCGGCTTTCAGCCGGAGGGGCTGCGCAACTTCGTGGATCACGTCGTGCCGGAGCTGCAGCGCCGCGGACTGTTCCGCACCACATATCCCGGGACAACGTTACGCGATGTCGTCGGGCTCAAGCGGCCCGACAGCCAGTTCTTCCCGAGGCAGTCAAACGCCCTGACGCCTGTCTTTGTCGCGGAATGACAGCGTGATGAGCGGCTGGACGGTTCCCGCGGATCCCTATCATTGGCCCTTCGACAGCGACCTGCGACCGGAGAACACGGCGCTGATCGTCATCGACATGCAGACCGATTTCTGCGGTCAAGGCGGCTATGTTGATAAGATGGGCTACGACATCTCCCTGACGCGCGCGCCGATCGAGCCGATCATGGCTGTGATGGCGGCGATGCGCGGCGGCGGCTTCCATGTCCTTCACACCCGGGAAGGGCACCGCCCCAATCTCTCGGACCTGCCGGAGAACAAGCGCTGGCGCTCACGCCAGATCGGCGCGGAAATCGGAGACCCCGGCCCGTGCGGCCGGATACTGGTGCGCGGCGAACCAGGCTGGGAGATCATCCCGGAACTCGCGCCCTTGGCCTGCGAGACAATCATCGACAAGCCCGGCAAGGGCAGCTTCTGCGCCACCGACCTTGAGTTGATTCTACGCATGCGCGGCATCCGCAACCTCGTGCTGACCGGCATCACCACCGATGTTTGCGTCCACACCACCTTGCGCGAGGCCAATGATCGCGGCTTCGAATGCCTGCTGCTGGAGGATTGCTGCGGCGCTACCGATCTCGGGAACCACCTGGCGGCGATCAAGATGGTGAAGATGCAGGGCGGCGTTTTCGGCACGGTGACCGATTCGAGGACGCTGCTCGGCGCGCTCGCCGCCCACGGCGTGGCGCATGCGGCCTGATACGTCAACGGGATGGAAGCGGTGCGCACCATCCGCGCCGATCGCCGCGTCGAGGGCGTGGATCCCGGCATCGCCCGCTGCACGGGCCAGATCACCGTGCGCTTCGAGAACACCACCCTGCTCGCCCAGGCGCAGGCAGGCACCTCCGCGGAATTCGCCCTGGCCTTCACCATCGATGCGAACCGCAGCCTGACGCTCACGCTGCACGAGGTCTATCTCGCGCTGGCCAAGACGCCAATCGAGGGGCCGGCCGGGGTCGAGGCCAGCTTCGATTTCCGCGCCGCGTTCAACGCGACCGCGACGCGCATGATGACGGCGGTGCTGCGGAACCAGCAGGCGGGGACAGAGTATGCGTGAGCGCGCAGTCCGCACCGTTATGGCCTTTTGATTATATATCGGATCGCCTCGTTGACCTGCGGGGCACGTGTGCCCATCCAAGCAGTCACTCAGTGACCCGGCGCTGAGCTGGACCCTTGCGAGCGACGATGACGGCTTGCCGCTTGCTTACTCGCGACGCACTGAGGAGCCAGAGCGAACGCCGGCTGGCGTTGGCGTTCATCTCAAGTACTCGCGCATACGCGCCTTTTTTTGTCATTGTGTCTCGGTGCCTGGACTTTATCGTTGCTCCTCAGCGTTGAGGTTAGAGACGGAACAATGAGCGATTCGCCGGAGCGCCCCAGTGGCGGGGATGACCAGGACGACGATGGTGTCCTGTATCGGGATCCCAGCGAAATCAAAGCATTTGAGATCCTGCATGCTCTTGGCAGTCTCGCACTCTTCGGCGGGAACACCTGGCTGTACCAGCAGGCTCATAACATCGGGATTGTCGACAAGTGGCTCATGCACCAAGAGCAGGAGCTCCTACGCCAGAAGATGAGCGATGACCGGCCACCCCTGGACCTCATGTGGTTCATTAGTGCCCAGTCACAGATGTGGATCTTCGCAGCTTATGAGCTGCTGCGCACATGGCGAGAAAATGCTGCACGCGCCGTCAGGCTGCACGAGAGTGGCGGTCTTCCCTTACGTATTGCGGCCCTTCGGAGAGAGTTGCCTTACCGGCACCGTGATCGATTGAGGCAAGCCCGCGAACTGGAAATCGTGCTTCAGAACCCCTCAATTATCAGCCAGGTCCAGGAGGATCTGCGTAAGCATCCGGTGAGCACCGCGGCATGACCTGTCTGTTGGTCAGGACCTTCGGAAGCGCTCTACCTTCGGCGCGCTGGTCGCCGATAATGCCTCGCGGGCACGCGATGCCAAACGGCGTAGACGCGCGCCCGCCGTGTAC
>JBBRWI010000145.1:0-10125 GCA_038249305.1 Acetobacterales bacterium
CTTCTTCATCCAGGGCTTCTCCCAGGGGCGGACGCCTTTCCTGCCGCTGCACCAGTTCCTGGGCGCGGTGGGGCCGCTGATCCACCCCGATGCGCGCCGTGCCCTGGCGATCGGCGTCGGCTCGGGCGGCACGCCCTGGGCGGCGTCGATCCTGCCGCAAACGCGGTTGCGGGCCATAGAACTCGTGGGCCCGGTGCTGGAGACGCTGGAGGAAACCGCGCGGCTGAACCCGGGCGGCCCGCTGGCCAGGCTTTTCGCCGAGCCCCGCGTGACGCTGGAATATGGCGACGGCCGGCGTGCGCTGGCCCGCGCGACCGAGCGTTTCGACCTGATCCAGGCCGATGCGGTGCTGCCGGAGGCGTCGCATTCGGGGTTGCTCTACAGCCGCGAATTCCTCGAACTGGTTCGCTCGCGCTTGGCGCCGGGTGGGGTCTATGTGCAATGGGCGGCCTCGGCGCGGGTGACGGAAACCTTCGTCGCCGTTTTCCCGTACGCGATCCTGTTCATGCCGGCGTCGGTACTGATCGGTTCGGACAGCCCGATCCCGTTCGATACACAGCGCCTGGCGGCACGGTTCCAGGAAACGGCAATTGCCGAGCACCTGCGGACCGGCAACCCGAACTTCGCCGATTACGCCGGATTCTTCGCCGATCCGCCGGTGATCTGGGGGCCGGCCACGCCTCGCGCGAAAGCCAGCCTCACGGACATGTTCCCGCGCGACGAGTTTTACCTCAACAACGGCGTGCGCGGCGCGATCGTTTTTGCGCGACCGGCCCGATGAAACTCAACCCGCGGTCAGCGCCTGGTCAATCTGGCGCAGCGCCTCGGCCCGGTCGCGGGATTGCAGGGCGGCGCGGGCGGCGGAGATGCGTTCCAGCCTCGGGTCGCGCATGGGTACGCCGGCCTCGGTCGCCACCGTACTGCGGCTGAGCATGCGGGTCGCGGCGCGTTCCAGCAGTTCATTGGCGACGCCGAGATTGCCGATGCGCACGGCCGATTGCGCCTGCTTGAGGAATTCGGTGGTGCCCGACTGCGTCTCGCCGATCGCATCGGCGGTGGCGCCAGCGCGGTTCTGCTGCGGCACGGCAGGGCCGGGGCGCTGCATTTCGGTGATCGCGCCGTCGCGGCCGGACAGAGGGGTCGCCCGGGCCGGCGTGGTTTGCGCCAGGGCGGGGGTGGCGAGCGCGACGGTGGCGAGGGCGGTGCAGATCCAGGATGCGGTGCGCATGGGGCGAAGTCCTGCTGTTGAGGTCTGCCTGACAACGCGAGGCGGGGCGCCGGGTTGCGCGGCGCTTGCGGCTTCCGGCCGTGGTATGGAGAGTGCCTCCATAGGCATTGGATTGGCGGTGCATGTATCTCGCTGGGCGCGTTCTGGTGTTCGGGTTCTTCGCGGGCGCCTTGTCCGTGGCGATCTTTCACCAGGGCAGCGTCTTTCTGCTGTTCCACCACTTCGGGCTTCTGACGATTGCGCCGTACAGCCTGCGGCCGTTGCCGCCGTTCGGCGTGCCGCAGGTGATCTCGCAAATGTTCTGGGGCGGGGTCTGGGGCATTCTGCTGGCGATGCTGCTGCGGCGACTGCTGGTACCCGACCTGCTGTTCGGGCTGATTTTCGGCGCCATCGCCTGCACCGCCGCCGGCTGGTACCTGGTGCCATGGTTGAAGGGCCAGCCGATGTTCAGCGGGCTTTGGGTGGTCGATCGGATGTGGCGCGGCCTGCTGTTGAATGGCGCCTGGGGTTTCGGCGCGGCTTTCCTGATGCGGCCGTTTTCGCTGCGTCGCTGAGGGGGTGTTGCGCCGGGGCAACAGGAAGCATTTGCTACCGTCACCCTGACACCGCCCGCCTTATAAAACCGGCGCCCACCCCCTTCTTTCCAGTGAATCCCCCATCGTGGTTCATCCCGCCCGGTTTTCAGGACGCATGCCGGGCACCAAAAGGAGTTGTGCGTGACGATTATACTTCTCAGCCTATTCGGCCTCATTGTCGGCTTTCCGGCGATGGTCTTTTTCTTCGGCGACGCGATTCTGGCGTATGGGCAGAATACGGTGAAACGGGCTCGGCAAAGTGCGGAACGCAGATTGACGAACGGCGAGGAAGGTCGCGGCAAGCGCTGAACCCTTGCTCCACGATCCAGCGGCCGGATCACGTCAGCGTGAGAGATCGTGCACGGCCTGACGCAGGTGTGGGACCATCTTGCCCGGCGTCGCGTCGGACCGCATGTCTGCTTGCATGACCGTGCCTCCATGACCGTGCCTCTGCTTGTCCAGCCCGATCCGGCCGACCCACGGCTGACGCGCCGGGTCGTCGGGCGCGACCATACCGGTGCCACCATCGAAACCGCGGTGACGGTCGAGGCGCCGCTGACGCTCTACCTGAACCGGCAGGAGATCGTGACGATGATGACCATCGGCGACCGCCCGGCCGACCTCGCCATCGGCTACCTGCTGAACCAGGGCATGCTGGCGCCGGACGATACCGTGACCGCCGTGGACTACGATCAGGATCTTGCCGTGGTCGTCGTCCGCACCCCCCAAAAGACCGATTTCGAGCAAAAACTCCGCAAGCGCACGCAGACCAGCGGCTGCGCCCAGGGCACCGCCTTTGGTGACCTGATGGAAGGTTTTGCCGAGGTGCGCCTGGCCCCCGACGCCGTGCTGCGGACGTCCTGGCTCTACGGCCTGCTGCGCGCGATCAACACCCTGCCGACGCTGTATCTGGAAGCCGGCGCGATCCATGGCTGCGCGCTGTGCCGGGGCGATGCGCCGCTCGTGTACATGGAGGATGTCGGCCGCCATAACGCGGTGGACAAGATCGCCGGCTGGATGTTCACCACCGGCACGCCGCCCGAGGACAAGATCTTCTATACCACTGGGCGTCTGACCTCGGAGATGGTGATCAAGGCGGTGCGTATGCGCATCCCGATCCTGGTCAGCCGGTCGGGCTTCACTGCCTGGGCCGTGGACCTCGCGCGGGAGGCGAACCTGACCCTGATCGGCCGCTGCAAGGGCAAGCGCTTCGTGGCCCTGGCCGGCGAACAGCGCATAATCTTCGACACCGACCCCGACCAGGTCCCGCCCGAGGACGCCCGCCATTGGCGCCGCAACAGCCGCGAGGCGGAGGCTTCGTCCTGATGTCCCGCGATGTCCTGGGCGTGGTGCTCGCGGGCGGGCGGGCCCGCCGCATGGGCGGCGGCGACAAGCCGCTGCGGGTTTTGGGCGGGCGGCCGCTTCTGGCGCATGTGCTGGACCGACTGGCGCCGCAGGTCGCGCTGACGATCCTCAACGCCAATGGCGACCCCGGACGATTCGCAGGCTTCGGCCTGCCGGTGGTGGGCGATGGCATGGCGGATTTCCCGGGGCCATTGGCCGGCATCCTGGCGGCGCTCGACTGGGCGGCGGTGGAACGGCCGGACCTGCCGCTGGTGCTTTCCGCCCCTGGCGACAGCCCCTTTCTGCCGCATGACCTGAGGGAGCGGCTGCTGGCCGCGCGCGCCGAGGCCCGCACGCCGCTCGCCTGCGCCGCATCGGGCGGCCACACCCACCCGCCGATCGGGTTGTGGGAGGTCGGCCTTCGCCACGACCTGCGCACGGCGCTGCAGGAGGGGGAGCGCAAGATCGACCGGTGGACCCAGCGCCACGGCTGCGCCGCCGCGATCTGGCCGACCGAGCCCCATGACCCCTTCTTCAACACCAATACGCCGGAGGAGTTGGCCGAGGCCGAGCGCCTATTGCATCGACAGCCGGCTTCGTAATAATGGCCTTCGGAAAAGGAGTTAGTTCATGAAGACGATCCTGGGTGGCATGCTCGCCGCCGCCCTCATCGCCGTCCTCGCCGCCAGCGTGCTGGATACCCGCTTCCAGGTGACGTCCGAGGCCGCCTTCACGACCTCGGGAGCGCGCCTCTAGCACGACCACGGGAGCGCGCCTCCAGCACGACCACGGGCGCGCGCCTCCAGCACGACCACGGGCGCGCGCCTCCAGCACGACCACGGGCGCGCGCCGCCCGCGCGCTTCCCTTCGCGCGCCGTTCTGGCCATACCTGACGCATGGCCATTGTCGAAACGTTGTTGGTGCTGCTCGCGGCTTGCGTCGTGTTGGCGCTGGCTTCGCGGCGCCTGGAACTGCCCTATGCGGTGGTGCTGGTGGTCGGCGGATCGCTGCTGGCCTTCGTGCCCGGCCTGCCGCCGGTGGTGCTGGAGCCCGATATCGCGCTGGCGTTTTTCCTGCCGCCCTTGCTGATGGCCTCGGCCTACCGCACAGACTGGCGGGCCTTCCGGGCAGAGTTGCGGCCGATCCTGCTGCTGGCGATCGGTGCGGTTTTCTTTACCGCCGCCTGCATTGCGATCACGGCGAAATGGCTGATCCCCGACCTGCCCTGGGCCGCCGCCATCGCCCTGGGCGCCATCGTCGCCCCCCCCGATGCGGTGGCGGCGGCGGCGGTGCTGCAACGGCTGCGCCTGCCGCGCCGCATGGTCATCATCCTTGAGGGCGAAAGCCTGGTGAACGATGCGGCATCGCTGGTGCTGTACCGGTTGGCCGTCGCCGCCATCGCCGCCGGCAGTTTCAGCTGGCAGGACGGTGTCGGCGCGTTTTCCCTCGCCTCCGCCGGCGGCATCGCGATCGGCTACGCGATGGCGCGCGCCACCATCTGGGCGACGGCGCGGCTGAACGACACGCTGCTCGAGACGACGCTGTCCTTCCTGGTCTGTTTCGCGGCCTTCTTCGCGGCCGAGGCGGTGCATGTCTCCGGCGTCATCGCCGTGGTGACGACCGGCATCATGATGGGCCAGGCGCAGCATGCGATGTTCTCCCCCCGCACGCGTATGGAGGCGCGGGCGGTCTGGGTCTTCGTCGATTTCGTGCTGACCAGCCTCGTGTTCATCCTGGTCGGGTTGCAGTTGCGGGAAATCCTCGATGCCTTGTCGGGCCAAGACGCCTGGCGCATCGTCGGCGTCGCCTTGCTGCTGTCGCTGGTGCTGATCCTGTCGCGTTTCGTCTGGCTGTTTCCCGCGACCTGGGGCGCGCGGCTGATCCCCAGCATCCGTCGAAGCGATCCGATCCCGCCCTGGCAGAATACCGTCATCATCGGCTGGGCGGGGATGCGGGGGGTGGTGTCGCTGGCCGCCGCCCTGGCGCTGCCGCGCGATTTCCCGCACAGGCCGCTGATCGTCTTCCTCGCCTTCTGCGCGATCTTCGCGACCCTGGTCCTGCAGGGCACCACCCTGGCCTGGCTGATCCGCAAGCTGGGCGTGGAACTGCCGCCGCAACGTGGCATGCAGCAGGAAGAGGCAGCCCTGCGCCGCATCGTCAGCCACGCGGCCGTAGCGGAGCTGGAACAGCGGCTCGACAGCCCGATCGACGGCGCCATGGCCGCCGATCTGCTGCCCGAATTCCGCGACAAGGCGCGCGTCTTCCAGGGTGTCGCGCAGGGGTCGAGCCGCGCCGAACTGAACGCGCGGCTGCAACTGCGCCTGGCCGCCCTGCGCGCCGGCCGCGCCCGGCTGCTGGCGCACCACCGCGATACCGCGCTGTCCGACGAATTGCTGCTGGTGGTCAGCCAGGACCTGGATTTCGAGGAATTGCGCCTCGTGCAACTGCTGAACGGGAGTGGCCATGGCTGACACCGACCGCGCCGCGGCCCCGCTGGATGCAGCGCTCGCCGAGGCGCGCCGCGCCTTGCTCGACCTGTCCACCCGCAACCGGCTGCTGGCGATGCCCGGTGCCTCCCCCGGCGTGCTGCCGCTGGCGGCCGAGGAGGCGGGCTTGGTCCTCGGCAGGCTGGCCGAGGGCAAAACCTTCGGTTTCGAGGCCGATGTCCCCGCCGGCGACGACCGGGGCTGGAAGACCGATGCGAAATTGCGCCTGGCCCTGACCGAGGCCATGACGACGCGGCGGCTGCGCGGCTTGGCCCTCGATGCCCGCACGATCCGCGAGGAAACCGGGGTCGCGGCGTTGTATTTGGCCGTCGGCGCGCTGACCTGGCGCGATCCCGGCACCCCCGACAAGCCGCGCCGCGCGCCGCTCGCACTGCTGCCGGTGGTGCTGGAACGGGAGGGCGCGCGCCAGGCATTCCGCCTGCGCCAGGCGCCGGGGTCCGAGGCCGCCGACAACGCCTGCCTGCGGGAGATGCTGACCACCCGCTTCGGCATCACGGTCCCGGCCTTTCCCGAGCCCTATGCGCATGACGCCTGGGCGGCCGCGCTGGCACCGCTGATCGCAAACCAGACGGCGTGGTCGATCGATCCGGGGTCGCTCAGCCTGGGGCTGTTTTCCTTCGCGCGCTTCCTGATGTGGCGCGACCTCGACCCCGCCGCCAATCCGGGTTTGGCAGTCCACCCGCTGATCCGCTCGCTGGTCGGCGCGGCCCCGCTGGCGGCGGCGGTGCCGCTGCCGGATACGGCCGATGTCGATGCCGAAATCCCGGTGGAATGGCTGGATCAGGTGCTGGACCTGGATTCCAGCCAGGCGCTGGCGGCGGAAAGCGTGCGCCGGGGGGGGGCGGGCTACCGCGCGGCGCGCGGCCTGCCGGCCGAACCGGCGCCCGGCCACCTGGTCATCCAGGGACCGCCCGGCACCGGCAAAAGCCAGGTGATCGTGAACATCCTGGCCAACGCCATCCTGGATGGCCGTTCGGTGCTGTTCCTGGCCGAAAAGCGCGCGGCGCTGGAGGTCGTGCAGCGCCGGTTGTCGGCGATTGGCCTCGGCGCCGCGTGCCTGGATTTGCATGACGAGGCGGCGTCGCGCCGGGGGTTCCTGGACGGGCTGCGCGATGCCTTTGCCATCCCGGTGCCGCCGGCCCCCGACAAGGCGGGATCGGTGCGGCGCTTGGGCGCGCTGCGCGGGCGACTGAACCAGCATGCCGCAGCGATGCGCGCGGGCGCCGGGGCGTCGGGCATTCCGCTGCATGAGGTCGCGGGGCGCCTGGTCGCGCTGCGCGCGCGTGGGCTGACCGCGGCCCCGTTCCCGCTGGAGGGGGCCGAGGCGTGGGACCCGGCGCGGATCGAGGCGGCGCAGGCATCGACCCGCAGCCTGGCCGCGATGGCCGCCGAGGGTGCCGCCGCCGGTGCCTGGCGCGGTGTCCAGGCCAGCATTGGCCCCGGCCAGTCCGACCGACTGTTGGCCGCCCTGCCGGGCTGGATCCGCGCGCTATCGGCGCCCGGGCTCGGCCGGCTGTCCGACATCGCGCCGCTGCCGCCGCCCGTCGCCCCGGCCCCGCCGCCCGGCCCCGCCGCCCCGCGCTTCGACCCCGAGGCGATGGCCCATCCCGCCTGGGCCGCGCCCGCCGACCTGCGCGCCCTGGCCGAAGCCGCGGCCGTGCTGGCCGAGGCCGAGGCCGATCCTCGCATCCGCCCCGGCGCGCTGCTGGTGCCCGGGCTGGCCGAGGCACGGCGCAGCCTGTCCGAACCCGCGGGCAGGCTGGATTTCCTGTCCCGTGCGCGGCGCGCGGCGCAGGCGGTCGCCGACAAGGTCGCCACCGATCCGGCCAACCCGGTCCCGGCGCTGGAGGTCGCGCAGGCCGGGCAATGGGCGCGCGACCGCCTGCGCGCCGGCGACCGGCTGGGGCGGAAAGCCTTCGGCAGCCTATGGGGTGGCGATCACTGCGACCTGCTGGCGCTGGTCGCGGCAGTGGAGCGCCAGGGTGTGGCCGCCCTGCAACCCGCCGCCCCGGCGCCGCCGCCGGCCGTGGAACCGCCCAGCCCAGCCGCAGCGGTCTGGGCCGCGGTTCTGGACATGACCGGCCTCGACCCCCTGGCTGCCTTCGGCACCGCCGATCCGGCGCTGGCCGATGTCGCCGCGCGCCTGGCGGATTGGGCCGCCGCACCCGAGGGCCTGGCCGCCTGGCAGGCCTGGCGGGGGGCCGTGGCCGAGGCGGGGCCGGCGCTCGCCCCGCTCGCCGCCGCGCTGGCCGATGGCGGCCTGGCCCCCGAGGCGGCGATCGATGCCTTCGACTTCGCCCTGCATGACGCGCTGCTGGCGGCGGCCCTGCGGGCGCGGCCGGCGCTGGCGGCCTTCGACGGCGCGGCGATGGACCGGCTGGTCGCCGATTTCGGCGCGGCCGCCGAGGAACGCCTGGCCGTCGCCCGCGCCGATACCGCCCGCGCCCATGCGCTGGCCGTGGCGGCGGCGCGCGACCGCCCGGGTTTTGCCGTGCTGCGCGGCGAATGGGAGAAGAAGCGCGGCAACCTGCCGGTGCGCGAAATCCTGCGCCGCGCCGGAGATGCCATTGCGCTGGCCAAGCCGATCGTGATGGCGAGCCCCCTGTCGGTCGCGCAATACCTGCCGCCCACGTCCGCTCCCGGCGGCGGCGGCTTCGACCTGCTGGTGATGGACGAAGCGTCGCAGGTCGAACCGGTCGATGCGCTGGGCGCGATCAGCCGCGTCGGCCAGATCGTCGTGGTCGGCGACGACCGCCAGATGCCACCGACCCGATTCTTCCAGCGCATGACCGATGACGCCGAGGAGGTGGCGCCCGAGGATGCGCCCGACGCCCCGGCGGCGCGCGAGGTCGAGAGCATCCTCGGGCTGTGCAACGCCCGCGGCGTGCCGGCGGTGCTGCTGCGCTGGCACTATCGCAGCCGCCACGAAAGCCTGATCGCGGTCAGCAACGCGGCATTCTACGGCGGGCGGCTGAACGTGCTGCCCTCACCGCGGCCGCGCGATGCGGGGTTTGGGTTGTCGATGGTGCGGGTCGAGGGCGCCTTTGCAACCGGGCAGGGCACCAATGCGGCGGAGGCCGCCGCCGTCGCCGATGCGGTGCTGGAGCATGCGCGGCAGAAACCGGGGGATACGCTGGGGGTCGCGGCGTTTTCCATCCGCCAGCGCGACGCGATCCTGGATGCGCTGGAGGAAAAGCGCCGCGCCGACCCTTCGGCCGAAGCCTTCTTCGCCGCCCATCCTGCCGAGCCGTTTTTCGTGAAGAACCTGGAGAACGTGCAGGGCGATGAGCGCGACACGATCCTGATTTCCGTCGGCTACGGGCGTGGTGCCGATGGCAAGCTCGCGATGCGTTTCGGTCCGGTGGGGCAGGAAGGCGGGCAGCGGCGGCTGAATGTGCTGATCACGCGCGCGAAAAAGCGGCTGACGGTGTTTTCCTCGATCGGGGCGGAGGAGATCGACCTCGCCCGCACCGATGGCGTGGGGGGGGAGGCGGCGTTGCGGGCTTTCCTCGCCTATGCCGCCGGTGGGCCGGCGCCGGGCCAGGCCGCGACCACCACGGGGGACGCCGGGCCGTTGGCCGCGACCATGGCCGGCGCGCTGACCGGCGCGGGGCTGGAGGCCGGCACGCGTATCGGGCTGTCGGGGCTGTTCCTCGATGCCGGGGCGCGGCGGGATGGCACATGGGTTGTGGGGGTGGAGGCCGATGGCGCCGACCGCCTGGCGGTGCTTTCGGCGCGGGACCGGGAACGCGGGCGGGCGCAGGCGTTGGCGATGATGGGCTGGACGATGCACCGGTCCTGGCACCTGGCCTGGCTGCAACGGCCGGAGGCGGAACGCGGCCGCCTGCTGGCGGCGGCGGGTGCGACGCCGGCGGCGGAAGCGCGGGTGGCCTTGGGTCTGGCGCCCGCCTACGCCGAAGCGGTGGTGGCGATCCCGTCGGGACCACTGCCGAGCATCCCCTTCGCCACCCTGGCTGGGGTGTTGGGCGAGATCGTGGCGGCCGAGTCCCCCATCCACACCGATGCCATCGCCGAACGGGTGCGGCTGCTGCGCGGCGGCGCGGCGCTGACGACCGAGGACCGCGCCGCCTTGGCGCAGGCGCTGCGCCTGGGCAAATCGCTGCATGGCCTGACCGAGGCCGCCGGTTTCTGGCTGGCCGAGGGCAGCACGCTTGTGGCCCGTGACCGCGCCCGGGCCGCCCCCCTGCTGCGCCGCGCGGCGATGGTCGCGCCGGCCGAGGTGGAGGCGGCGGCGGCGCAGGTGCTGGACGCGGCCCCCGTGCTGACCGAGGCGGAATTGGCCGCGGCGATCCATCGCCTGCTGGGGCTGGAAGCGGCGGCGGGGGTCGGGATCGCGGCCAGGGTCGCGGGGCTGGTCGGGGCGGGGAAGGTCACGGTGGCAGGGTAGCGGTGGCGCGGGGACCAAGGGGCCACGGCCCCCTGGTGGGGGAGGTGTGGAGGGGGCGAAGCC
>JBBRWI010000146.1:0-9992 GCA_038249305.1 Acetobacterales bacterium
TGCAGGTAGTTCGGCCGCACGTTGCGGAAGTCGAGGTAGTAGGCGTGTTCCCACACGTCGGCGCCAAGGATCGGCGTGCCTTCGCCGGTCGCGACCGGGTTGGAGCCATTCGGCGTCTTGGTCACCTTCAGCTTGCCGTCGGTGCCGATGATCAGCCAGGCCCAGCCCGAGCCGAACTGGGTCACGCCGGCCGCCTTGAAGGCCTCCTTGAAGGCCGCGAGGCCACCGAGGTCGGCATCGATCTTGGCGCCGATCTTGGCCGGCAGGCTGTCGCCGCCGCCGGCGGGCTTCATGACCTGCCAAAACAGCGTGTGGTTCCAGTGCTGCCCGGCCTGGTTCAGCACGGGCAGGCCGTCGGCGCCGGCGCGCCCGGCGTCCGCGACGATCGTCTCCAGGCTCTTGCCGGCAAGGCCCTTGGCCTCGACCAGCCCGTTCAGCGCGGTGACATAGGCCTGATGGTGTTTGCCGTGATGCAGTTCCAGGGTCTCCTGGCACATGCCGGACGCGGCCAGCGCGCTGACGTCGTAAGGGAGGGGGGGCAGGGTGAAGGGCATGGATGTTGTCTCCGATGACTGCGCCGAGGTAGGGGGCGTCTGGGGCAGCGTCAACCGCGCAACCACGATGGTGCAACGCGCGGGGTTGCGATACGTCGCGCCATGGCCCGTGACCTTTCGCCCATGATGGCCTTTGCCCGGCGGTCCGATCCCGACCGGTTTTTGGGCAGCCTGTTCGCGCCGCCGGCGGCGCGGCAGGCGCTGTGGCTGCTGATCGCCTTCAACCACGAACTGGCCCGCGCCCGGGACGCCGCGACCAACCCCTTCGCCACGCTCATCCGCCTGCAGTGGTGGCGCGACGCGGTGGCCGAGGCCACAGCAGGCCAGCCCCCCCGGCGGCATGAGGTGGCGGCGCCGCTGCACGCCGCGATCCGCGATGGAACCGTTCCGGCCGAGGCCTTGGCGGCGCTGATCGATGCGCGCGAGATCGAGGCGGAGGCGGAGGGGATTCCGACCCGTGGCGCCTTCGACGCCTATCTGCGGGCGACCGCGGGCGGGCTTGCCGTCGCCATGGGCCAGGTGCTGGGCGCGGCGCCAGCCGACCTGGCCGTGCTGGAACGCTACGGCGCGCTCTACGGCCTGGCCGGCGTGCTGCGCAGCGTCGGCGCCCATGCCGCGCAGGGGCGCTGCCTGCTGCCGGCCGATGCGCTGGGGCAGGAGGGGCTTTTGTCGGAGGCCATTGTCGCAGACCCCCGCTGCGCGCTGCCGGTTGTGCGTGCCATGGCACGGGCCGGGCTGGCGGCGGCGCCGGCGGGGCGTATCTCGGGGCCGGGGCTGGCCGCGGCGTTGCCCGCGGTTTTGGCGCGGCGAGACCTGGCGCTGCTGGCGGCGGGGCGGGCCGTGCCGGCCCCGCGCGGCGGCCTGGATCGCCTGGCGGTCATCCTTTCCGGGTTGCGTGGGTCTGTGGCGGTTGCGTGACGCACCGCGTTTTGACTTGACGCGGACCGCAACGATTGCGTGGATGCGGCCCCCGGGGAGGGCCAAGGCCATGGCGATATTGCAGCGGATCGCGGCGTCGGCGCGGTCGCGCCTCGCGCAGGCCTCCGACCAGATCGACAACACGCTGCAGCGGGTCGCCGAGAACAATCCGCTCGGCGCCGAGAAAGACGCCGAACGCCTGATCGCACGGCTCCAGGCCAAGGCCGCGCTGACCCATGACGAGGCGACGGTGATGGCGCGGGGGATCGAGGCGCTGACCCGCATCGACATGCCGGAGGGTGGCGAGGAACGCGTCTATGGCAGCACCATCGATTTCGTAGGTTCGGTATTCCTCGATCGCGGTGCAGTGGCCTGCCGGGCGGTGGCCCGCGTCGCCTTTCGCGACGGCCGCGCGCAGGGCTCGGGCTTCCTGGTCTCGCCGCGCCTGTTCCTGACCAATAACCATGTGATCGGCGGTGCGGCGGCCGCCGCCTCGTTCTGCGCCGAGTTCGATTACGAACTCGACCGGAACGACCGGCAGCGCGATGCCTCGCGCTTCGCCTTCGATCCGTCGGCGTTTTTCGAGACCGATGCGCGCGACGACCTCGACTTCACGCTGATTGCCATCGGCGACCGGCTGTCCGGTCCCAAGCGGCTATCCGCCTTCGGCTGGTGCCCGCTGTCCGGCGCCAGTGACAAGCATGCGCTGGGGGAGTTCGCGAACATCGTCCAGCACCCGGACGGGCGGTTGAAGGAGGTGGTGTTGCGCGAGAACCGCCTGGTCTCGCGGCTCGACACCGTGCTGCATTATGTGGCCGATACCGAGCCCGGCTCCTCCGGCTCGCCGGTGTTCAATAATGAATGGCGCGTGATCGCGCTGCACCACTGGGGCGGGCCGTGGCGGCAGAAGGCGGATGATGCGGGCCGGCCGGTGCCGCGCGAGGTCAATGAAGGCATCCGGATCAGCGCGATCGTAGGCGACCTGGGCCGGCGCGCGCCGCGCTTGCCGGCGGCCAGGCGCATACTGCTGGACGCCGCCTTGCAGGCCGGCGAGGCAGTGGAGGAACCCGGCGTGCCGCCACTGCCCCCCGCGCCCGATGAGGCCCCCACGGCAAGGCTGTCGGCCGATGGCAGCATCACCTGGCGCCTGCCGATCGAGATCTCAGTGCGGTTGCCCGGCCTCATGCCCCCCGCGCCGGTCGCAGCGCCACCGGTGATCGCCCCCGACCCCGCCCGTGATACGATCCTGGCCGGCGAACGCATGGCCCGGCCCAACCCCGACTACAGCGGGCGCCCTGGCTACAAGCCGAAGTTCATCGCGGGCCATGTCATCGACCTGCCGGTGCTGTCCGCCGGGCTGGCGCGCGCCGCTGCACCGGTTCTCGATCCCGAAAGCGGCGACGATGCGTTCGAGTTGAAATACAACCACTTCAGCATCGCGATGCACAAGCAGCGCCGGCTGGCGATCTACACCGCCTGCAACATCGACGGCGCGCGCGCCAAGCACATCAATCGGGAGACCGGGGCCGTGTCCCCGCTGGCGGCCGATGATCCGCGGCTGGAAAGCCTGGCCGACGCGGAGGAATCCGAAGGCGCCGAGGCGACCGAGGCCTGGACCGTCGATCCGCGCATCGACCCCGCGCAGCAGACCGAGCAGAGCCTTTACGAAGCACAGGACGTGCCGGGCCATCCGGACCGGCGCACCGCCGCGCGCATGGCGCGGATGTTCCAGCGCGGGCATCTGATCCGGCGGCTCGATCCGGCCTGGGGGGCGGATTCGACCGCGCTGAAGGCCGAGGCGGATACCTTCCATTTCACCAATTGCGCGCCGCAACTGGGCTTCTTCAACCAGGGCACCGCGGCGCGGTTGCGGCTGCCGAAATCCGGCGGCGGCAAGCTGTGGCGCGCGGTCGAGAACCATGTGCTGCGCAATGCGGTGGCCGAAGACAAACGCATCAATGTCTATACCGGCCCGGTGTTCGACACCAAGGACCCGGTCTGGCGCCAGGGGCTGAAGGTGCCGCTCCGATTCTGGAAGGTGGTGGTCTGGGAGGCGAGAGGCCGGCTGTGCAGCCTGGCCATGATCGCCGATCAGGGGCCGGTGATCGACACGCTGCAAGGGCTGCCCGAGGCCGCCTGGGAGGCCGAGGCCTTTGACGATGTGGCCGAGGTCGCGGATTTCCTCTCGACCATCGCCGAGGTGCAGCGGCTGACCGGCCTGGCCTTCGATGCCGCGGTCGGTGCCGGCGACATCCGCCGCGGTGGCGCGCGCCGCAAGGTCACGGTGATGGACGATGTGGACCTCAGCCCGCCTGCCCGCAAACCCGCCAGGCCCCGGACGCGTGCGCGCCCCAGTCGCTGAGGCGCAGGATCAGGCGCGCTTCCTTGCCCGCGGCTTCGGCAGCAGCGGCGCCAGGAACCGCCCGGTGTGGCTGCCCTCGATCGCGGCAATCGCCTCCGGCGTGCCTTCCCCCACGATCATGCCGCCGCCCTCGCCACCTTCCGGCCCCAGGTCCAGAATCCAGTCGGCGGTCTTGATCACCTCCAGATTGTGCTCGATCACGATGATCGTATTGCCGGTTTCGACCAGCGCCTGCAGCACTTCCAGCAGCTTGCGCACATCCTCGAAATGCAGTCCGGTCGTGGGTTCGTCCAGGATGTAGAGCGTGCGGCCCGTCGCGCGGCGCGACAACTCCTTGGCCAGCTTGATGCGCTGCGCCTCGCCGCCAGACAGCGTCGTTGCCTGCTGGCCGAGGCGGATATAGCCCAGCCCGACCTCGGACAGGGTCCTCAGCTTGTCGTGGATGGAGGGCACCGCCGAGAAGAAGGCGGCGCCTTCATCGACCGTCATGTCCAGCACATCGGCGATGGATTTGGACCGGAACTTCACTTCGAGCGTTTCGCGATTGTAGCGCTTGCCCTTGCAGGTGTCGCAGGTGACGTAGACGTCGGGCAGGAACTGCATGTCGATCTTCAGCACGCCATCGCCCTGGCAGGCTTCGCAGCGCCCGCCCTTGACGTTGAAACTGAAACGCCCGGGCTTGTAGCCGCGGGCACGCGAATCGGGCAGTTCGGAAAACCAGTCGCGGATCGGCGCGAACAGGCCGGTATAGGTCGCGGGGTTGGAGCGCGGCGTGCGACCGATCGGCGACTGGTCGATGTCGATGATCTTGTCGAGATGCTCCAGCCCCTCGATCCGCTCATGCGGCGCCGGCACGGTGCCCGCGCCCATCAGGCGGCGGGCCGCGGCCTTGTAGAGCGTCTCGATCACCAGCGTCGATTTGCCGCCGCCGGAGACGCCGGTGACGCAGGTCATCACGCCGAGCGGAATGCTGGCCGTGACCTTCCGCAGGTTGTTGCCGGTCGCGTTCACCACCCGCAGCATCCGCTTCGGATCGGGCTTTCGGCGCGCCGCCGGCAGTTCGATCCGGCGGCGCCCCGACAGATAGGCGCCGGTCAGGCTGGCCGGATTGGCCGCGACCTCGGCCGGCGTGCCCTGGGCCACCACCTGGCCGCCGGCCAGCCCCGCCGCGGGGCCGATGTCGAGCAGGTGGTCGGCCTGGCGGATCGCATCCTCGTCATGCTCCACCACCAGCACGGTATTGCCCAGGTCGCGCAGGCGCCGCAGCGTGGTCAGCAGCCGTTCATTGTCGCGCTGGTGCAGCCCGATCGAGGGTTCGTCGAGCACATAGAGCACTCCGGTCAGCCCGCTGCCGATCTGCGAGGCGAGCCGAATGCGCTGGCTTTCGCCCCCCGACAGCGTGGCCGAGGCGCGCGACAGGGTCAGGTAGTCCAGCCCGACATCGACCAGGAAGCGCAGCCGGTCGGTGATCTCGCGCAGGATGCGGCGGGCGATGGTGGCGCGCTGCGGGGTCAGCGTCCCTTCGACCGTGCGGAACCAGAGTTCGGCCTCGCGGATCGACAGTTCCGAGGCTTCGCCGATCGAGCGGGCGGCGATCTTCACCGCGAGGGATTCGGGCTTGAGGCGAAAGCCGCCGCAGGCGTGGCAGGGTTTCTGCGCTTGGTAGCGGCCCAGATCCTCGCGCACCCAAGCATTGTCGCTCTCGCGCAGGCGGCGTTCCAGATTCGGGATGACGCCCTCGAAGGGTTTCTTGACCTCATAGGCGCGCAAGCCGTCCTTGTAGCGCAGGGTGACGGTTTCCGACCCCGTACCATGCAGCACAACCTGGCGGAACGCAGCCGATAGGCTGCCCCAGGCCGTGGTCAGCGGCGCCTTGAAATGCCGCGCGAGGCTTTCCAGCGTCTGGTCGTAGTAGGGGCTGGCCGCACCGCCCGACCAGGGCGCGATGGCGCCGCCCGCAAGCGTCTTGTCATCATCCGGCACAACCATCGCAGGATCGAAGAAATCCTCGGTGCCGAGGCCGTCGCAGGCCGGGCAGGCGCCTTGTGGCGAATTGAAGGAGAACAGCCGCGGCTCGATCTCCTCGATGGTGAAGCCGCTGACCGGGCAGGCGAATTTCTGGCTGAACACGGTGCGTTCGAAGGTATCGGCGTGTTCGGCATAGGCGATGCCGTCGGCCAGTTGCAGCGCGGTTTCGAAACTGTCGGCCAGGCGCGGCTCGATCCCGGGCTTCACCACCAGGCGGTCGATCACCACCTCGATGTCGTGCTTTTTCGTCTTGGCCAGGGCGGGGACTTCGTCGATGCGCAATAGCGCGCCATTGACTTTTACGCGCTCGAAGCCGCGGCGCTGCCAATCGGCGAATTCCTTCTTCCATTCGCCCTTGCGGCCGCGCGCGACGGGGGAAAGCAGCAGCAGCCGCGTGCCCTCGGGCATGGCCATGACGCGATCGACCATCATCGAGACGGATTGCGCCTCGATCGGCAATCCGGTCGCGGGGGAATGCGGCACGCCGGCGCGGGCCCAGAGCAGGCGCATGTAGTCGTGGATTTCGGTGACCGTGCCGACGGTGGAGCGCGGGTTGTGGCTGGTGGTCTTCTGTTCGATCGAGATCGCCGGCGACAGCCCCTCGATCGAGTCGACATCCGGCTTTTCCATCAGTTGCAGGAACTGCCGCGCATAGGCCGAGAGCGACTCGACATAGCGCCGCTGCCCCTCGGCATAGATCGTATCGAAGGCGAGCGAGGATTTGCCCGACCCCGACACGCCGGTGATGACGGTCAGCGTATCGCGCGGGATTTCGACGTCGATGTTCTTGAGGTTGTGGGTGCGGGCGCCGCGGACGCGGATCACGGGTGGCTCATGGCCGGAGGCTTTGGACCCGGAGGCTTGGGACATGGAGGGAATCCGTGTTCGCGTTGTGTTCAGGGTTTGGTGTGCCACCTAGCCGGATCGGCCGAAAGAGCGCTTTTTCGGGCTTGGCTGGCCGTCCGGTGGGCGTTCGGCTATAAGGGTTGGGTCAAATTCAAATTGCGGGAGTCGGGGCCGATGGCCGGCGTGAACAAAGTGATCATCCTGGGCCGGCTCGGGAAGGACCCGGAGGTCCGAAACTTCCAGAACGGCGGAAAGGTGGTGAACCTGCGCGTTGCCACCTCCGAACGCTTCAAGGACCGGGCTGGCGAACAGCAGGAACGCACGGAGTGGCACGCAGTTTCCATCTTCAACGAGAAGCTGGGCGAAGTCGCCGAGAAATACCTGAAGAAGGGCAGCGAGGTTTATCTGGAAGGCCAGATCGAAACCCGCAAATGGCAGGACGCGACCGGCGCCGACAAGTACACGACCGAGATCGTGCTGCGCCAGTTCCGCGGCGAATTGCAACTGATCGGCGGCCGCGGCGATGGCGGCGGCGCCCGCAGCGGCGGCTATGATGAGGAAGGCGGGGCCGCCCCGCCCTCCCGCGAACCCGCAGCGCGCAGTCCCGCCCCGGCCCGTGGCGGCTGGGACGCCAAGAAGAGCGACCTTGACGACGACATCCCATTTTGATTCCGGAAACTGACATTTGAGCGATAGCGAGAACGGCGGCATCCCCCTGACGGAGCCGCCCCCCGGAACCATGCCGATCGGGCTTGAGGAGGAGATGCGCCGCTCCTACCTCGATTACGCGATGAGCGTGATCGTGGCCCGCGCGCTGCCGGATGCGCGCGATGGGCTGAAGCCGGTGCACCGGCGCATCCTCTATGCGATGCAGGAATCGGGCTATGCGGCCGACAAGCCGCACCGCAAGTCGGCCCGCATCGTCGGCGACGTGATGGGCAAGTATCACCCGCATGGCGATGCCTCGATCTACGACGCGCTGGTTCGCATGGCGCAGGATTTCGCCATGCGCGTGCCGTTGATCGACGGGCAGGGCAATTTTGGCAGCATGGACGGCGATCCGCCGGCGGCCATGCGCTATACCGAAGTGCGGCTGGCGAAGTCGGCCGCCGCCCTGCTGGATGGTATCGACGAGGACACGGTCGATTTCCAGCCCAACTACGACGAGAGCGACAGCGAACCGAAGGTCCTGCCCGCCAGCTTCCCCAATCTGCTGGTCAATGGCGCCAATGGCATCGCCGTCGGCATGGCGACCAACATCCCGCCGCATAATCCGACCGAGGTCTGCGACGCGGCGCTGATGCTGATCGAGAACCCGGCCGCGACCCTGGATGACATCATGACCGTGATGCCGGGGCCGGATTTCCCGACCGGCGCGCTGATTCTGGGGCGGTCCGGCATCCGCTCGGCCTTCGAGACGGGGCGCGGTTCCGTCATCCTGCGCGCCCGCGCGGCGATCGAGGAGATGAAGGGCGGGCGGCAATGCATCGCCGTCTCCGAAATTCCCTACCAGGTGAACAAATCGGTCCTGGTCGAGAAGATCGCCGACCTGGTGCGCAGCAAGCAGGTCGAGGGCGTCAGCGACCTGCGCGATGAAAGCGACCGCGAGGGCCTGCGCATCGTCGTCGAACTCAAGCGCGATGCGACGGCGGAGGTGGTGCTGAACCAGCTCTACCGCTTCACCAACCTGCAGACCTCCTTCCCGGTGAACATGCTGGCGCTGGACCAGGGCCGGCCGCG
The DNA here is from genome assembly GCA_038249305.1 of Acetobacterales bacterium. GTDB lineage: Bacteria > Pseudomonadota > Alphaproteobacteria > Acetobacterales > Acetobacteraceae > Humitalea. The sequence goes on from JBBRWI010000146.1 coordinate 8,449, forward strand.
GCAGATGGGCGTGAAGGACCTGCTGGAAGCCTTCATCGCCTATCGCGAAGAAGTCATCCTGCGCCGCAGCCGGTTCCGGCTGGCCAAGGCGCGGGACCGCGCGCACCAGTTGATCGGCCTGGCCATCGCGGTTGCCAACATCGATGAGGTGATCCGTCTGATCCGGGCCAGCCCGGACGCGGCCTCGGCGCGCGTGGCACTGATGGAACGCGACTGGCCGGCGGGCGATATCGGCGTGCTGTTGGCCCTGGTCGATGACCACCAGAACACCCTGACCGAGGCCGGCACCGTACGGCTGACCGAGCCCCAGGCGCGCGGCATCCTGGAACTGCGCCTGCAGCGCCTGACCGGCCTGGAACGCGACAAGATCACCGCCGAGCTTGACGAAGTCGGCGGCCGCATCCGGGAATTGCTGGACATCCTGGGTTCGCGCCCGCGGCGGCTGGAGTTGATGGCCGAGGAGTTGCGCGCGGTGAAGGCGCTGATCGCCTCGCCCCGCCGGTCCGAGATCATGGACGGCATCTTCGACCAGGATGACGAAAGCCTGATCGAGCCGGGGCTGATGGTCGTGACCATCACCCGCGACGGTTACGTCAAGCGCACGCCGCTCGAAACCTTCCGCACGCAGCACCGCGGCGGCACCGGGCGTTCGGCGGCAACCACGCGCGACGATGACGTCATCGTGCGCAGCTTCAACGCGCATACCCATCAATGGGTGCTGTTCTTCACCACCCGCGGCCTGGCTTTCCGCGAAAAGGTCTGGAAACTGCCCGAGGCCGGAACCGGCGCGCGCGGCCGTTCGCTGCGCCAATTGTTGCAACTGGCCGAGGGCGAGCAGGTCACCACCGTGCTGCCGCTGCCGCAGGACGAGGATCTGTGGCAGAACCTGAACCTGGTCTTCGCCACCGCCCAGGGCGGGGTGCGGCGAAACCGGCTGTCGGATTTCAAGAACGTGCGCGCCGCCGGGCTGATCGCGATGAAGCTGGACGAGGGCGACAGCCTGGTCGGCGTGCAGACCTGCCGCGAGGGCGACGACCTGTTCCTCGCGACCCGGCTCGGCCGCGCCATACGCTTCGTCATCGATCCGGATACCTTGCGGGTCTTCGCCGGGCGCGAAAGCAGCGGCGTACGCGGGATCAGGCTGGCGCAGGGCGATGAGGTCATCTCGCTCTCCGTGCTGCGGCATGTCGATGCGACGCCGGCGGAACGCCTGGCCTATCTCAAGGCCAGCCGCGCCGCCGACGAGGCCGAGGGCGCCCCCGAAGACGCCCCCGAGGAGGCATCCGACGGCACCGAGGTCATCACCCTGGCGCCCGAGCGTTTCGTCGCGATGGCCGAGGCGGAAGAACTGCTGCTGACCGTCACCGACCTGGGCTTCGGCAAGCGCAGCAGCGCCTATGAATACCGCGTCACCGGCCGGGCCGGCATGGGCATCACCAACATGACCCTGTCGCGGGGGCGCCCCGCCCCCGGGGGGGGCCCGCAGACCGGGGGGGGGGGGGGCGCGGGGTGTGGGTGGGAGGGCGGCCGGGCCCCCAAAACCA
>JBBRWI010000147.1:0-9967 GCA_038249305.1 Acetobacterales bacterium
GCCGCCCAGAACTGCGGGCGGCTGGTCAATCGATGCCATGGTCTTGATCACGCCCAGCACCGCCGCAACGATCCCGAGTGCCGGCAGCGCATCCGCCAGCGCCTGCATCGCGTGGGAGGGGTGCATCTCCTCCTCCTTGATTTTCTTCAATTCGCGCCCGATCATGTCCTCGATCTGGTGCGGATCATCGGCGTTCATGCCGACCATGCGCAGGTAGTCGCAGATCAGCGTGACGGCGTGGTGGTCGCCGCCGATCTTGGGGAATTTCTGGAAGGCGGGGCTTTCCTCGGGTTTCTCGATATGGGCTTCCAGCGCCATCGCCCCCTTGGTCTGCGCCAGGCGAACGAACCAATACAGCAACGACAACAGGTCCACATAGTCGCTTTTGTGGAAACGGCCGCCCTTCACGATTTTGCCGAAGCCGCCGAGCGTGTGCTTCACGTCATGCATGGAGTTTGACATGACGAAGGCGCCGATCGCGGCACCACCGATCATCAGCATCTCATACGGCAGCGATTTCATGATGATGCCGAACTTGCCGCCGGCGATCATGTAGCCGCCGAAGACGGTGACCAGAAGGAAGATGAAGCCGCCAATGGTGGTCATCGGTGCATGGTCCCCGGGGCTGGGTTCTGGCGCAGCAGGGTGATGGCGACGCGACGATTGGCGGCGGCGGTCGGTTCGGCCGGCAGCAGCGGGTCGCGATCGGCCATGCCGGCGACCGAGCGGATGCGGGCTTCCGCGACACCGTTCTCCATCAGCAGGCGCCGCGTCGCATTGGCGCGGTCGGCGGACAGATCCCAGTTGGTGCGGTCGCTGCCGCGGAACGGCGTGCTGTCGGTGTGGCCGGTGACCGCCACCGCATTCGGCACCCGGCCGATGATCTGGGCCACACGCTGGAACAGCACCCGCGCGCGTTCGTTAGCCCCGGCGCTGCCGCTGGCGAACAGCGGCTGGCGATCGGCGTCGAGCAGTTGGATGCGAAGACCCTCCGGCACTTGTTCCACCATCAACTGGCGCGCGAGGTCGGCCAGCGCCGGGTCGGAGGCGACCGCCTCGCGCAACTGTTCGGCCAGCCTTTCCAGCGCGGCCCTTTCGCGCCGTTCGCCTTCGGCGCGCAGCGCCTCGTCGGACAACGCGCGCGGATCGCCTGGCGGGGCGTCGGGCGTGGCGCGCAGGCTGCGGGCTTCCGCAGCGTCGCCGGGCGAACCGTCGGCGCTGCGGGCCACGGTGCGCGGGTCCTCATCATGCGGGCCTTCGGGGCCTGCGCGTCGGGGCACGGGGCGGGCGGCGATTTCGGTATCGTCTTCCTCGATGTCCTGCACGACGGGAACGGGGCCTTGTTCCAGGCGCATGGCGCCAGTGTTGCTGACCATGTCGCCCGCGTCGTTCGGCGTGCGACCGCCAAAGGGTTCGCCCGATCCGGTGGCGCTGCGGCCGAACACGTTGGTCGGCGCGAAATAATCGGCGATGCCGCGGCGCTGTTCCTCGGTGGTGGCGTTCAGCAGCCACATCAACAGGAAGAACGCCATCATCGCCGTCACGAAGTCGGCGTAGGCGACCTTCCACGCGCCGCCATGGTGGCCGCCCTCGACCACTTCCTCGCGCTTGATGACGATGGTGACACCATCGCCCTTGCCTCTACCCTTGGCCATCGCCCCAAGCATCCTGCCCGTGCCGTGGGCATCATGGCGGCGCGGACTTAATCGGCGACTAACGCGGGAATTGACGCAGGCCCGGCTGGACCGCAGCCTCTCTCGATGGAGAGACACAGGGGATCGGCGATGACGTGGCGCATTCTTCCGGTGGCGGCCCTGGCGGCCGGGCTGGCCGTGGCCCCCGAGGCTTCGGCGAACCGCTTCACCTGGGCCTTTGGCGGCGATGTCCTGACGCTCGACCCGCAGGCCAGCAACAACACGTTTACCAACGCCTTCCTGGGCAACATCTACGAGACGCTGGTGCGGCACAACGCGCAGTTGGAACTGGAACCGGCCCTGGCGGTGTCGTGGGAACTGGTCTCGCCGACCGTCTGGCGGTTCCAGCTCCGCCCCAATGTCCGCTTCCACAATGGCGAAACCTTCGGCGCGGAAGACGTGGTGTTTTCCTGGACCCGGCTGTCCAGCCCCGGCGCCCTGGCCCGCGGCAACATGTCCCAGGTCAAGGACGTCCGCGCCACCGGGCCGCTGACGGTCGAGATCGAGACCACCGCACCTTTCCCCATCCTGCTGAACGCGCTGACCGCCTTCTACCAGATGGACAGCGGCTGGGCCGCGGCGCGCGGTGCCGAACGCTCATCCAACCTCGCCGCGAGGGAGGAGAACGCGGCCGCACGCGAAGCCAACGGCACCGGCCCCTTCATCGTGCGCTCCCGCACCGCCGATGGCCCGACGGTGCTGGCCAATTTCCCCGGCTGGTGGGATCGCCCGGTGCACAACCTGACCGAGGTCACCTTCCAGCCCATCCGCAGTGCGGCGACCCGCACGGCCAGCCTGATCTCGGGCAGCGTCGATGCGGTGGTGGAACTGCCGATCCAGGACATCCCGCGGATCGAGGCCTCGCCCAACCTCGCCGTCGTGCAGGGGCCGGAACTGCGGACGATCTACCTCGGCTTCGATCATTTCCGCGACGAATTGCTGTATTCGGATGTGAAGGGCCGCAATCCTTTCCAGGACATCCGCGTGCGCCAAGCCTTCTACCAGGCGATTGATGTCGAGACGATCCGCCGCAGCGTCATGCGCGGCAATGCCTGGATCGCGGGGTCGATGGCCTCGCCCTTCCTGAACGGCGCGCCGGCTTCGACCGACAGCGCGCAGGCCCGGACCCTTCCCTTCGACCCGGAGGCCTCGCGCCGGCTGCTGGCGGAGGCCGGGTATCCGAACGGCTTCACCGTCGCCCTTGCCTGCCCGAACGACCGCTATGTGTATGACGAACGCATCTGCCTGGCGGTGATCGGCATGCTGGGCCGTGTCGGCGTCCGCATCCAGCCGCAGATCGAGACGACGGCGGTCTGGTCGCGGCGGAACAACAACCTCGACACGTCGTTCTTCATGCTGGGCCACGCGGGGCTGCCGCTGGCCGATTCCTATTCGACCTTGCAGGAGGTGCTGAACACCCGCGGCGACAGCATCGGCGGGCTGAATGTCGGGCGCTGGAGCAATGCCGCCTTCGATGCGCTGCGCGTGCGCATCGCCGCCGAAAGCGACGAGCCGACACGGCGCCAATTGATCCGCGAGGCGCTACTGATCGAAAAGCGCGAGGTCGCGAACATACCGCTGCACCAGCAGCCGATCGTCTGGGCGGCGCGGCGCGGGATCGATCTGGCCCCGGCGCCGGACAACCGGCTGCGGCTGTGGCTGGTGCGGGTGCCATGACCTGAACCCTGCCGTCGCGGCGGCCATCGCCGGCCGGCCCGCCTCTTTTCTCCGTGCGAACCGGGCGGGGCGTTTGCCCGGTTCCACGGCGCATGACATCTGGGGCCGAATCCGCCCGGAGCCTGCCTGTGACCAGCCCCTGCCGAACCTTCCTCTTTGCCCCCGGCGACCATGCGCGCCGCGCGGAGAAGGCCCTGAGCCTCGGCGCCGATGCGGCGATCCTGGACCTGGAGGACGCGGTCGCGCTGTCGGCCAAGGTTTCCGCGCGTCAGGCCGTGCGGGCGGCGCTGCTGCTGCCGCGCACCGCCCGCGCCTATGTCCGGGTCAATGCCTTCGACACGCCCTTCTGCTTTGGTGACATCGACGCGGTGGTCGGGCCGGGCCTCGATGGCGTGTTCCTGCCGAAGCTGGAGGAGGCATCGCAACTCGTCGCGGTCGATTGGATGATCGGCGCGCTGGAGCGCGATCGCGGGCTGCCAGCGGGCGCCATCGACCTGGTCCCGATCATCGAAACCGCGCGCGGCCATGCCGCCCTGCCGGCTCTCGCCGGCTCCGGCATCGCGCGGATGCGGCGCATGGCCTTCGGTGCGGCGGATTACACACTCGACCTCGGCATCACCTGGACGCGGGAGGAAGCTGAACTCACCCCCGTGCGGTCCGGCCTGGTGCTGGCCAGCCGCGCGGCCGGGCTGGAGGCGCCGATCGACACGGTCTGGGCCGATCTGCGCGATGGGGATGGGTTTGCCGCGTCCTGCGCCCGTGGCCAGGGCCTCGGGTTCCAGGGGCGGATGTGCATCCATCCCGACCAGGTGCCGGTCGCCAACGCGGCCTATTCCCCGAGCCCCGCCGCTGTCGCCTGGGCACACAAAGTCGCTGATGCCTTCGCCGAGGCCGAGGCGCGGGGCCTGGCCTCGATCCAGGTCGATGGACGTTTCGTGGATTACCCGATCGTGGACCGCGCGCGCCGGTTGCTGGTGGTCGCCGCGCGCCTGGGGTGACAAGCAGCCCCGCTGCGTGTTCGATGCCGCCACGCTGCAAGGGAACCCGCATGAACGGCATGATCATCTCCGGCGGCACCGTCATCACCATGGACGCGACGCGCCGGGTGATCCCCGACGGCGCCGTTGCGATCCTGGGCGACCGCATCGCCCTGGTCGGCACCGCCGCCGAGGTCGCGGCCGCCCACCCCGGCCTGCCGGTGATGGAGGCGCGCGGCACCGCCATCCTGCCCGGGCTGATCGACGGCCACGCCCACGCCGGCCACGGCCTGGTCAAGACGCTGGGCAATGGCGACGGCGCCGCCTGGTCGGAAGCCTGCCGGCTGATCTACACGATGTATTCCCCGCCGTCCTTTTGGCGGGCAGAGGCCGCGCTGGCGGCGCTGGAACGGCTCCGATTCGGCGTCACCACCGGCGTGTCGCTGCTGGGCGGCGGCGACAGCGTGATGCGCAGCGACGATCCCGACTTCGCCACCGCGCATTGCGAGGCGGTGGCCGAGGTCGGCATCCGCGCCATCGTCGCCATGGGCGCGACCCGCCCGCCGTTTCCGCGACCCTACGTCGGGGTGGATGGGGAGGAACGCCCGGTGTCGTTCGAACAGCAGGCCGACACCATCGCCGCCGTGCTCGACCGCTGGCACGGGCGCGACGGTATCCGCATCGCGACCTTGATGCCGGTCTATCGCCAGGATGTGCATGACGCGGCCGAGGTCGCGCTGATCGAACGCCAGGGGCGCATATTGCGCGACATGGGTCGCCAGCACGGCGCGTTGTTCCACCAGGACGGCCATCGCAAGGGTTCTGTCGCGATGGCCGATCGCATGTTCGGCCTCTGCGGTCCGGACGCCTGGTTCAGCCACTGCACCGACCTGACCGAGGAGGATATCGAAACCTTCGTCCGCACCGGCACCTCGGTCGTGCATAATCCTTCCGCCATCGCCTCGGTCCGCGGCATCTGCCCGGCCATCGAGTTGATGGAGGCGGGGGTGACGGTGATGATCGGCAGCGATGCGACGGCGCCGGACCGGTCGGGCGACATGTTCCGCCACATGTTCATGGCCATGCGTTACCACCAGAAACGCTTCGCCGACGAAACCCTGCTGCCGCCGGGAAAACTGTTGGAAATGGTGACGGTGGATGCGGCCAGGGGCCTTGGCCTCGGGCAGGAGATCGGCAGCCTGGAGGCCGGCAAGCTGGCCGATGTCATCACCGTGGACCTGACCGGCGCGCATATGGCGCCGGCCAATATGCCGGTCGCGCGCGTGGTCTGTTTCGCCAATGGGCACGATGTGCGTGACGTCGTGGTCGGCGGCCGCGTGCTGCTCAAGGGCGGGCAGGCCCCGCATCTGGACCATGCGGCGATTATCGAAGCCGCCGAGCGCGAATGCGCGGCCATGCTGGAACGCAGTGGCTTGGCCGCCATGGCGGTCGAGACGCCGGGCTGGGGGAAAATCCGCCGATGAAACGCCGCATGCTGTTGGGGGTCGCGCTGGCAACGCCCGCGCTGGCCCAATCCCCCTGGCCGACCCGGCCGATCCGCCTGATCGTCCCCGACTCCCCCGGCAGCGGCAACGACACCACGGCACGGCTGTTCGCAGCCCATCTGGAACCGCTGCTGGGCCAGCCCCTGCCGGTGGACAATCGCGGTGGCGCGGGTGGGCGCATCGGGGTGGAGGCCGCCTGGCGGAGTGCGCCGGATGGCAGCACGCTGATGCTGGGCAATGCCGGTTCGAACGGCATAAACGGCGCGATCTACCGCGACCTGCCCTATGACCTGGTCACCGGTTTCGAGCCGATCAGCCAACTGGTCGCCGGGCCGAACGTGCTGGTGGTGAACCGGCGCGTGCTGCCGGCCGCCGATGTGCCCCAACTGGTCACGATGCTGAAGTCGCGCTCGGATGGCTATGCCTATGGTTCGGGCGGGGTCGGGTCCTCTTCGCACCTGTCAATGGAATTGTTCCGCCTGCGCGCGGGGTTCGCTGCGATCCACGTGCCCTATCGCGGCACGCCGGCCCTCGCGCAGGGCATCATCAGCGGCGACACGCCGATCTCCATCGCCAACCTGGTCAATGTCATGGCCTTCGTCCGCCGGGGCGAGATGGTGCCGCTGGCCGTCACCAGCCTGACCCGCTGGCCGGAATTGCCCGATGTGCCGACCCTGGCCGAAAGCGGCTTTCCGGGTTTCGAGACTTTGGCCTGGAACGGGCTTTTCGGCCCGCCGGGCCTGCCGCGTTGGATCGTGGACCGGGTGCATGACGCGGCGCTGCAAGTGGCGCTGATCCCCGAGGTGATCGACCGTGTGCGGCTGCTGGGCGGCGAGTTGGTCGTCTCCACACCCGCAGCCTTCGCCGCCCGGATCGCCGCGGATGTGGCGAAATGGAAGGATGTGGTCGAGCGCGCCGGCATCCGCGCCGAATGACCCGCATCGCCGCCGTCGCCTTCGTCGGCGTCAGCATCACGCCAAAGACCAACTGGTCCTTCCTGCGCGTGCAGGACAGCGACGGCCGCATCGGCTGGGGCGAATGCAGCCTGAACGGCCAGGAAGCCGGGCTGCTGGCCGAGGCCACGCGGCTGTCGGGGCAGGTCGTGGGCGAAGACGTCGGCGCCCGCAACCGGCTGTGCCGGCTGATGCCGCATGCGCCGGGCGGGCTGCTGGCGCATACCGTGCGCTCGGCGCTGGAACAGGCGCTGTGGGACCTCGCGGGCCAGGACCTCGGCCGGCCGATCCATGCGCTCTTGGGTGGCGCCTTGCGGGAGACCATTCCGCTCTATGCCAACATCAATCGCGGCGTCGCGTCGCGCACGCCGGAGGGGTTTGCCGAAGCCGCCCTGCGCGCGAAACAGGCCGGCTTCGGCGGGGTGAAACTCGCCCCCTTCGACCCGTTGGTCTGGGAGGAGCCCGACCGCGCCGCCTATGCCGAGGGCCTGGCCCGCATCGCCGCCACGCGCGACGCGATCGGCCCCGATGTATCGCTGATGGTCGATTGCCATTGGCGCTTCAGCCCGGGCGGGGCCGCCGCCCTGATCCGCGACGTCGCACCGCAACACCTTTTCTGGCTGGAATGCCCGGTGGCCGAGGCCAACCACGCCGCCACCCGCCGCCTGCGCCACATGGCCAATGACCGGGGCATGCGGCTGGCCGGGGCGGAATCGCTCTGCGGCCTGGCGGCCTATGCCACCATCATCGCCGCGGGCTGCCACGATGTGCTGATGCCCGACATCAAGCACGCCGGCGGGCACGAGGAAATCCGCCGCATCGCCGCCCTGGCGCTGACCCAGGGGGTGGAGATCGCGCCGCACAATCCGACCGGGCCGGTCTGTCACGCGCAGTCGCTGCACCTCTGCGCCACCATTCCCAACCTGTTGCCTCTGGAAGTGCAGTTCGGCGAATCGGCGGCCTTCTTCACCTTGGCCCCTGGGCACGACCTGGCCTTTGCCGCGGGGGCGGCGGCGCTGCCGATGGCACCCGGGCTGGGTGTCGCTTTGGACGAGGGCGCTGCCGCCCGGCATCCCTGGGTGCCCATGCCGAAACCTTGGCTTGATCCGCGCCTGGGCTGAGCCGGGCTGTGATCCCGCTCTGGCTCGGCGTCACCCTGACCGCGGCCTTGTTCCAGTGTTGGCGCACGGCCTTGCAGCAGCGGTTGCGCGGGCTGTTGTCGGTGAACGCGGCGGCGGTCACACGGTATCTTTATGGCGTGCCGGTGGGCGCGATGCTGTTGGCCACCTATGCTTTGGCAACCGGGCAGGGGCTGCCGGCGATCGACGGGGGCGGGTTCCTGGGTCTTTGCGCGGTCGGCGGATTGTTGCAGATCCTGGGCACCAACCTGCTGATCATGTCCTTCGGCCCGCGCGGCTTCGCCGTCGGCACGGCCTATTCCAAGACCGAGGGCATGCAGGCGGCGGTCCTCGCGCTGATCCTGCTGGGCGAACACCTGTCGGCGCTGTCCTGGATGGGCATCGCGTTCAGCATCGCGGGCGTGCTGTATCTGTCGCTGGCGGGGCGGGACCTGACGCCCATCGGTGTGCTGCGGGCGACGCGCCAGCCCGCCGCGCTGTTCGGCCTGGCCGCCGGAACCGGGTTCGCCCTGTGTGCCATCGCGATCAAATCGGCAAATCTGGAATTGGACCATGCCGACCCGGTGCTGCGGGCGCTGGTCGTGCTCGTCGTGACCAATGTGATGCAGACGATCATGCAGGGCGCCTGGCTGGTCTGGCGGGAGCCTGGCGAGGTCGCAAAGGTCTTCGCGTCCTGGCGAACCAGTGCCAAGGTTGGCGCCCTGTCGGCCTTCGGATCGGCCTGCTGGTTCACCGGCTTTGCCCTGGCGCCGGTCGCGCTGGTCCGCGCCGTGGGACAGATCGAAATAATCTTTTCTCTGCTTTTCAGCCGGTTCTACCTGCGCGAGACGATGAAGCGATCGGATGTGGTGGGGGCGCTGGCGGTGGTCGCAGGGGTCGTGCTGGTCCTGGCGGGGCGATGAGTCATGGACCGCGCATTTCGGGGTCGCAATCCGCCGAATGTGCGCTATATTACCTTCCATACAGATTTCATTTGGAGACGCCGATGACCCCCCGCCGTAGCCTCACCAACCGGGCCCGCCTGCTGGCAGCCTGTGCGACCTTCGCGCTGGTGCTTGCCCCCGCTATCGCCTTCGCCAAGCCGGGCGGCGGGTCGTCGTCCGGCAGCCGAGGCAGCCGCACCTATTCCGCGCCGCCGACCTCGAGCACTGCGCCGTCGCAGGCACGACCGATGGACCGCACGATGACCGAACCGTCGCGCGCCTCCGCCCCGGTGGCGGGTGCTGCGGGCGCTGGTATGGCCGGTGCTGCCTCTCCGGCGCGTTCCGGCCTCGGCATGGGGTTGATGGGCGGCATCGCCGGTGGCCTGCTGGGTGCGGGGCTGTTCGGCATGCTCAGTGGCCAGGGCTTCATGGGCGGGCTGGCGGGACTGGCCGGCATGTTGGGCTTCCTGCTGCAGATCGGGCTGATCGCCGGCCTGGTGTATCTGGTCGTGCGGATGATCCGCCGGCGTGCGCCACAACCGGCGCTGGCCGGCATGTCGTCGATGCGGCGTGAGAACATGGACAATGGTCGGCAGATGATCCCGGCCGGCGGCGGTATGGGTGGCGGGACTGGCGGCGCCATGCCGGCGACCACGCCGGTCAGCATCGGCCCGGCCGATTTCGATGCCTTCCAGCGCATGCTGGTCGAGGTGAACAGCGCCTGGAGCCAGCAGGACGTGGCGGCGCTAAAGCGCATCGCGACGCCGGAAATGGTGACCTACTTTGCCAACGACCTGCGTGACCTGGCCGCCCGTGGCTGGCGCAACGAAACCCGCGACGTGACGCTCGACCAGGGCGACCTGTCCGAGGCCTGGCGCGAGGGCAATGAGGATTACGCGACCGTCGCCATGAAGATCTCGATGCTCGACTGGACGACGCGCCTGGCCGATGGGGTCTTGGTGGAGGGCGATCCCGCCCATCGGCAGACCTCGACGGAACTGTGGACCTTTGTCCGCCAGGGCGGCGGCGCCTGGCGCCTGTCGGCGATCCAGCAGACCGGCTGACCAGAGTTTCAGCAGCCAATGCCGCCGGGACAGGC
>JBBRWI010000148.1:0-9885 GCA_038249305.1 Acetobacterales bacterium
AGCCGGCCGGTGGTTCCGGCCTAGCGTCATTGCATTTGGATGAGCGCGGGAACGGAGGGGGTGCGACTGGTTACAAGCGTTCTCTGCGCGCCGCGCCGGCATGCGGATCCTGGATCGGCCGATCCTGTAGCGCCGTGTATCGGCGTGCCGTGTCGATCGCGGCGGCTAGCCCTCGCCCATGTGCCCGTCAACGCGCCGGGCCGATGCGGGCATTGGGGAGCGAGCCGGCCGGTGGTTCCGGCCTAGCGTCATTGCATTTGGATGAGCGCGGGAACGGAGGATGTGCGACCGGATACGAACGGTCTCAAGGCTGGAGCCTTGGAGAGCGGGGCGTTCGTGCTTTCCGCCACCAGTCAGACAATAGCGTCGCGAGCCGCCAAGTGGCGGCTAACCGCCCCAAACACGGCATCGAAGTTTATATTTACGGTTTGCGGCGACGGAGGGCGATGACAGCGATACCCACGACGACCAAGGCGAGCACCAGGACGCCGATTCCACCGAACCCGCCCATTCCATAGCCCATCCCCGATCCCCAGCCGCCGCCCATCATGCTGCCGCCTTGACCCGGCCCCTGACCAGACACCTGGGCTTCCGCAACGGTAGCAAAACTCAATGTCGTGAGTGCGGATAGGGCAAGCAAACGTGAGGCAGCGTAATCATCCAGCAACATGTCAGACCTCCTCCAAACATCGAAAAATAGGTTCTTGAGCATGGGGGGGGACTGAGCCCCGCCTTGTATTTTCGTCGATTACACCAACGCGGCGGAGGGACGAAAGTTACCCCGGGCCGATCTTCCGGACACTCAATTCGTCTTCGCCTTCAACCCAGCTATCTTTCGTAACGGATAGATCGCGGAGTGAATCGGGCGATGTCGTCCCAAATAGCCGCATCGCAGGGAGGGAGAAGGCCAAGGTGAGGCCGGGATTCGCCGCGATCCGGGCAACGACTTCCGCAGTCACAAGGCCGGTCAGGCGAAGGTCCGGCGGAGGCGGATCGCAGCTGCCCAACAGATCGCCGCCCAAGCGGCGCCAAGTGTCCAGCCCGCCAGGACGTCGGTTGGCCAATGCACGCCCAGATACACACGGCTCACACCAACGACCGTCGTCAGAAGGACCGCGACAGAAGCAATGTAGATCTTGATGCGTGGTTGCGGCTGAGTGGAAGCCAACAGCGCTTCGATGGTCAGGAATACTGCTGCCGCCATAGTAGCGTGGCCACTCGGGAAGCTTGCGCTGAAGACACGGGCCGCATGTGGCACCAGGTCCGGTCGTGGGCGGTCGTACCAGTCTTTCAACACCAGTTCGAGGCCCAAGGCACCGAGCGTAGCGACGACCAGGATCACTGCCTCAGCCCGCCGTCGTACCAGCGCCAGAAAGACCGTTACCGTGACCACCAGGAACACCATCACGCCGGTGCCACCCAACGCGCTGAAGTCGCGGCCCGCTTCCTCCAGCCAAGGTGGACCAAGCGGGTCCGAGGGAAAGCCTGGCGTGCGAAGCGACAGCAGCAGTCGCTCGTCCAGTGCCCTGGTGTCGCCTTCGATGACTTCATTGGCCAAGGAGAGGAACGCCCAGAACGAGCCTGCCGCGCCGCCAAGGAGCGCGATAGGCAACAACTCCACCGGCCCCAGACGGGGGTCGTGCAGCCTGTGCCGCCAGCCAGATTTCTTTGCCGGTTTTGATTGTAGCGGCGTCAAGGCTGACCTTCTCTGTTGGCGAGGCGCTGCGGAGCCGCCGCGCATGGATGCCGTACGGGGTTGCCGCCGAGGCACGTGATCGTTGTGTCCCGGGGGATCGCCCAGAACCGTCCGGCGGGCAGCGCCCCATTCGGTCGTGGCTGCAACGTATAGCGGAGGACTTGGGCACATGGCGGATCTGATTCCCGCCGACATGGTCTCGTACGATCTCGATCGCAGACTGGCACCTACTGCTCAGCATCATCGGCGCCGCCTCCAATGCGCAAACCTGTTCGCCGCAGCCAGATCGCTACGTTGCGCGCCGTGGTCCCCCGCCGCCGAGGTCATAGTCGAACTGGTATTGCGCGAGATTTCTTTTCACGAGGGCGCAACGCCTGAGATGATCGCAGCGTTATCTGAAGTTGGCTAAGTCGACAGAGGGCCGTCGCGCCATAAAGCGCCAAAACCAGGCCACGCGCACTGCCGTAACTATAGCCCGAAAAGTGCCCATCCAGGCCGTAGGGCTCGGCGACCCGCGTATCATTCGGACTCACCGAATCTCGACAGCAAACGGAGAAGAACATGGAAAACGCAGCGGAAATGTCCAAGCACCACACCACCGCGGCATCGTGCTGCGACGGCGCGGCGATGCATCACAAGGAGGCCGCCAAGCACCTTGCGGCGGGCGATCCTGAGAAAGCCGCTGATCACGCTGTGAAGGCCGACGCTCTGGTAGGCGAAGCCATTCAGCACACCGCACAGGCGAACAAGCAGCATCCGTCTACCGGAAAGAAGTCCTGCTGCTGCTGACAGGCTTTCTCATCGGCGATGCAAATCGGCCAATGAATTGAGAGCGGTAAGCCGTGGCCGATTTGCTGCCGCTGTTGAGCTGTCAAAATGGGAGGTCCGAAAATCCGGACCTCCGGTTTGATTGTTTGCTGTCTCCTGTCCACCCCTGGCGCCAGGTGCGTCGAGAAGCGGTTGAGCGGTTGTGACGGTGCCAAGCGATCTTCCGTGAACCCAGCCATCACGCGCTGAGGGATGAAGTCCACCCGCGGCGCATTGACGACCGGCACGCGCGGTAGAGCGCCGCGAAGCTGCTTTCCCCGGGGCCATTTTCAGGCCAGCGGCGCCATAAGCCGCAAGGAGCGAATGCGATGCCGTCCCGCAAGAAGAAGCGCGCCAAGCGCGACAAGTCTGACGAGAAAGCTGCGTTGCGTGCGGCGCAGGTCGAACTGGTCAAGCTGCAGCGGCACGTCATCGAGACCGAACAGCAGGTACTTGTTATCTTCGAGGGGCGCGACGCGGCCGGAAAGGATGGCACGATCAAGCGCATCGCGCAGCATCTGAGCCCGCGCGAGACACGGGTTGTGGCACTTGGCCCTCCTTCGGATCGTCCAGCGCTACATCGCGCATTTGCCGGTGGCAGGCGAGATCGTGCTGTTCAACCGGAGTTGGTACAACCGCGCGGGCGTCGAGCGGGTGATGGGATTTTGCTCGGACGATGAGTACGAGCGCTTCCTTAAGGCGGTCCCGTTGTTCGAGGATCTTCTGGCGCATTGCGGCATCACCCTCATCAAGTACTACCTGGACATCGGCAAGAAGGAGCAGGAGCACCGCCTGCAGGCACGGCGCGACGACCCGCTCAGCCAATGGAAGATAAGCCGGATCGACAATAAGGCGCTGAAGCACTGGGACGACTACAGCGCCGCGCGCAACGAGATGTTCGCGCGCACCCATAGCGTCGTTGCGCCTTGGACGATCGTTCGCGCGGACGACAAGCCACTCGCCAGGATCAACGTGATCCGCGATCTACTGACCAGGTCGGACTTCCCGGGCAAGGATCGGGAGGCTGATCTTCCGGACCCCGAGATCGTCTTTGCCTTCAACGAGGCTCTCCTTCGCAACGAATGGATCGCGGAGTGAACCGCGCGTCGCCATCCCAAAGCCCATCGCGCTTCGAGGCGACCAGGACATGTTTTGTCGTGTCGCCGAGATGCACCGACGTCGATCAACGGCAGACTGCAGAAAAGTCAAACCAAGGAGGAATTTCCATGCGTCGCACGATTCTGATTGCTACCGCTGTCACGGCCCTCGTAAGCGCCGGCGCCACGCTGGCGCAGGCCCAGCCTGTTCCAGCGACGCCGATGATGCCCGGTCAGGGCATGTCGCCGCAGGCCACACCCGGTATGCCGATGACGCCCGGCCAGGTCATGCCACGCCAGGCCACGCCCGGTATGCCGATGATGCCCGGCCAGGGCATGCCACCGCACGCCACGTCCGGTACGCCAATGACGCCCGGCCAGGGCATGCCGCCGCAGGCCGCACCCGGCATGCCAATGACGCCCGGCCAGGGCATGCCGCCGCAGGCCGCACCCGGCATGCCAATGACGCCCGGCCAGGGCATGTCGCCGCAGGCCGTTCCCGGCATGCCAATGACACCCGGCCAAGGCATGGGGCCGCAGGCCGCCCCCGGCATGCCGATGACGCCCGGCCAGGGCATGGCGCCGCAGATGCGCAGGTAGGATGGCTCAGGGCAGGCCAGCGCCGAACGCTGGCGCGTCGGGCACCCCCACGCCAAGCGTTGCGGCGCCCGAAATCTGTGACGTCATCGCCTGGCGTGCCGACGGTTCACATCACTCCCGTCTGCTGGATGCGCGTGGGGGCACCCAACACACCGAGGGAGCCGACCCTATGGGCCGCACCACGACCAGGCTCGACGCGTGCGCTCCGTTGCCCGCGACCGTTGCGCGGCCTGACAGCGCTATGGCGCCGCGCTGGCGGCTGGTGCTCTGGTATGGAGCGCTTGTTCTGGCGGCCAACCTGGTGTGGGAGGTGGCCCACCTGCCGCTCTACACGTTGTGGCGGACCGCCAGCCGGAGCGAGCAAGTCTTCGCGGTACTGCACTGCACGGGCGGAGATGCGCTAATCGCGTTGTTGTCGCTAGGTCTTGCCCTCCTGGTGCATCGCGCTTGGCGCGGGCCCGCGGAGCATTTTGGCCGCGTGCTCCTGACCGCCACGCTGATCGGCATCGCCTACACGGTGTTCAGCGAGTGGTGGAATGTCGAGTTGCGCGGCGCCTGGGCTTACGCTTCCGCCATGCCACGCCTTCCTTGGGTCGGGACGGGCGTTACCCCTTTGCTGCAATGGGTTTTGCTGCCGCCGCTATGTCTTTGGGGCGCGCGTCGCCTGAGTGAGCGAGACCGGGCTTTAGGAGCGAAATGATGTCACACGCGACGCACAGCGACGCCAGCCTCACCGTCAAGGACCCGGTCTGCGGGATGGATGTGGACCCAGCCAAGACCGTGCATCACGCCGAGAACGCCGGGAAGGCCTACCACTTCTGCTCAGCAGGTTGCCGCACGAAGTTCGTCGCCGAGCCCGGCAAATACCTGCACGATAAGCCGGTGCTGCGCGCCGAGGCGGTCGCGCCGGGCACCATCTATACCTGCCCCATGCATCCGCAGATCCGGCAGGTCGGCCCCGGTTCCTGCCCGATCTGCGGCATGGCGCTGGAGCCCGAGACGCCGACCGGGGAGACCGGCCCGAATCCCGAGCTCGTGGACTTCACCCGCCGCTTCTGGATCGGGCTGGTACTTACCCTGCCGGTCTTTCTCCTGGAGATGGGCGGCCACCTCACCGGGATGCATTTTCCTGGTGGGCCGCAGATCGGCAATTGGGTGCAATTCGCGCTCGCCACCCCCGTCGTGCTGTGGGCTGGCTGGCCCTTCTTCGTTCGCGGCTGGCAGAGCCTGGTGAACCGAAGCCTCAACATGTTCACGCTGATTGCGCTCGGCACCGGCGTCGCCTGGGTGTTCAGCGTGGTGGCGACCGCAGCACCCGGCATTTTTCCGCCGGCCTTCCGCGCTGGGGATGGTTCGGTCGCCGTGTACTTCGAGGCTGCGTCGGTGATTATCGTGCTGGTGCTGCTCGGCCAGATGCTGGAATTGCGCGCACGAGAACAGACCGGTGGGGCCATCCGCGCTTTGCTTGATCTGGCGCCCGAGGTGGCCCGCCGACTGCGCGAAGATGGTTCGGAGGAAGACGTCCCTCTCGCTTCAGTCGTTGCTGGCGATCGGCTGCGCGTGCGCCCGGGCGACAAGGTGCCCCTCGACGGCGAGGTGCTGGAGGGCGGCTCCAACGTCGATGAGAGTCTTGTCACCGGCGAGGCAGTGCCGGTCGCCAAGGCCGTCGGCGATGAGGTTGTCGGCGGTACGCTGAACGGCCAGGGCAGCTTTGTCATGCGCGCCGATCGTGTCGGGCAGGATACGGTACTGGCGCAGATCGTCCGCATGGTCGCGGGTGCGCAGCGCTCGCGGGCGCCGATCCAGCGGGTGGCGGACCAGGTCGCAGGCTGGTTCGTACCGGCGGTCGTGGCGATCGCCGCACTTGCTTTCGCGGCCTGGACTATCTGGGGGCCGGAACCACGGCTCGCCTACGCCCTGGTGGCGGCGGTGACGGTGCTGATCATCGCCTGCCCCTGCGCACTGGGCCTCGCCACGCCAATGTCCATCATGGTCGGCGTGGGCCGGGGCGCGAAGGCGGGTGTGCTGATCAAGAATGCCGAGGCGCTGGAGCGTATGGAGCGGATCGACACGCTGGTCGTCGACAAGACCGGCACGTTGACGCAGGGCCGCCCCGATGTGGTGGCCGTGGTGCCGGCAGAAGGGATCGCGGAGGAGGAGGTGCTGCGCCTCGCTGCTGGGCTGGAAAGACCCAGCCAGCATCCGCTTGCGGAGGCCGTGGTGCGGGCCGCCGAGAAGCGCGGCATCGCTGTACCGTCCGTTGATGGTTTCGACGCACCCACGGGCCGTGGGGTCACCGGCACAGTGGACGGCCGCGCGGTCGCCGTCG
This sequence comes from Acetobacterales bacterium, assembly GCA_038249305.1. Taxonomy (GTDB): domain Bacteria; phylum Pseudomonadota; class Alphaproteobacteria; order Acetobacterales; family Acetobacteraceae; genus Humitalea. The sequence goes on from JBBRWI010000148.1 coordinate 6,530, forward strand.
GCAACATGCGACTGATGGAAGAGACCGGCGTCGATGTCGCCTCTCAGGCGGCGGAGGCCGAGCGCCTGCGGGCGGACGGCGCGACGGTGTTCTTCGTGGCGGTGGATGGCGAGGCATTCGGCATCGTCGCCGTGGCCGACCCGATCAAGGAGACGACGCAAGCCGCCGTCGCCAGCCTTGCCAAGGATGGCGTGCGGGTGGTGATGCTGACGGGTGACAATCGCACAACAGCGGAAGCGGTGGCCAAGCGCCTCGGCATCACAGAGGTGGAGGCTGAGGTCCTGCCCGAGGACAAGCAGCGCATCGTCGAACGGCTGAAGGCCGAGGGCCGGCGCGTGGCGATGGCGGGCGACGGCGTGAATGATGCGCCAGCGCTTGCGGCGGCGGAAGTCGGCATTGCCATGGGCACCGGCACTGCGGTCGCGATCGAGAGCGCCGGCGTCACGTTGCTCGGCGGCGATCTGATGGGGATCGTGCGCGCCAGGCGCCTGTCGCAGGCGGTGATGGGCAATATTCGGCAGAACCTGTTCTTCGCCTTCGCCTACAATGCACTGGGCGTGCCGATTGCGGCGGGGGTGCTCTACCCGTTCTTTGGCATCCTGCTGTCACCACTCATCGCGGCCGCCGCCATGTCGCTTTCCTCGGTCAGTGTCGTGGGCAACGCGCTTCGGCTGCGATCGACGCGGTTGGATTAGCTGCCGGCAGGTCGGGGTGGATCTCTGCCCTTCGCCATTCATCAGACTGGAAAGGAGACGCTGCAGATGAGTTATCTACGGTTCGGCGCAATGATCCTGACATCCACGCTCGTGATGTTTGGCTTGATGTATCTCAACACCTACGCCTTTGCCCATGTGTTCTTCAGCCAGACGCGGGCTTGGATGGCCGTCGTGATGGGCGCGACGATGGCCATCATCATGCTGTTGTTCATGCTGGCGATGTACAAAAACAGACGCGCAAATGTCGCGATTCTCGCGACAAGTGTCGTGGCATTTGCCGCCGCGCTCTGGTTGGTGCGAAGCCAGGAAACCGTCGACGATCTCTCATACATGCGTGCAATGATCCCGCACCACTCCATCGCCATCATGACAAGCGAACGAGCGCACATCCGCGATGCTCGCGTGCGTGCGCTGGCCGACGGAATAATCGAGGCACAGGTACGAGAAATCGGGCAAATGGAAAGGCTGATTGCGGAGCTTGAGCGCGAGCCGACGCCTACTGGCGCGCCCGATTTGCTCCCGAGGCGGTGAGTCGACCGAGCCAACTCCCACCGGCGTACGTAGCGCTTTCGCCTCAGCTGATCCCTCTGCCAACGTCGTGCTACGGCAGCTTCGTCTTCACCACCTGTAATGAGGTCGCGTCCCCGCGAGATCGAATGTCGCCATGGAGATGTTCACCGATATCTCGCCGGCAGGCATAGGTGGTTCTGGCTAAACCGCTTCAGTCGGGATTTCACCGTCAGGCTGAGCACGTCGAGCGAGTATTCACGCATTTCCCCCCTGGAGACCGGCCCCCCGGCTTCGGCCGCCGGGGATCTCCTTGGAGCCCAAGACGGCATGTTCAGCCCCCTTGCCAACCTGACCTATCGCCACCTGTTCGCGGCGCAGGTTCTGTCTCTGCTCGGGACGGGCTTGGCTACCGTGGCGCTCGGGCTGCTGGCCTACGAGTTGGCGGGCGCCGATGCCGGTGCGGTGCTCGGCACGGCGCTCGCGATCAAGATGATCGCCTATGTCGGCATTGCGCCGGTCGCAGGTGCCTTCGTGCATCTGGTGCCGCGCCGCAGCCTGCTGGTGGCACTCGATGTGCTGCGTGCCGCCGTCGCGCTGTGCCTGCCCTTCGTCACGGAGATCTGGCAGGTCTATGTGCTGATCTTCGTGTTGCAGACCGGGTCGGCCGCCTTCACGCCGACCTTCCAGGCCACCATCCCCGACATTCTTCCGGAGGAAGCCGAGTACACCAAGGCGCTGTCCCTTTCGCGCCTGGCCTATGACCTTGAGGCGCTAGCGAGCCCGGCGATCGCCGCTGCCCTGCTTGGGCTGGTCGGCTTCCATTGGCTGTTCGCCGGCAATGCACTCGGCTTCCTCGCCTCGGCCGCTCTGGTGCTGACCGTGGTGCTGCCCTCGCCCAAGCCACCGGCGACGCAGGAGGGCGCCTGGGGCCGCATCACGCGCGGGGCGCGCATCTACCTCGCCACGCCGAGGCTGCGCGGGCTGCTGGCATTGAACGTCACGGTCGCCATGGCCGGCGCGATGGTGATCGTGAACACGGTGGTGCTGGTTCGCGCAGGATACGGCCTGGGTGCGGCGGAGTTGGGCTGGACGCTGGCGGCCTATGGCGCGGGCTCGATGGCGGCCGCGCTGGCTGTGCCTCGGCTGCTCGATGGCGTGATGACGGACCGCACGGCCATGATGGCCGGTGCCGGACTGCTGGTCGCAGGCTTGCTGATCGGGCTGCTGGTGCCGAGTTGGTCGATGCTGCTGCCGCTGTGGATGCTGCTGGGCCTTGGCAACGGCCTGGTGCTGACGCCAAGCGGGCGCCTGCTGCGCCGCTCAGCCCACGCCGGCGACCGGCCCGCCCTGTTTGCGGCGCAGTTCGCGCTCAGCCATGCCTGCTGGCTCGTCGCCTATCCGGTAGCGGGGCGGTTCGGCGCGGCAGCAGGCATGGATGCCACCTTCCTGGTGCTCGCGGCGCTGGGCGCTGGGGGATTGGTCGCGGCCCTGGTGCTGTGGCCGAGGCATGATGCGGAGGAGATCGAGCACGTCCACGATCGGCTTCCGCCTGGGCATGCGCATTGGGGTGACGCGCCCCCGGATCCGACAGGTTCAATCCGGCACAGCCATGCCTTCGTCGTCGATGAACTTCACCAGCGCTGGCCACGCTAGAATCGGGCGCGCTGCACTGAAGGGTCAGAGGCGTTTGGTCATAATCGCAGGGATGCTCACGGCACCCGCCGCTTCACCGCACCCACCGACAGTGTCACCGCCGCCAGATCGAACGTCGCCGCGGAGATGTTCCGCGCCATCACCCGCACCGTGTTGTTCGACCACACCGCGGCGTCGATCTCGATGAACCGCGTGGACGACACCAGCGACGCCTCAGCCAGATCGCCCGACCGGGCGCCGTTCACCGTGACGTCGATGAGTGAGGTCGCCCCCGGCGCCAGGCTCGGGAGATCCCAGGACACCTCCGCCGCGAACTCGCGCCGCCCAGAGCCGAACAGCGCCCCCGTCAGCAGCGGCGTGCCATTCAGCACGGCAGGCGCGGCCTCCGGCAGCCCGTAGAGCCGCAGGGACTGCAGATCGATCGGCCCATCGAAGCCGATCACCCCCACCTGGGCATAGGCCACGGCAGCCCCCACG
>JBBRWI010000149.1:0-9884 GCA_038249305.1 Acetobacterales bacterium
ACGCGCGGCAGGACAAAGACCGGCTCGTCATTGCCATTGCCGAAGGGGGCCAGCCGCCCGATTGCGGTGCCGAGGTCGGTGGTACAGCCGGGCACCGCCAGCACCCCCTCCAGCACCAGCCCTGCCGCGCCCGGTTGCGACCCTGCCTCCTTCAGGCGGTCGCAGAGAAAGGCATGCGCCTCCTCCCGCCTTGCCGCGTCGAAGGAAAACCCGGCTGCCATGGCGTGCCCGCCGCCGGTTACGAACAGCCCCGACTGGCGGGCGGCGATGATCGCCGCGCCGAGGTCGGCGCCGGCGATCGACCGCCCCGAACCGCGCGCGAGACCGTCGGCGACGCCCGCCACCAGCGACGGGCGGTTGAAGCGTTCCTTGACCCGCCCCGCGACGATGCCGACGACCCCCGGATGCCAGCCATCGCCGAGCACGAGCAGGACCGGCAGCCCCGCCAGGGCCTGGGCTTCGGCCTGGCGCATGGCATCGGCCATGACCTCGGCCTCGACCTCCTGGCGGTGGCGGTTCACGCGGTCGAGTTCCTCGGCCATGGCGCGGGCGTCGATGGCGTCGTCGCTGGCCAGCAGCCGCAAGCCCATGTCGGGCTTGCCGACGCGGCCACCGGCATTGATCCGCGGACCCAGCAGGAAGCCCAGCGTATGGGCCGAGGGCGCGTCGCGCGCCTGCGCCACGGCCAGCAGGGCGGTGATGCCGATCCGCCCGCCGTCGGCCATGACCTTCAGCCCCTGCGCGACGAAAGCCCGGTTCAGCCCGACCAGCGGCATCACGTCGCAGACCGTCGCCAGCGCCACCAGGTCGAGCAGGCGCTTCAGGTCGGGCTCCGGCCGCCCGGCGAAATACCCGGCCCGGCGCAGCGCCCGGGTCGTCGCGACCGCGGCCATGAAGGCGATGGCGGTGGCACAGAGGTGGCCGAGGCCGGAAGTGTCGTCCAGCCGGTTCGGATTCACCACGGCGGCCAGCGGTGGCGGCGGCCCCTCGGCCTTGTGGTGGTCCAGCACCACCACATCGGCGCGGCCGGCGGCAGCGGACAGCGCGTTGCCGGCGGCGATGCCGCAATCGACGCAGATGATCAGGCTGGCACCCTCCTCGCAGAGCCGCGCGATGGCTGCCGCGTTGGGGCCGTAGCCCTCGGCGATGCGGTCGGGGATATAGGGTCGGGTCGCGATGCCGAGGCTGCCCAGAAAGTTCACCATCAGTGCGCCGGAACAGGCGCCGTCCACGTCGTAATCCCCGAAAACCGCGACCTGTTCGCCAGCGCGCACGGCGGCGGCGATGCGGTCCGCCGCCAGGTCCATGTCGGTCAGGCTGGAGGGGTCGGGCATCAGCGCCCGCAGTGTGGGTTCCAGGAAATCGACCGCCTGGTCCACACCGATGCCGCGCCCGGCCAGCAGGCGGGCCACCACGTCGGGCAGCGCATGGCGTTCGGCCAAAGCGGCCCCGATGCGCTCGGGGCCGCGCCGCCAGGACCAGCGTCGGCCGGTCAGGCTGCTGGTGATGCCGAAGGGCGCTTCCTGGTCAGGCAATGAACGCGTGCGGCTTGAGCGCGAAGTTATGATGCCCTTCGACATAGCGCACGGTGCCGGTGCTGCTGCGCATCACGATGGAATGCGTGATCGCCGATTGCGGCCCGCGCCGCACGCCGCGCAGCATCGCACCATTGGTGACGCCGGTGGCCGAGAACATCACCTCGCCCCGCGCCATGTCCTCGACGCTGTAGATCAGGTTCGGGTCGGTGATGCCCATGCCCCTGGCGCGCTCGATCTGGCTGTCGTCCTCGAACAGCAGGCGGCCCTGCATCTGGCCGCCGATGCAGCGCAGGGCGGCCGCCGCGAGCACGCCCTCGGGCGCGCCGCCGGAGCCGATATACATGTCCACGCCGGCTTCGGGCTGGCTGACCGCGACCACGCCCGCGACATCACCATCGCCGATCAGCATGATGCGGGCGCCGGCGTCGCGGCAGGCCTTGATGATCGCCTTGTGGCGATCGCGGTCGAGGATGCAGACCATCAGGTCGGCGATGTCACCGCCCTTGGCCTTGGCCAATTCGCGCAGGTTTTCGGCGGGGCTGGCATCGATATGGACGACGCCCGCTGGCAGGCCGGGGCCGACCGCGATCTTGTCCATGTAGATGTCGGGCGCGTGCAAAAAGCCGCCGGGCTGGGCGACCGCCAGGGTCGCGATGGCGTTCGACGCGCCCTTGGCGGTGATCGAGGTGCCTTCGAGCGGATCGACGGCGATATCGACGGCGGGGCCGCCGGCGGGGCTCGACCAGCCGAGGCCGACTTCCTCGCCGATGAACAGCATCGGCGCTTCGTCCATCTCGCCCTCGCCGATCACCACGGTGCCGCGGATGGCGACGGTGTCGAAGGCGCGGCGCATCGCATCGACCGCGGCGCCATCGGCCGCGTTCTTGTCGCCACGGCCGATCCAGCGGCTGGCCGCCAGGGCGGCGGCTTCGGTCACGCGGACCAGTTCGAGCGCGAGGTTGCGATCGACCGGTGTGCTGTCGCGGATCATGGCGGCGTCCTTCTGCTAAGCCAGGGCTTCGATACGGATCATGGCCGGGCGTTCGAGCACGGCGTCGAGGTCTTCCAGGCGGTGACGCGCGGCGGTCATCGCGGCCTCCCCGCAGGCATGCGTGACCAGCACCACGGCCACGGCCTCGCCAGGGCTGCGGCCGCGCTGGATCATGGATTCCAGGCTGATGCCGTGATCGCGCAGCACGCCGGTGACGTCGGCGATCACGCCGGGGCGGTCCACCACCATCAGGCGCAGGTAGTAGGCGCCTTCGTGGTCGGCCATCGGCACGGTCGCGGCGGGTTGCAGGGCTGCTTCGGCAGCACCCCAGACCGGTGTGTGGCGGCCGCGGGCGATATCGATCAGGTCGGCGACGACGGCGCTGCCGGTCGGCCCGCCCCCTGCCCCGCGGCCTTCCAGCACCACCCGACCGACGAAATCGCCCTCTGCCACCACGGCGTTGAACACGCCATCGACGCGGGCCAGGGGATGGGCCACGGGGATCATGCAGGGATGCACGCGGGTGCTGATGCCAGCCTCCGTCCGCCGCGCGATGCCGAGCAGTTTTATGCGGTAGCCGAGATCATCGGCGAGGCGGATGTCGAGCGCCGAGATGTTCCGCACCCCCTCGACGTGAACGGCCTCGAAGGCGACCGGGCGGCCGAAAGCCAGCGCCGCGAGGATGGCGAGTTTGTGCGCGGCATCGGTGCCGTCCACATCCATCGCCGGATCGGCTTCGGCGTAGCCAAGGCGCTGGGCCTCGGACAGGGCTTCGGCGAATTCGCGGCCCTTCTCGCGCATCGAGGTCAGGATGTAGTTGCAGGTGCCGTTCAGGATGCCGGCGACGCGGGACAGGCGGTTGGCGGCCAGGCCCTCGCGGATCGCCTTGATCGCGGGGATGCCGCCGGCGACCGCAGCCTCGAAGGCCAGCGGCACGCCGCGGGCCTCGGCCATGGCCGCGAGCGCCGCGCCATGGGTTGCCAACAGCGCCTTGTTGGCGGTCACCACCGGGCGGCCGGCACGCAGCGCGGCCTCGACCAGCAAGCGGGCCGGGCCTTCGCTGCCGCCGATGCATTCGACGATGACATCGACGCCGGGGTCCTGCGCCAGCGCCACGGGGTCGTCGTACCAGCGCAGCCCCGCGACCGGCACGCCGCGGTCGCGCGAGCGGTCGCGGGCGGAAACGGCGGTGACGACGATCGGCCGCCCGGCGCGCGCGGCGATGACATCGGCATTGTCGCGCAGCACGGTCAGCACCCCGGCACCGACCGTGCCGAGGCCGGCGACGCCGATCGACAAGGGATGCGTCATGCGCCCGTCAGTTCCCGCAAGGCCGCGTGCTCAGGGTCCGGCGGGCCGGCATTGTCGCCGGCCAGAAAAGTCTTGATGCCGCGCAGCGCCTGGCGGATGCGGTGGTTGTTCTCGACCAGCGCGATGCGGACATGGCCATCGCCGTGCTCGCCAAAGCCGATGCCGGGGGCGACGGCGACATGGGCCTTTTCCAGCAGCAGCTTGCTGAAGCCGACCGAGCCCAGGTGCAGGAATTTTTCGGGAATCGGCGCCCAGAGGAACATCGAGCCATCCGGCGAGGGCACGTCCCACCCCGCCGCATGCAGGCCCTTCACCAGCACATCGCGGCGGTCCTTGTAGAGGACGCGCATCTCCGCGACGCAATCCTGCGGTCCGTTCAGCGCTGCTGCGGCAGCGATCTGGATCGGCGCGAAGGCGCCATAATCGAGGTAGGATTTGACGCGCGCGAGCGCCCCGATCAGCCGCTGGTTGCCGGCGGCGAACCCCATGCGCCAGCCGGGCATGTTGTAGGTCTTGGACAGCGAGGTGAATTCGACGGTGCAGTCCATCGCGCCGGGGATTTCCAGCACCGAGGGCGGCGGCGTCTCGCCAAAATACAATTCGGCATAGGCGAGGTCGGACAGGATGAAGAGCCCGTGCTTCAGCGCCAGCGCCACCAGGTCCTTGTAGAATTCGCGGCTGGCCAGGAGCGCGGTCGGGTTGGACGGGAAGTTGACGATCAGTGCGGTGGGCTTGGGCACCGAATGGCGCACGGCGCGGTCGATCGCGGCCAGCATCGCATCATCCGGCGTGTAGGGGATGAAACGGGCCGAGGCGCCAGCGATGATGAAGCCGAACTGGTGGATGGGGTAGGAGGGGTTGGGCACCAGGATGGTGTCGCCGGGGCTGCTGATCGCCTGCGCCAGGTTGGCCAGGCCCTCCTTGGAGCCGAGCGTCGCCACGACTTCCGTCTCAGGGTCGAGTTTTACGCCGAAACGGCGATCGTAGTAGCCGGCGAGGGCCTTACGCAGGCCCGGGATGCCCTTGGACATCGAATAGCGGTGGGTTCGCGGGTCCTGCACCGCTTCGATCAGCTTCGCCACGATATGCGGCGGGGTCGGGCTGTCGGGATTGCCCATGCCGAGGTCCACGATGTCCTCGGCGGCGGCGCGGGCGCGGGCCTTGGCCGAATTGACCTCGGCGAAGACATAGGGCGGCAGGCGGCGGATGCGGTGGAATTCTTCGGTCATGGGTTGGGGTCTTCGTCAGGAGTCGTGAAACGGCAGGATACGCGCGCCCGAGGCGGGGCGCGAGGGCGCGGGCGACCGCATGGGGCTACCTTACGCTGGGCGGCGGCGGCGGCGTGCTGCCGGGGTCGGCGGGCATGAACCGGGCGGGCGGAAGGACCAGCAGCGCGGGCGGCGTGGCGCCCGGGTCCACCGGCAGGCCGCGAACCGGCAGGTCGCGAACCGGCAAGTCGGGCGCGGGCAAGTCGGGCGCTGGCGGGCGGGCGGGGATCGGCACCGGCACGCTGGCCGGCATTTGCAGCAACGGCGTTTCGCCAATCCTGGGCGCGGGCCGCAGGCTGGCCGGGCCGGGCGGCGCCAGTGGCACGTCCGACCCCGCACCGGCCGGCGGGGCCGGAAGCGCAAGGCCTGCGACCAACGGCACATCCATGCCCCGGCGTTCTGCCTGCAATTCCTGCGTCACGGCGTTGCGCGCCGCGACATCCGGCCGGGCCGGGCGGGGCGGCACCTGCGACAGGTTGGGATAGGGTTGGTCGAGCCGCGGTGGCAGGCCACGCCGCTCCATCGCGCGCCCCGTCGCATTGTCCCAGAAGGTGCCGAGGCCCTCGTTGCCGCCACCGCCCACGCAGCCGCCGAGTGCGAGCAGCGCGCAGATCGCCACGATCGGCGCGCTTGCGCGACCCGGCGATACCCCGCCATGCGCTTGATCAGCCACGTTCAGGCTCCTACGTTCGTGCCATTCGACGGTTGCTTGTCCAGAGCCATTGCGCACCAGCCCCTTGCCGGCGCCAGCATGTGCCCCAGATCGCGCGCCGGCGAAAGCATCGGGCGATGACGTGGCCCCCGCAGCCGGGGTGGCGCATCACCAGGGGCCAAGAACCCGAAGGTCGAGGAACACCGCATGGCCCAGGACGACACCCCAAACGGCGCCAACTTTCGTCTGCCCGACCCGGCCCTTGTCTCCCGCACCATGGCCGATGTCGCGGAGCGCGGGCAGCGGATCGTGCAGGATTTCCTCAAGCGCCAGTCCGACGGCGGGCCGGCCGACCCGCTGAACCTCGGCGGCGCCTTCACCGAGATGACCAAGCGGCTGATGGCCAATCCGTCCGCCTTGATGCACGCCCAGATGGGGTTCTGGCAGGACTACATGACGCTGTGGCAGAACACCGCGCGGCGCATGATGGGCCAGCCGAGCGAGGCCGTGATCGCCGAGGACCAGAAGGACAAGCGGTTCAAGGACGATGCCTGGCGCGACAATGAAGTCTTCGACTTCATCAAGCAGACCTATCTGCTCTCCGCCCGCTACATGCAGGGCATGGCGGCCTCGGCCGAGGGGCTGGACGAGAAGCAGGCGCAGAAGGTCGATTTCTACACCCGGCAATTCGTCGATGCGCTGTCGCCGACCAATTTCGTGATGACCAACCCCGAGGTTCTGCGCCGCACCGCCGAGACCGGTGGCGAAAACCTGCTCAAGGGGCTGTCGAACCTGCTGGCCGACCTGGAACGCGGCCGCGGCAACCTGCAGATCAGCATGGTCGATCGCAGCAAGTTCGCGGTCGGCGAGAACATCGCCGTCACCCCGGGCAGCGTGGTGTTCCAGAACGAGTTGATGCAGCTGATCCAATACGCGCCGACCACCGACAAGGTGCTGAAGCGGCCGCTGCTGATCCTGCCGCCCTGGATCAACAAGTACTACATCCTCGACCTGCGCCCGAAAAATTCCTTCATCCGCTGGGCAGTGGAACAGGGGCATACCGTGTTCATCTGCTCCTGGGTGAACCCGGATGAGGGCTTGGGCGATCGCGGCTTCGACGACTACATGCAACTCGGCCCCTATGCGGCGCTGGACGCGATCGAGGCAGCGACCGGCGAGCGCGCGATCAACGTCATCGGCTATTGCCTGGGCGGCACCCTGTTGGCCGCAACCCTGTCGCACATGGCATCCAAGCGCGACAACCGCATCAAATCCGCGACCTTCTTCACCACCATGGTCGATTTCGAGGAAGCCGGCGAACTCAGCGTCTTCATCGACGAGGAGCAGTTGCAGGCGCTTGAGGAGAAGATGGCCAAGAAGGGCTTTCTGGAGGGCTCCGAGATGGCCGGCACCTTCAACATGCTGCGGGCGAACGACCTGATCTGGTCTTTTGTCGTGAACAACTATTTGCTGGGGCAGGAACCCTTTCCCTTCGACCTGCTGTACTGGAACAGCGACAGCACCCGCATGCCGGCCAACATGCATTCCTTCTATCTGCGGCGGATGTACCAGCAGAACGACCTGATCAAACCGGGCGGGATCGAGTTGTTGGGGGTCAAGATCGACCTGCGCAAAATCAAGCAGCCGACCTACATCCTCTCGACGCGGGAGGATCACATCGCGCCGTGGAAAAGCACCTATCGGGCGACGCAGACCTATGCGGGGCCGATCCGCTTCGTGCTGGCGGCCTCGGGGCATATCGCCGGCGTGGTCAACCCGCCGGATGCCGGCAAATACAGCCATTGGGTCGGCGACAGCCTGCCCGAACAGCCCGAAGCCTGGCTGGAGGGGGCAACCGAACTCGCCGGGTCCTGGTGGCCGGATTGGCAGCGCTGGGTCGCCGGCCAGGACAAGGCCCTGGTCGTTGCGCGAAGCCCCGGCGACGGCAGCCTGTCGGTCATCGAAGCAGCCCCCGGCAGCTACGTGAAGGTCATGGCGCAGGATTGACCCGATGCCCGGCGCTTTGATTTCCGGCCCACCTGACCTATCTGACCGTGGTGACGGACCGGGGCATTCCCCCCAGATCCCCCACCCCGGACCCCGATGACCGATACCTCCCTCGACCGCATCCGCAACTTCGCCATCATCGCCCACATCGACCATGGGAAATCCACCCTGGCCGACCGGCTGATCCAGGCCTGCGGGGGGCTGGCCGACCGCGAGATGAAGGAGCAGGTGCTCGACAACATGGAGATCGAGCGCGAGCGCGGGATCACCATCAAGGCGCAGACCGTCCGGCTCGACTACAAGGCCAAGGACGGCCTGACCTATGTGCTGAACCTGATGGACACGCCAGGCCACGTCGATTTCGCCTATGAAGTCTCCCGGTCGCTGGCCGCCTGCGAAGGCTCGCTGCTGGTGGTCGATGCCAGCCAGGGCGTGGAGGCGCAGACGCTCGCCAATGTCTATCAGGCGCTGGATGCGGGGCACGAGATCGTGCCGATCCTGAACAAGGTGGACCTGCCGGCCGCCGAACCCGACCGCGTCAAGCAGCAGATCGAGGATGTGATCGGCCTGCCCGCCGATGACGCGGTGATGATCAGCGCCAAGACCGGACTGAACATCGAAGGCGTGCTGGAAGCCATCGTGACGCGCCTGCCGGCGCCGGTCGGCGACGACAGGAAGCCGTTGCAGGCGCTGCTGGTGGATAGTTGGTACGATGCCTACCTGGGCGTGGTGATCCTGGTGCGGGTGAAGCAGGGGCGCTTGCGCCGCAGCATGCGAATCCGGCTGATGGCCAAGGGCACCGCGCATCCGGTCAACGACATCGGCGTCTTCACGCCCAAGATGTTCCCGGTGGACGACCTCGGCCCCGGCGAGATGGGCTATATCACCGCGGCGATGAAGACCGTCGCCGATTGCAATGTCGGCGATACCATCACCGACGACCGGCTGCCCGCGACCGAACAACTGCCGGGCTTCCGGCCGTCGATCCCGGTCGTCTGGTGCGGGCTGTTCCCGACCGATGCGGATGAGTTCGAGAAGCTGCGCGAATCGCTCGGCAAGCTGCGGCTGAATGATTCATCGTTCCACTTCGACCCGGAAAGCAGTGCCGCCCTCGGCTTCGGCTTCCGTTGCGGTTTTCTGGGTCTGCTGCACCTGGAGATTGTGCAGGAACGGCTGAGCCGGGAATTCGACCTGGACCTGATCGCGACCGCGCCCTCGGTCGTCTACAAGCTCACCAAGAACAACGGCGACCAGATCGAGTTGCACAACCCGGCCGACATGCCGGACCCGAGCCTGATCAAGTCGATCCAGGAACCCTGGATAAAGGCGACGATCTTCGTGCCCGACGAATACCTGGGCTCAATCCTGGCATTGTGCAGCGAAAGGCGCGGCGTGCAGGTGGACCTGACCTACGTCGGCAATCGCGCGGTGGCGGTCTATCGGCTGCCGTTGAACGAGGTGGTGTTCGATTTCTACGATCGCCTGAAGTCGATCAGCCGCGGCTATGCCAGCTTCGACTACGCGATCGATGGGTATGAGGATGGCGATCTGGTGAAGATAAGCATCCTGGTGAACAACGAACCGGTGGATGCGCTGTCCTTCATGGCGCATCGCTCGGCCGCCGACCGCCGGGCGCGCTCCATCTGCGAAAAGCTGAAGGACCTGATTCCGCGCCAATTGTTCAAGATCCCCATCCAGGCCGCGATCGGCGGCAAGGTCATCGCGCGCGAGACCATCGGCGCGATGTCCAAGGATGTGACGGCCAAGTGCTACGGCGGCGACATCAGTCGCAAGCGCAAGTTGTTGGACAAGCAGAAGGAAGGCAAGAAGCGGATGCGGCAGTTCGGCAAGGTCGAGATTCCGCAGTCGGCCTTCATCGCCGCCTTGAAGATGGACGCCTGACGGGGCAACTAACCCGTTGTCTACCGGGAGATAAGAAATGTTCCGTCGCCCCTTGCTCGGCCTCGCCGCGGCCGCCGTCCTGGCTGCGCCCGCCATGGCCCAGGCCCCCGCCTTCCCGACCCGCCCGATTTCCATCATCGTCCCTTACGCTGCCGGCGGCCCGACCGATACGGTCACCCGCCTGGTCGCCGAGGCGATGGGCCGCGACATTGGCC
>JBBRWI010000150.1:0-9881 GCA_038249305.1 Acetobacterales bacterium
CCCGCGAGCCCCGCTTCATGGAGGAGTATCCGCTCTATCTCCTGATGCGCGCCAGCCACATCGTCCCGGCCGAAATTTGCCGCGTGCCAAGGGCGTCGTTGTCGCGGAATGGCGCGCGCTGGCGACCTGGTCCGGTCGCGAAGGGAATCTGCCGGACCGTGTGGCCCGCGAAGGCTTGGTCACCCGCAGCAACGATGCCGGCGATGCGCGGATGGCCTGCGTACGGCTGGCGGATCTGGAGGCCGTCCGCGCGCATGCGGCCATGGTGATGATCCGTATGGCACCGGGCACGGCGCTGCTGCGCGGCCTGTTGACACGACACGGAGAATGATCATGCCGCCGATGGCCACCCTGCAAAAGATCTTGCTGATCCTGATGGTCGTCGCGGCCATCGTGCAGATCTTGGTGCTGGTCGCGGCCTAATCCAGACCGCGCGTCACCCGGCGCCGGACCCTGCGCACGGCGAGCGCCAGCGTCACGGCGACGAAGGGGATGGCAATCCCCTGCACGATATCGGGGTCGATCTGCAGTCCCGACACGATCAGCCCCTTGGCTGCGTAACCGACAAGACCCACGATATAGTATGTCATGGCCGCAACCGAGAGCCCTTCGACCGTCTGCTGCAACCGGAGTTGCTGGGCGGCCCGGCGGCTCATCTGTTGCAGCACTTCGTGGTTCTGCCGCTCACGCGTCAGACCGACACGTGTGGACAGCAGTTGCGTGGTGCGGGCGACCCGCTCCAGCAGCCCTTCCTGTCGTGCCGCCACCGTCTGGCAGGTGTTCATCGCCGGGGCGAGGCGGCGTTCGGTGAACTCCAGCAAGGTCTGCAGCCCGCCGTAGCGTGCCTCCCTCAGTTCGGCGATGCGGGCATGCACAAGGTCGTAGTACGCGCGGGCCGCGGTGAAGCGATAGCGGTTCGCGGCGGCGCGGCTTTCGATCGCGGCGGCGAGGCTGGTGAGACGTTCCAGCAGCAGCGACTCATCCGCCTCCTGCGCTGTCACCAGCGCGTCGGTGATGCCGGCCAGTTCGCGCTCGCGCGCGGAGATGTCGGGGGCCAAGGCCTGCGCGACCGGCAGGGCCAGCAGGGCCATGATGCGGTAGGTGTCGATTTCCAGCAGGCGCTGAATCACGCGGCCGGCCTGGGCGGGGGACATCCCGTCATCAAGCGCGATGAAGCGGCTGAAACCATCGGCGTGGATGCGGAAATCGGTCAGCACGCGACCCGCCCCGTCCAGTACCGCCGCGCCAACCAGTCCATTGCCGTCGAAGAACTGCTCAGCCAAATCATCCAGCCGTTCCGGCACCGCCTCGGCCGACAGCAGGCCGACGTGGGCCGCCATGATGACGCGGCCTGGCAAGGCCGCGACCCAGTCGGCCGGCACCAACTCGATGGCCGGCATGACAAAGGGATCGCCGGCGGCCGGGGCGATGATCATGCAACGGCTGAACTCGGTATGCCGTTCCCACTTCAGGCGGAAAGGGCCAAAGTCTGCACTGTAATGCGTGGCGTTCGGCGCCGGCGGCGCGGCACCGAAGCGCTTCGCCAGGTCGTCGATCGCGGCCCAGGTGCCGTCCTGCCTGGGCGCCGCGGGATCGGGCAGCAGCGCGAGGTAGGACATGCGCAGCGGGGCCGCCGTCGGCTCGGTCGGCCGCGCATGGACCTCGTCATTCAACTCGATGCGTTGCGCATGATTGGCGGGCAGGGTGATCGCGGTCATGCGGCCGTGGTCTCCAGCAGTCTGATCAGGATGGATGCCACGTGGTCCGGCCGTTCCTCATGCGCCAGATGCCCAAGGCCCGGCAGCGTGACGATTGTCGATCCCGGCACCATCGCCCGCACCCGCCGCGAGTCGGACGGGCGCGTGGTGCGGTCGTTGCTGCCGACCACCAGCACCAGCGGTACCGGCAGTCGGGGCAGCGCCTGCGCCAGCGGCCGCAGGTCCCAGTTCGCCATCATCCCAAGGGCTGCCGCGACGTGCTTCGGACTGCCGACCAGGCGGGCGTAAAAAGCAGCACCCTCTGGCCCGATGGTCGAACCGGTATCGCGCAGCAGGCGCTCGACGAACCTTGGATCCGACCCGCGCCAGGCGAACAGCCGTGTCACCGGCGGCACGGTCACCAGCAGCCGCGCGATAGGAGTGAACAGAAAGCCGGCGATGCCGTCGAAGGGCATCAGCGCGGCGTTGAGCCCGACCAGCGCGCGCGGCGCGATCTTCTGGTCCAGCACCATGCGGGCAGCGATTGCGCCACCGGCGGAATGACCGACGGCGAAGGCGGGTTCGATGCCGAGCGCCTTCAGCAACGCCGTCACCCCCGCGGCCATGCCAGGCAGCGACAGACCGCGCGCGGGGGGGGGTATCGGTGAAGCCGTGGCCCGGCAGGTCTGGCGCCACCAACGTGAAATGCGGTGCCAGCAGGGGCAGAAGCCCGGCCCAGGAATGCGTCGCGGCCCCGGTGCCGTGCAGCAGCAGCATCGGCGGCCCCTGCCCCATCATCTGCACATGCCAGCGTAAGCCACCGGCATGGACGAAGCGGCTGGCGGCCCGGTTCGGCCAATCGGCGCCGTCGCGCGCCCAGTTGGGGTTCATGTCTCGGCGACGGCGCGCACGGCGCGCGACAGGCCGGCCGCATTGGAATAGGGCAGCGGCAGGTAATGCGCGCCCATTTCGGCCGCCAGGCGTTTCGCCTGCTCCTGCGGGCGGGGCGAGGTATCGACCATCAGCGCCGTTACCCCCGCCGTACGCACCTGGCGGGCGGCCGCCATGGCATCGGCTTGCGCCTGGTCGCGCCCGGCGCCCGCCTGGCGCGGGACATTGGCGCGGCCGTCGGTCAGCAGCACGATGATGGGCGTCTGGCCCCGCCGTCGTACCGCATCGGCCAGGGCCAGTGCGGCATCGATCCCGGCCGCGATCGGTGTGCCGCCGCCACCGGGCAGCCCCGCCAGGCTGCGCTTGGCACGGACGAGCGAATTGGTCGGCGGCAAAAGCACCTCGGCCGTGCTGCCGCGAAACGCCACGACCGCCACCTTGTCGCGCCGCACGTAACAGTCGGCGAGCAGCATCTCGACCGCGCCCTTGGCCTCGGCCAGGCGGTTCAGCGCGGCCGACCCCGAGGCGTCCACGGCGAAGATGCTGACCGTCTCGCTACGCTGCTTGAAGCGCATCAGCCGGAAATCCTCGCGCCGAACCTCGATGAAGGCGGTGCCGCCCGGGCCACGCTGGGCGCGGCGGATAGGCTGCCAGGGCGCGGCCGATCGCAGCGTCTCGATCAGGCTGATGCGGGCACCGGCGCGGAGTTCGCCGCCGCGTGTCCCGATCGGGCGGCCGCGGCGCATCGAGGCTTTCTGGGCCCCCGCCTTGCCCTGCGCGGCACCGCGCGCGACGACGGCATTGGCCAGTTGCAGGCGGGACAGGACGTCGGCGGGAAGTGCCGCCTGGATCGCGGCCAGCACCAGGTCCTGCAACTGCTGCGGGTCGATCTCCTCCTCGGTCTCGGGGGACTCCTCGGTGGGTGGCGGGTCGGGCGCCTCGGCGGGCTTATCGGCCGCGTCTTGCGGTTCGGGCGGGCCGTCGGGGGGCTGGTCGGGCGCCTGTTGCGGTTCGCTTTCCTGCTGCGGCGGCGGCAGGCGCGTCGCCCGGGTGGAGAAAACAAGCCGGCAGGCCCGCGCCGCGTCATCCTCCGTCACCGCATCGCGCACAGCCAGCGCCGCGATCCCGCGCGCCACCCGCATGGCCAGCAGCGGCGCCCGGGCGGAGCCGATGCCGAGCGCGAGCGCGGTGCCGCAGAGTGCCTCCAGGACTGCGTCCGGCATGGTGACGTCCGCCAGGCGGGTCCGCGCGGCAGCGACGCCGGCGGCATCGGGCGGATCGCCGCCGGTGTCGGACAGCGCGATGGCCGTCAGATCGAGGTGGAAGGCCAGCCGTTCGGCAAGGGCCGGCGGCGGGCGCTCATCAGGCTCGGCCCCCTCGTCCAGCGCGACCATGCCGACGCGGGCGGGGTTGCGCAGCGTCAGCCCGTCGCGTTCGGCCACCACTTCGCCACGGTCAAGCACCATGGCGAGCCTGGCGGCCGTGCCGATGGACAGGCGTTCGGCCATGGCCAGAATGACGATGCCGCCATCGGCCTCGGCCAGCAGCCCGCGTTCGGCGACGGGGCGCCCGGCGCGCAGAGTGGCGGCGAGGTCGAGCCCGCCAAGCAACCGGCCGTCCGGCGCGTTCAACGGGCAGCGGCGGAAAGGGGTGTCCTCCGCGATCAGCCGCCGCAGCAGCGCGAGCCAGCGATCCCGCACTGGCCCGGCAAAGCCGCGCAGCACCACACCGCCGACGCCGGTGGGGTCCAGCGCGAGAAGCCGGGCGACCAGTGCCGCATCCTCCCAAGGATCGAGCTCGGGCGGCCGGGTCGCGGCGCCGCCCGCCTCGCTCATGCCCCAAACTGTTCCGCCAGCACGCGTTCCACTCGCGTGGTGGACACTGCATCATCCAGCGGGTTGCGGCGCAGGCGGTGGCGCAGCGCCGGCGGGGCGATGCGGCGGATATGCGCGTCGATGACGGTTGCATCGCCTTCGTAGGCGGCCAGGGCGCGGGCGGCACGGATCAGAGTCAATTCGCCACGCAGCCCATCCGTGCCGAGCGCCATACACAGCCGTGCCGCGCGTTCCAAAGCTGCCTCGGGCACCGCGGTATCGGGCAGGCGATCGCGGGCGGCGACCAGTTGGCGGCGGAGCTTCAACTCCTCCTTGTGCCACTTCGCGATGAAGGCGGCGGGGTCGCGTTCGAAAGCGTCGCGGCGGCGGACCACCTCGATCCGCGTCGGCAGGTCGTCGGGCGTGCGAACCTCGACGGACAGGCCAAAGCGGTCGAGCAGTTGCGGACGAAGTTCCCCTTCCTCCGGGTTGCCGCTGCCGATCAACACGAACCGGGCCGGGTGGCGGATGCTGATGCCCTCCCGCTCCACCACATTCTCGCCCGAGGCCGCGACGTCCAGCAGCAGGTCCACCAGGTGGTCCTCGAGCAGGTTCGCCTCATCGATGTAGAGGAAGCCGCGATGGGCGCGGGCCAGGAGGCCAGGTTCGAAGGCTTTTTCGCCGCGGGTCAGCGCCCGTTCGATATCAAGCGCACCGACGACACGGTCTTCGGTGGCGCCGAGCGGCAGGTCAACGACCGGCACTGGCACCATGCGGCTCTGCGGCTCGGATTTCGCACGGCAGGGGTCGCAGAGCCCGGCCATTGCCTCGGGGTCGCAGCCGTAAGGACAACCGACCACGGCACGCATTTTCGGCAGAAGGGCCGCAAGAGCCCGCACGGCGGTGGATTTGCCAGTGCCGCGGTCACCAAAAGCCAGCACCCCGCCAATACGCGGATCAACCGCCGAAAGCAGCAGGGCGAGCTTCATCTCATCCTGCCCAACGATCGCGGGAAACGGGAAAACGGCGCTCAAAGTAAGGACTTTCGGCTGGTTGCGGTGCCGTACCGCCACGCGCCATGAACGATGGCGACCGGCAACCCGGCGCCCGAAGACGGGAAGGGTGGCGAGCACCGGGGCGGTCGTACTGCCCCGGTGCTTACGTGGATGATATGCTTAAGAGGGCTTGGCAGCCCAGACGCCACACCATCCGGCCGGCGCGATGACGCCCGCGACGATCGCGCAGGCGGCCGGCGGTTGCCAATGCAGGCAGTTGTCGCAGCGCTGAGTGCCCTGCGGCGTCGCCTGGTACATCACCATCGACTGCGCGATCTTTTCCTGGGCCAGTTGCTGCGCCTGGACGCGCCCCGCGACCACAACACCTGCCGCGGCTCCAATACCTGCGATCCCAGCACCCAGAATGGTCCGGCGTGCGGAACGCTTACTCGTATCGTCTTGCATGCAATGCTTCTCCCTTATCTGGTAGCCCAACCCTCAACGTGGGCGCTGCCCCAAGGTTTGCAACCGCGCCAGCCAAAGCGCCAGAGGGGCCGAGATAAAAACCAAAGTCACGCGCGTCAAAAAGCAATTGCGAATCATTCGCGTTTATCAACGCGGTGTTCAGGCAGCGCGTTGCAGACTGAGTTCGGACCAGATTGCCGACAGAGCGCCAACAAGATGATCCACGTCTGCTTCGGTATGGAGTGGCGACGGCGTGATGCGCAAGCGTTCCGTGCCGCGCGGCACGGTCGGATAATTGATCGGCTGCACGTAGATGCCGTAGTGATCCAGCAGTCGGTCGCTGATGCTTTTGCATTGCACTGGGTCGCCGACCATGACCGGCACGATGTGGCTGGGGTTGTCGAGATGCGGCACCCCCATGGCCGTCAGTTTGGCGCGCAACTGGGCGACACGCTCGTGCATCCGCTCGCGTTCGATGGCGCTGGTCTTGAGATGCTTGATGCTGGCGATCGACGCCGCGGCGCAGGCTGGCGCCATGGATGTCGTGAAGATGAATCCGGACGCGAAACTGCGGATGAAATCGCACATCACGGCCGATCCTGCGATGTAGCCGCCGACCACGCCAAAGCCCTTGGCCAGCGTGCCTTCGATCACCGTCAGGCGCTGCGCCAGGCCTTCGCGCTCGGAGATGCCGCCGCCACGGGCGCCATAGAGCCCGACCGCGTGGACTTCATCGAGATAGGTCATTGCGTTGAACTCGTCGGCGACGTCGCAAATCTCCTTGATCGGAGCGATATCGCCATCCATCGAATAGACCGATTCAAAGGCGATCAACTTCGGTCGGTCCGGGTCGAGGTCGGCCAGTTTTCGGCGCAGATCCTCGACATCATTATGCGTCCAGACCCGCCGTTCGGCTCGGCTGTGGCGGATGCCCTCGATCATCGAGGCGTGGTTCAATTCGTCGGAGAGCACAACGCAACCCGGCAGGCGGGAGGCCAGGGTGTCCAGCGTCGCCCAATTGGACATGTAGCCTGAGTTGAACAGCAGCGCCGCCTCGGCACCGTGCAGATCGGCCAGTTCCTGTTCCAGGACAACATGATAGTGGTTCGTGCCCGCGATGTTCCGCGTGCCGCCGGCCCCGGCCCCGCAGCGGTCGATGCCTTCGTGCATCGCGGCCAGGACAGCCGGGTGCTGGCCCATCCCCAGATAGTCGTTCGAACACCAGACGGTGACCTCGTCGGTCTTGCCACCCTGATGCCGGGTCGCGCGCGGGAAATCCCCGGCGTGGCGTTCCAGGTCGGCGAAGACGCGATAGCGGCCTTCTCGGCGCAGGCCGTCGAGTTGCTTACGGAAAAAGGCCTGATAGTTCATGACGACGCCTCCCTTCGTTCAGTTTGGCCGGCTACGCAAATAATCGGTATCCCGCCCGAGCGGCTTGGATACGGGGACCTCGACGACCGGGACCAGAGCGGCCGCCGGCCGTTCCACGTCACGCGAACGCAGGCTCCAGTTCCACAGCGCCCCGACCGGCAGCGGGATGACGAGAAACCAGTGTTCGAGTACCGCCAGGGTCAGCAACGTCGCCAGGAAAAGGAATGCCGCCTGGTCGAACGACGCCGCCTCGGCCTGCAACGCAACCTTGAACAGGAGCACCGCCACAACAGTGGACGCCGTAACCGACACCGGGAAGAGCAAATTCATCGGCCGGCGCCGAAAGAAGCTTTTCAGGTACTGCAAGTGCGGCGGCAAGAATTCCTCGGACAGGTTCCGAACCCCAAGAAAGACGTTCATTTTCGCGCTTTGCCGCATGACCCACAGAATCACAAAGGTCCAGGTACCGACCTGATTGGGCTCGCCCCAAGTCAGGGAAACGACCGCAATGGCCGCGGCCACCAGCGCCAGTTCATGGTAAATCAGGGTTTCGGTCGCCAGCGCAAAACGACGCCAACCGGCTGCGCCCGGCGGGCAGGGCTGGGTGCGTGGCCCGGTGATGTAGCCCAAGAGAAAGCCGACCTCCACCCAAGCCCAGACCATCAAGGCGCAGGTAAAAGCGCAGTACGCGCCGCCGACTGAGGTGATCGAGGCACTGACCGTCAAACCCCCAAGGCCGAACACCATGACCACGGTTGCGCCGAGCATGGTCCATCGATGCGTCCGACGCGGCAATCCGTCCAGGTAGAAGATCACGCCCGTGCTGAACCACCACACAAACAGGATGTAAAGTGTCGGCAATCCATATTCGGTCACGGGCGGACGTCCTGCGCTACCAGGCGGGTGAAAGAAGAACGTTGGCCGGCAGCGGCGCGTGCTTGCCCGGCATAATGTAAAGCCGAACGAACGCCGCGGCCGCGGCGGCACGCAGACCCAGCATCCGTGCGCCGCCGATAAGTCCGCCCTGCTTCTTGGCGTGCGACATGGCTACGGTGATCCGGCGAAGCCGTTCCAGCCCCGCGGCGAAGGCGGGGTTGTCGAGGTCGAGTGTCACCGGGAAGACCTGCTTGCTGATCTCGGCCGTGATGCGGAACACCTGGAAGTCGTAGTCGGTCGGGGTCATGCCGAGAGCCTTGTGGAACTCCGGGCGCTGATGGTCGCGCACATACATCGTCGCATAGACGGCCAATTGGAAGAACTTGATCCACAGCTTGTTCGTGCCGGCCAACAGATGCGGATTGGCGCGCATCAGCAATGCGAAAGCTTCGCCGTGGCGGAACTCGTCATTGCACCACTTTTCGAACCACATGAAGATCGGATGCACCCGGCGTTCCGGATGGCGTTCAAACTGGCGGAAGATGGTGATGTAGCGGGCGTAGCCGATCTTCTCGGACAAGTATGTCGCGTAAAAAATGAACTTAGGCTGAAAGAATGTGTACTTCTTCGCCTTGGTCAGAAATCCAAGATCGACGCCAATCCCGAAGTCCTTCAGGGTATCATTGATGAAGCCGGCGTGACGCGCCTCATCGCGCGTCATGACGCTGAACAAATCCTTTATGTCGGGATTTTTGACCCGCTTCTTGATCTCGGCATAAAGCACGCAACCGGAGAATTCGGCGGTCACCGAACTGACCAGGAAGTCGATGAACTCCTCACGCAACGCAGGCGGCAGGTCGTTCAGGTCGAAGCCGTCGAAAGACGCATTGCGCTTGAAATGGCCCTGGTTGGGGTCGCGCTTGAATTCGGCGATCAGGGCATCCCAATCGGCGCGTACCGAATTGATGTCCAGCTTGTCCATGGCATCGAAATCAGTCGTATAGAAGCGTGGCGCCAGCATCGTGTCGCGCTGCGCCTGCTTGGTCGTCTCATTGACGATGGCCGTATTTGTCATCGGTTGCATGGTGTCAATCCTTCGGCTGAAAGCCGACCTCGTAGAGTTCCGTCAGTTCGAAGATCGAGGACATCTGCGTCCATATCCGCCCAAAGAATCCGGCCTGGACAACGGTAGCTCGACCCTCGAATGCCGAACGCTCGCCGAAATCAAGACGGTCGGTCATATCATGGATTAACATGATATCGCCCGGCCCGATGTCGATCCCTTCCGGCACCGTATAGGCGTGAAAGCTTTCCGCGGTTTTCTCGAGGTCAACGAGGCAGGCGATCTCGATCTTCCGTCCACCGGCGAGATCGGTCCAAAGTCGCTCGGCGAGGCCGCTCACTGGGGCAGCGCCAGAAGCTGGGCGAAAGCATCGGCATTCGTCTGGCCAAAGGCGAGAAGGTCGACCCGGCGCCCGTTGGACAGGTCTTCCAGGGTCAGACGGCCGTCCGGCCAGACACTGATCCGGAAGGGTATTTCAGCCGCCAGATCCTCGCGCCGGCGTTCGCGGTTCAGGCCGCGCAGCGTGCCGCGGATAAAGCCGTTGGAGGCGGGCGCCACGATGATCGCAGGCTCCGCCGCGCCAGGCACAAAAACCCCAATCCCACCGTCTGGACGATCGGCGAAGCGAAAGTCCCGGCTGACCGACGGCGTGCCGACCTCCATCGGCCGCCCCGTGTCGGTGAAGCGGGTAAACGCGACAAGGATCAGG
>JBBRWI010000151.1:0-9836 GCA_038249305.1 Acetobacterales bacterium
CGGTTCGGCCGACCAGGCGCTGGCCTTCATCGCCGAAGCCTGCGAGGCCGCCGGCCATCGCGTCGGCCAGGATGTGGTCTTCGCGCTGGATTGCGCCGCGACCGAGTTCTACCGCGACGGCCTCTACAAGATGGAAGGCGAGGGCAAGACGCTCGATCCGGGCGGCATGGTCGATTACCTCGCGGCGCTCTGCGCGAAATGGCCGATCGTGTCGATCGAGGACGGCTGCGCCGAGGATGATTGGGCCGGTTGGAAGGCGCTGACCGAGCGCCTGGGCGGCACGGTGCAACTGGTCGGCGACGATCTGTTCGTGACCAACCCCGAGCGCCTGGCGCGCGGCATCGAAACCGGCACCGCCAACGCCATACTGATCAAGGTCAACCAGATCGGCACGCTGACCGAGACGCTGGAAGCGGTCGAGATGGCGCATCGCGCCGGCTACCGCTGCGTGATGTCGCACCGGTCCGGTGAGACCGAGGATGCGACCATCGCCGACCTGGCCGTCGCCACCAACTGCGGCCAGATCAAGACCGGCAGCCTGTCGCGGTCGGATCGGCTGGCCAAGTACAACCAGTTGATCCGTATCGAACAGGATCTGGGTGCGGCGGCACGCTACGCCGGGCGGGGGGCGCTGCGGCGCTGATCGGGGTTTTCTGTGCCAACCTTCTCACCAAGGCTTGCATCCTGCTGAAATCGTGTTCTTCTATCGGTCTAATCGGGGTGCGATCTTCGCCCCGGCGGAGTATCGCATGGGCCGTCTTCTGCTGCGCTGGATCAAGGCGATCACCCTGCCGGCCGCCTGCGCGCTGGTGGTCGCATTTTTCGCCTGGCACACGATCAACGGCGACCGGGGGCTTGAGGCGCAGGAACGCCGCGCCGCCGAGATCATCACCGCGCGCGCGGAACTGACCCGGTCGGAACAGGAACGCGACGCGCTGGAACGCCGGGTGCGGGGGCTGCGCGGCGATCGTATCGATGCGGACCAGCTGGATGAACGGGCACGCAGCCTGCTGAACTTCGTCGGCCGCGACGAGATCATCGTGCCCGTGGGGCCGCCGCGCCGCTGAGCCGCTTTGCCCGAACGGAATGCACTTAACCTGAAATAGAGCAACTGCTGTTTTGCGTTGCAACACAAGGGTTTTGCGTGTGGCTTGCCGCCTTGCATGGTGCGGATACGAGGCCTAGGTGTGCAGTTGAAGCGCCGGTGCCTGAGGCCCGGACCACGCCCCGGGGAGAGCCGAATGGCCCAAAGCGCCGACGCCACCACCAAGCGCCGCGGCAAGACCGCCACGAAAACTGCCCCCGCCGGGCTCGACCAGGCCACCCTCGGCCGCGCCTTTCGCGACATGCTGCTGATCCGCCGTTTCGAGGAGAAGGCCGGCCAACTATACGGCATGGGCCTGATCGGCGGCTTCTGCCACCTCTACATCGGCCAGGAAGCCGTGGTGGTGGGCATGCAATTGTGCCTGAAGGCGGGCGATGAGGTCATCACCTCCTACCGCGACCACGGGCACATGCTGGCGACCGGCATGGCGGCGCGCGGCGTGATGGCGGAACTGACGGGGCGAATCGGCGGCTATTCCAAGGGCAAGGGCGGCTCCATGCACATGTTCAGCCGCGAGAAGGGGTTCTTCGGCGGGCATGGCATCGTCGGCGCGCAGGTTTCGCTCGGCGCGGGGCTGGCGTTCAGCAACATGTATCGCGGCAACGACAACGTCGCCGTGACCTATTTTGGCGAAGGCGCGTCCAGCCAGGGCCAGGTCTTCGAAAGCCTGAACCTGGCGGCGCTGCTGAAGCTGCCCTGCATCTTCGTGATCGAGAACAACCGCTACGGCATGGGCACCAGCGTCGAGCGTGCGAGCGCATCGCGCGACCTGTCGCAGAACGGTTCGCCCTGGGGCATCCCGGGTGAGCAGGTCGATGGCATGCGCGTGCAGGCGGTGGCCGAGGCCGGTGCCCGCGCCGTTGCCCACTGCCGCGCGGGCCTCGGGCCTTACCTTCTGGAGATGAAGACCTACCGCTACCGCGGCCATTCCATGTCCGACCCGGCCAAGTATCGCACGCGGGAGGAGGTGCAGAAGATGCGCGAACAGCATGACTGCATCGACACGCTGCGTGCCCAGTTGCTGGCCGGTGGCATGGACGAGGCCGCGCTGAAGGCGGTGGACGACGAGGTGAAGGCCATCGTCGCCGACGCCGCCGACTTCGCGCAGAGCAGCCCCGAGCCGGATGAGAGTGAACTCTGGACCGATATCCTGGTGGAGGTCTGAGCCATGGGCGCCGTGATCCTGATGCCCGCGCTGTCCCCCACCATGACCGAGGGCAAGCTGGCCCGCTGGCTGAAGAACGAGGGCGACAGCGTGAAGTCCGGCGACGTGATCGCCGAGATCGAGACCGACAAGGCGACCATGGAAGTCGAGGCAGTGGATGAGGGGGTGCTGACCCGCATCCTGGTCCCCGCCGGCACCGATGCCGTGCAGGTCAACGCCGTCATCGCGGAACTGGATGGCGGCGCCGGCCAGGCGCCCGCGCCCAGCGTGGCCCCGGCCCCGGCCCGCGAGAATGAGGCGGCCAGCGGCGCCGCAAAGCGCCCCGAGCCCCGCGTCCATGCCGAACCCCGGCACGAGGGGGACAAGGACTGGGGGGCGACCGCCCACATCACCGTCCGCGAAGCCCTGCGCGATGCCATGGCCGCCGAGATGCGCGCCAATGCCGATGTCTTTCTGATCGGTGAGGAGGTCGGCCAGTACCAGGGCGCCTACAAGATCAGCCAGGGCCTGCTGGAAGAATTCGGCCCCAAGCGCGTCATCGACATGCCGATCACCGAACACGGCTTTACCGGCATGGCCGTGGGGGCCGCAATGAATGGCCTCAAGCCGATCGTCGAGTTCATGACGTTCAACTTCTCGATGCAGGCGATCGACCAGATCATCAATTCGGCAGCCAAGACGCTGTACATGTCGGGCGGGCAATTGGGCTGCCCGATCGTGTTCCGCGGCGCCAATGGCGCGGCCAGCCGCGTCGCGGCACAGCATTCGCAATGCTACGCATCCTGGTACGCGCATTGCCCGGGGCTGAAGGTGGTAGCACCCTGGTCGGCGGCGGATGCCAAGGGGCTGCTGCGGGCCGCGATCCGCGACCCGAACCCGGTCATCTTCCTGGAGAACGAAATCCTCTACGGCCAGTCCTTCGATTGCCCGACCGCGGATGATTTCGTGCTGCCCATCGGCCGCGCCAAGATCGAACGCGCCGGCACAGACGTCACCATCGTCGCCTTCTCAATCATGGTCGGCATGGCGTTGCAGGCGGCGGACAAGCTGGCCGAGGCGGGCATCAGCGCGGAGGTCATCAACCTGCGCTCGTTGCGTCCGCTGGATACCGAAACCATCGCCGCGTCCGTCCGCAAGACCAATCGCCTGGTGACCTTGGAAGAAGGCTGGCCCTTTGCCGGCATCGGCGCCGAGATCGCGATGCAGATGGTCGAGCATTGCTTCGACCACCTGGATGCGCCGCCGGTGCGGGTGCATGGGCTGGATGTCCCGATGCCCTATGCCGCCAACCTGGAGAAGCTGGCCTTGCCGAAGCTGGAACAGGTGATCGATGCCGTCAAAAGCGTGACCTACAAGTAGGGGGGCGGAACATGGCGACCAATATCCTGATGCCGGCGCTGAGCCCCACGATGACCGAGGGCACGCTGGCCCGCTGGCTCAAGAAGGAAGGCGACACGGTCAAGGCCGGCGACATCATCGCCGAGATCGAGACCGACAAGGCGACGATGGAAGTCGAAGCCGTGGACGAGGGGATTTTGGGCAAGATATTTGTCCCAGACGGCACGGCGGGGGTGAAGGTCAACGACCCCATCGCCGTGCTGGTGGAAAAGGGCGAGGCCGTGCCCAATGTGGCCGCAACGTCGGTGGCTGCGGCCCCGGCCACCGCCCCCGCGCCTGCGACCCCCGGTGCGGCCCAGGGCTTCAACCCGCAACCCGATCCGCCGAAGCCCGGCGATCGCGTCTTCGCATCCCCGCTGGCCCGCCGCATGGCGTCCCAGGCAGGTCTTTCGCTGGACGGCATCGTCGGCACCGGCCCGCAGGGGCGTATCGTGAAGGCGGATGTGGAAGCCGCCTTGGCACGGCCGGCGCCTGCCCCGGCGGTGGCGGCCGCCCCGGTCCCCGTCGCGGCAGCCTCGCCCAAGCCCGCCCCGGTCGCCGTCAGCGCGCCGCATACGGCCGTGCCCAACAGCAGCATGCGCAAGGTCATCGCGCGGCGCCTGTCGGAATCGAAGCAGATGATTCCGCATTTCTATGCCTCGATGGAGATCGAGCTGGATGCGGCGCTGAAGCTGCGCGCCGATCTGAACGCGAAAAGCCCGAAGGACGAGCCGGGCGCGTTCAAGCTTTCGGTGAATGATTTCATCATCAAGGCGTCGGCCGCGACCTTGCGCAAGTTCCCCGGCGTGAACGCCATGTGGACGGATGATGCGATCCTGCAGTTCCAGGACGTCGATATTTCGGTCGCCGTGTCCATCCCCGATGGGCTGATCACCCCCATCGTGAAGAAGGCCGACCAGAAGGGCCTCGCCACCATCAGCGCCGAGATGAAGGATCTGGCCGCCCGCGCCAAGACCGGCAAGCTCAAGCCCGACGAATTCCAGGGCGGCGGCTTTTCCATCTCCAACATGGGCATGTTCGGCATCAGCCACTTTGCTGCCATCGTGAACCCGCCGCAGGCCGGGATTCTGGCCGTGGGCGCGGGCGAACCGCGGGCCGTGGTGAAACACGGTGCGCTGGCCATCGCGACCATGATGACCGTGACCTTGTCGGTCGATCACCGGGTGATCGATGGCGCGCTGGCGGCGGAGTTCCTGGCCGCCTTCAAGCGCACCATGGAAGACCCGCTGAGCCTGATGCTGTGATTCTGCGCGACGCGACACCGGCGGACCTGTCCACCATTGCCGCCTTCGTGCGCGCGCTGGCAGCGTTCGAGCATCTGACACACGAGGCCGAGGCGACCGAGGCCGACTTCCACCAGGCGCTGTTCGGCATGCCCCGTCGCGCCGGTTGCCTGATCGCCGAGGTCGATGGCGCACCCGCCGGCTTCGCGCTTTATCACTGGACTTTCTCGACGTTCCTCGGTCGCCCAGGCCGGTGGCTGGAGGATCTTTGGGTCGATCCCGCCTTTCGCCGCCGCGGCATCGCGCGCGCGCTGTTCGCGCGGCTTTCGGCCGAAACCCTGGCCGAGGGCGGCGGGCGCCTGGCCTGGTCGGTGCTTGACTGGAACGCCCCCGCGATCGCGACCTATGACGCGATGGGGGCGGACAACCTGCATGAATGGACCACCCGGCGCCTGTCGGGCGACGCCCTCAAAACACTGGCAGCGGAGGTCGCGTGATGGCTGACAGTTTTGACCTGATCGTCATCGGCGGCGGGCCGGGCGGCTATGTCGCGGCGATCCGCGCGGCCCAACTCCAGATGAAGGTGGCGCTGGTCGAACGCGAGAATCTCGGCGGCATCTGCCTGAACTGGGGCTGCATCCCGACCAAGGCGCTGCTGCGCGCGTCGGAGATCAACCACCTGCTGCATACGCTCGATGCCTACGGCTTTGCCGCCGACAATATCCGTTTCGATTTTGCCAAGGTGGTCAAGCGGTCGCGCGTGGTCGCGGGGCAATTGTCGGGCGGCGTGAAGCACCTGATGAAGAAGAACAAGGTGACCGTGTTCGACGGCCAGGGGGCGCTGGCCGGCCCCGGCCGCGTCGCGGTGACCAAGGACGGCAAGCCGGTCGCGGCGCTCGCGGCCAAGCACATCATCCTGGCGACCGGCGCCCGGGCGCGGACCATCCCGGGCATCGAGGCCGACGGCAAGCTGGTCTGGACCTACCGCGAGGCGATGACCGCGCCCGCGCTGCCGAAGAAACTGATCGTCATCGGCTCCGGCGCCATCGGTGCGGAATTCGCATCGTTCTACCAGAACATGGGCAGCCAAGTGACGCTGGTCGAGGTGATGGACCGCATCCTGCCGGTCGAGGATGCGGAGATCGGCGCCTTCGTCCAGAAGGCTTTTGTGAAGCAGGGCATGACGGTACTGACCAAGGCGCAGGTGCAGGGCGTCCGCCGCGGGGCCGACAGCGTCACCGCCGTCGTCGAAGTCGATGGCAAGGTGTCGGAGATCATCGCCGACCGGCTGATCTCCGCCATCGGCATCGTCGGCAATGTGGAAGGCATCGGCCTTGAAGGCACCAAGGTCGTAATCGAGCGCACCCATGTCGTGGCCGACCCCATGGGCCGCACCGCTGAGCCCGGCCTCTATGCCATCGGCGACCTGACCGGCGCCCCTTGGCTCGCGCATAAGGCGAGCCATGAGGCGGTGATCTGCGTGGAAAGCATCGCGGGGCTGCACCCGCATGCGATGGATGTGCTGAACATCCCCGGCTGCACCTATTGCCGCCCGCAGGTGGCCTCGGTCGGCCTTACCGAAGCCGCGGCCAAGGCCCGCGGCCACGACCTGAAAATCGGCCGTTTCCCGTTCATCGGCAATGGCAAGGCCATCGCGATGGGCGAACCCGAAGGCTTCGTGAAGACCGTGTTCGACGCCAAGACCGGCGAATTGCTGGGGGCCCATATGGTCGGCCCGGAAGTGACCGAGATGATCCAGGGCTATGCCATCGCCCGCACCCTGGAGTCTACCGAAGTGGACCTGATGCACACCGTCTTCCCCCACCCCACGGTCTCGGAAGCCATGCATGAAAGCGTGCTTGATGCCTATGGCCGGGTGATCCACATCTAGCCCATGCGTGTAGAGATCAATCACGGGGCGGTGCGCCACCCCGAAAAGGCCAACCGCCCCGACAACCCCATCCAGCGCAAGCCGGATTGGATCAGGGTCCGCGCGCCCAATCACCCGATCTATCACGAGACGCGGGAACTGATGCGGGCCAACCGCCTGGTCACGGTCTGCGAGGAAGCAGCCTGCCCGAACATCGGCGAATGCTGGTCGCAACGCCATGCGACCATGATGATCATGGGCGACACCTGCACCCGCGCCTGTGCCTTCTGCAATGTCGCGACCGGGATGCCGAACCCGCTGGATGCCGATGAACCGCGCCGCGTCGGCGATGCAGTCCAGAAACTTGGGTTGCGGCATGTGGTCATCACAAGTGTGGATCGCGACGATCTGGCCGATGGCGGGGCGCTGCATTTTTCCCGGACCATCGCGGCGATCCGCGCCGCGGCCCCCGACACCACCATCGAAATCCTGACGCCGGATTTCCTGCGCAAGGATGGCGCGCTGCCGGTTGTGGTGACCGCGCGGCCGGATGTGTTCAACCACAATCTGGAAACCGTGCCTCGGCTGTACCCGACCATCCGCCCCGGCGCGCGCTACTTCCATTCGCTCCGCCTGCTGGACCGGGTGAAGGCGCAGGACCCGGGGATCTTCACCAAATCGGGCATCATGGTGGGGTTGGGTGAAAGCCGTGGCGAAGTGCTCCAGGTCATGGATGATTTGCGCAGCGCCGATGTGGATTTCCTAACCATTGGCCAGTATCTCCAACCGACCAAGAAACATGCCGCGGTCGATCGCTTCGTACCGCCGGCGGAGTTCGAGGATTATGCCAGCATGGCACGTGCGAAAGGCTTTCTGGTGGTCTCGGCCACCCCGCTGACCCGGTCTTCCTATCACGCCGACAGCGACTTCCTGGCCCTGCGCGCGGCGCGGGCGAAAATGCTCGCGGCCTGACATGCCCACCCACGCGGAAAAGCGCATCTTCCGGTATCGGCCGGAACAAATGTTCGAACTGGTCGCCGACGTCCGGCGTTACCCGGAATTCCTGCCCTGGTGCGTCGGCGCGCGGGTACTGACGCGGACCGAGACGGAAATCGTCGCGGACCTGACCATCGGCTTCAAGATGTTCCGCGAATCCTTCCGCTCCCGCGTCGCGTTGCAACGGCCGGGGCAGGTGGGCGTGACCTATGAGAAGGGCCCATTCCGCTATCTGAACAATACCTGGACCTTCACCCCGCATCCGCAGGGCTGCGAGGTGGATTTCTTCGTCGATTTCGAATTCAGCAGCGCCTTGTTGCAGGCGGTGATCGGGGTGGTGTTCAACGAGGCCGTGCGGGTGATGGTCGGCGCCTTCGAACGCCGGGCGCGGGTGCTGTACGGGCGTAACATCGCGCCGCCGAGCGCCGCACCGGCCCCCGTGACGTAACCCGCCCGCCCTGGCATGATCCCGGGCATGAACGCTTTCTCCTACATCCCCGCCCGCTCGGACCCCGCCCTGCCGCAGGTCCTCGCCAATCTTTATTCCGACACCCACACCCGCCCCACCCCCGGCATGCGTGATGCCATGCACGCCGCGGCCTGCGGCGACGAACAGGCCGGCGACGATCCCACCGTCTGGGCGCTCTGCGACCGCATGGCCGCCCTGCTGGGCAAGGAAGCCGCGGTCTTCCTGCCATCGGGCACCATGTGCAACGTTGCCGCCCTGCTGGTGCATTGCCGCCCGGGCGATGAGGTCCTGGCCCATCGCACCGCCCATATCGTCACCAGCGAACACGGCAACCACGCCGCCCTCGGCGGCATCATGATCCATCCGCTGGAGGGAAAGCGCGGGCTGTTCGACGTGCCGACCCTGGAAGCAGCCCTACGCCCCCGCAGCCGCTACGCCCCCCCGCAGGCGCTGCTGGAGGTTGAGCAGACGGCCAACATCGGCGGCGGCGTGGTTTGGCCCCAGGTGCAGTTGGACGCCGTTCTCGCCCGCGGCCACGCGGCCGGCCTCGCCACCCATATGGACGGCGCTCGGCTGATGAACGCCGTGGTCGCGGCCGGCATCCCGGCGGCCGAAATGGTCGCGGGCTGCGACAGCGTGTGGCTCGACTTCACCAAGGGCCTCGGCGCACCGCTCGGCGCGGTGCTGGCGGGCAGCCGGGCCTTCATCTCCGAAGCCTGGCGCTGGAAGCAGCGGCTGGGCGGTTCGATGCGCCAGGGTGGCGTGTCGGCGGCCGCCTGCCTCTATGCACTCGACCACCATATCGACCGTTTGGCCGAGGACCATGCCAATGCCCGTGCCCTCGCCCGCGGCCTGTCGCAGATTTCCGGCATGGTGGTCGAAACCCCTGACACCAACCTCGTGTTCTTCGACCCGCGCGGCGCCGGGCTGACAGCCGAAGCCTTCGCCGTCGCCATGCGCGCCCAGGGCGTGATGGTCAGCACCATGGCCGAGCGAGTCCGCGCCTGCACGCATCTGGACGTGTCGGCAGCACAGATCGAGGTCGCGCTGACCGCGGCGCGGGCCGTCTGCGCCGCGACGTAACAGTGTGCTTGAAAGCCGGGTGGCGGCGCCATGGAGGGGGCTTTGCCCCCTCTGTCTTTCCTTCACCGCCAGGTGGCGGCTGCCAGGGCAATCGCGCTGGCGGGCAGGTCTGGCCGGGCGGCGGCTAGCATCCGCGTCAGATGGCCTTCGATCGGCCCTTGGGTGGACGGTCACACGCAGGATCACCGCACGCGCGGTTTCCATCGCCTGGAGATTTACGCCGGCGGCGAGACTGCCACGCAGGCAGTTCAAGGTTTAGAGCATTATCGGATCAGATGGAATAATCTGATCCGATTTCTTGCCAGTTTGCCTGTGAACAAGCGACCTGAACGATCTTATCGCGCGTAATCAGGCTCATCGCGGTCCAGCACGCGCCGCCAGGCATCGAGGTGAAGCCGCGCGTCGATCTTGTCGCCCCAGGGGCCGAGATGCTTGCGGCGCAGACGGTCCGGCAGGCTGTGCAGCGGCTGGCCGGTGCTCATCGCTGTCATCTGGTACATCGCCGTCCGCTCGGCGATGAAGCATTC
>JBBRWI010000152.1:0-9825 GCA_038249305.1 Acetobacterales bacterium
ATCGCAGCGTTCAGGCTGCCGCGGCGGCCGACCTTGATGGTGTCGCCAAGCGCCACCCGGCTGGTCGGTTCGCCTACCAGGCACATGTCGGGGATGTGGCCGTGCTCGGCCATCCATGCCAGGACCTTGACCGTACCGTCGGTGGCCGGGCCTTCCTCGTCGCCGGTGATCAGCAGAGAAAGCGTGCCTGGGCTGTTACCGGGGCAGGCGGCCGGGATCGCGGCGATGAAGGCGGCGATGGCGCCCTTCATGTCGGTGGCCCCACGGCCGAACAGGGCGCCGTCGCGGACCTCCGCGCCGAAGGGGTCGGTGGTCCAGGG
This sequence comes from Acetobacterales bacterium, assembly GCA_038249305.1. Taxonomy (GTDB): domain Bacteria; phylum Pseudomonadota; class Alphaproteobacteria; order Acetobacterales; family Acetobacteraceae; genus Humitalea. The sequence goes on from JBBRWI010000152.1 coordinate 321, forward strand.
GGCGGCGCCGGGCGGCACCACATCGGTATGCCCGGCAAAGCACAGATGCGGGGCGCCGCTGCCGCGCCAGGCAAAAAGATTGGGCGTGGCGCCGAAATCCAGCCGCGTCACGCTGAAGCCGAGCGGGCGCAGCGCGGCTGCGACCACATCCAGCGCCCCGGCATCGGCCGGTGTCACGCTGGGGCAGCGGATCAGCGCCTGCGCCAGCGCCAGCGGGTCTTGCCCCATCAGTCCCGCAGCAGATCGTTGATGCTGGTCTTGGCCCGCGTCTGCGCATCGACGCGCTTGACGATGACGGCGCAGGACAGGCTGGGGCCGGGGCTGCCATCGGGCAGCGGCTTGCCCGGCATGGCGCCGGGCACGACGACCGAGAAGGCCGGCACCCGGCCGACAAAGACCTCGCCGGTCGCGCGGTCGATGATCTTGGTGCTGGCCGACAGGAACACGCCCATCGACAGCACGCTGCCGCGTTCGACGATGACGCCCTCCACCACCTCGCTGCGGGCGCCGATGAAGCAGTCATCCTCGATGATGGTGGGATTGGCCTGCAAGGGTTCCAGCACGCCGCCGATGCCGACCCCGCCCGACAGGTGGCAGTTGCGGCCGATTTGCGCGCAGGAGCCGACGGTCGCCCAGGTATCGACCATGGTGCCGCCGCCGACATGGGCGCCGACGTTCACGAAGGACGGCATCAGGATCACATTGGGCGCGATGAAGGCCGACCGCCGGGCGATCGCGCCGGGCACGGCCCGGAAGCCGGCGGCCTGGAAACGGGCGGCGTCCCAGCCATCCCACTTCAGCGGCACCTTGTCCCAGGCGCCGACGCCTTCGTGGGCGCGCAGGCTGTTGTCTTCCAGCCGGAAGGACAGCAGCACCGCCTGCTTCAGCCACTGGTGGACGATCCAGCCGTTCGGCCAGCCGCTTTGCGTGGGTTCGGCGACCCGGGCGAGGCCCGCGTCGAGCAGCGCCAGCGCCGCCTCCACCGCCACGCGATCCTCGCCCTGCGTCGCGGGCGTGACATCGGCACGGCGCTCCCACAGCGCGGTGATGGTGGCGGCGAGGGCGGTGGTGTCCATGGGGTAGCGATCTCGATCAAAGGGGCGCCGGCGAAGGGGCGCAGGCCGCACGGCCGCCTGCTATCCGGGTGGGGGAGGGGGCTGTCAACGCCCAACCTCGGCCGCATTCACGCAGCGTTCATCCGGAACCGTTCGAATGCGCGCATGGACCTGTCGCCCCCGCCATCGCCCGATGACTTCGGCCGCCATTATCCGCCCGGCCCGCATCCGGGCGCAAGCCAGGCGGGCGGCGCTGCGCCGGAGGCAGCACTGCGCCGCGCCCTGCTCGAATCGCGCAATCGCTGGCGCGATGCCGCGCTGCTCGCGGCGGATGTGGTGATGGAGGTGGATGCCGAGGGGCGGCTGACCTTCCTCGCCCCCGAGTCGGTGCTGGGTCACATCGCCGACCACCTGATCGGGGAACCCTCGGCCAGCCTGTGCGACCTGCCCGACCCGCGCCGCCTGCCGCCCGGCCAGGCGGTGCGGGACCTGCGGGTCTGGGCGCGCCGGGCGGATGGGGCGCAGGCCTGCCTGCTGCTTTCGGCGGCCGCCCTGCACGATGCCGGCGGACGCGTGGTCGGGCTGCGCGCGACCGCCCGCGACGTGACGGCCGAGGAGACCATTGCCGCCGACGCGGCCCGCGCGCTGCGCCGGCTTGAGGCGCGGGACAGTGTCGCCGCCCGCGCCGGGGCCATCGCCGACCCGCGCGGCCGGGTGCAGGCCTGGCTGGAGGGCCTGCGCGACAGCCTGGGGCTGCTGGCCGCGGCGGTGATCGACCTGCCCGAGGGGCGGGGCGCGCCGTTGACCGCGCATTTGGCCGGTACGCTGCCCGATGCATTGCTGCCGCTGGCCGCGGCGCTGGCGCCGGGCAGCAGCCGCTACCTGCACCCGCCGGGGGCGGGGCCGCTCGCGCTGCTGGCCATGGCCGCGCGCGACGACCGTCGGCCGGTGCTGGTGGCGCTGCGTGCCCCGGGCGCCCGCGACTGGGATGCCGATGACCGCCACATGCTGGAGGCGCTGGCCGAGCGGATGCGCCCGACGCTGGCCGCCGAATGGCGCGCCCGGGCGCTGGAGCATCAGGCGGGGACCGATCCGCTGACCGGTCTTTTGAACCGCCGCGCCTTCCTGGAGGGGCTGGAGCGTCGCATGGCGCGTGCAGGCCGCGGCGGGCGGGCGGGGGGCGGGCTGATCTTCCTCGACCTCGACAATTTCAAGCCGGTGAACGACCAGCGCGGCCATGCCGCCGGCGATGCTGCGCTGCGCCGGGTCGCGGTACTGGTGCGGGAGGGGCTGCGCCCGTCGGACCATGTCGGTCGGCTGGGCGGGGATGAATTCGCCGCCTGGCTGGATGGCGTGGACGCCACCGTGGCGGGCGTGCGGGCGCAGGTTCTTTTGGGGATCGCGGCGCGCGAATTGCGCGATATCGGCGTGCCCGGGCGGCCGCTGACCATGTCGATCGGCGTCGCGATGGTCGCACCCGGCGTGGCCGAGGATGCGGCGGCGATCCTGTCGCGCGCCGATGCTGCCATGTATGCGGCCAAGCGGCGCGGCCGGGCGTGCTGGGAGATGGCCGCGCCGCCGGACGTCGCGTGCCGGGACAGGGATTTTTCCGCCGCGGGAGAGATCGGACGATGAGCGCGACCTTCGACTACGAAACCGCCAAGCACGTGGCCCGCAACGGTGCCGAGGTCGCCCGCGGCATGCTGGCGGCCGACCCCGATGCGCAGCCGGAAATGCTTTACTTCCTGGCCGCCGACCCGATGCCGGCGGTGCGCTGCGCGGTCGCGGCCAATCCCGCGACGCCGGCCCAGGCCAACCGGCTGCTCGGTGCGGATGAGGACGAGGCCGTGCGCCTGGTGCTGGCGCGGCGCCTGGGCGGGCTCGCCCCCGGGCTGTCCCCGGCGCGGCACGACCGGCTGGCGCGGCTGGCCTGGGACACGCTGTGCCTGCTGGCCGAGGACGCGGCCGTCGGCGTCCGCGCGGTGATCGCCGATGCCGCGGCGGGGTTGGTCGATCCGGCGCAACGCGGGCTGATCGTGACCCTGGCGCGGGATGCCGCGATCGCGGTCAGCGGGCCGGTGCTGCGGGCGTCGCCGCTGCTGACCGATGCCGACCTGCTGGCGCTGGTCAGCGCGCCGCCGACCCCCCAAACCCTGACCGCCATCGCCCGCCGCCCCGCCCTGGCCGGTGCGGTGTGCGATGCCATCGCAGCCTCCGCCGACAGCCCCGCCGTGGCGGCGCTGCTCGCCAATGCCTCGGCCGCGATCCGCGAGGCGACGCTCGATACCCTGGCCGCCCAGGCCGCCGCCGACCCCGGCGGCAAGATTGCCTGGCAGGCGCCGCTGGTCGCCCGCCCGCGCCTGCCGCCGGCCGCGATCCGCCTGCTGGCCGATTGCGTCGCACGCGACCTGCTGGCGCGCCTGGCCGAACACGCCGACCTTGACCCCGCGACCCGCGAAGAACTGCATCGCCGCGTCGCGATCGGCCTGGTAGCGCAGCGCGCCGGCCTGCCCGACCCCGCGCATGGCCGCAACCAGGCCCATGCCATGGCCAACCCGCATGACATCGCCGAACAGGGCTTCCTGCGGGCGGCTGAGGCGGGCGATGCGATCGCCTGCCGGGAGATGCTGATCCGGCACGCCGATGTCCCGCCCGAGATCGTCGATCGCGCCATGACCGCGCGCAACGCCAAGGCGCTGATGTCGCTGTGCTGGCGGGCGGGGCTGTCGCCGCGCTGCGCCGCGGTGGCGCAGGCGATCCTGGCGCGCCTGGCGCCCGATGAGGTCATTCACGCCGCCCCGGACGGCGCCTGGCCGCTGGCCCTGGCGGAAATGCGCTGGCATGTGGACATGCTGGGCCAACGCCACGCATAGGCATCACCCGTCCGAACCGATTGGCTTGCATGGGTAAGGCTGCTCGCAAAAACCCAAAGCCCGCGCCGTGATCCCGCGCGCTCGGCACAGGGGCGGGTAGGCGGGGGCGCTGGCGGGCGGAAGATCAGGCCCGCACCCGGCCATGCGACCGGCACCGGCCGCGACCTTCGGGCTTCTCCCCGGTTTGGCCGCCGTCCGCATCGCCGCGGTCGTGATCGTCCACCGCGCGGTCCGGGTGTTGCCGTCCGGGTGTTTCGACGCGGTGCCTGCGTTGGCTATTTTTGCTGCTTTGCACAACGCGAAGGGCAGTGATAAGACACGCTGGCTTGAATTTACCTGCTGAAATTGCGTCGAGGTCAAATAGATGCAAGTGGCGAACAAACGCGGGAAGCGAGTGGATGAGTGGCGCCAGATCATTCAACAGCGGCTTTCGGCGCACGGCCTGCCCGTTCCTTGCGGAGTGGCCTTGTGATGATTGGCAAATGATGATGACGGGTCGCGTGGGCCTGTCGCAACGGCGTTCTGCTGGCCGGTCTCCTGGTGGCATGCATCAGGCGCGCGTCCCCGGCTTCGACGTGGCCGCGGTCGGGAGGCACCAGATCTGATGCAGAGCGACGTCGCCCTGGCCCCCCCCGCCACGCAGCCCTTGCGGCTGGCGGTGAGCGAGGTCGTGCTGAACCGGACGCGAAAGGAAGTCTTCATTCGCGGCTACAGCCACGACTCCGGCGTAGCCCTCGTCCCGCGCTTCGCCTGGGAGGGCGGTGCCTTCGTCGATCCGACCACGGCGCGCGACTTGCGATCCGACCTCGCGAAGAACCCGGGCCATTGCCCCGATCCCGCCTGCGGCTATTCGTTTCGCCTGCCGCTGCCGAAAGGCCAGCCGCCCTTCCTGGGGCACGTCATCGTCGAGATCGACGGCGTCGAGCACGCCCGCCGCGACGTGACGATCCCCGAGGAGATGCCGGGCTTCGATGCCGACTTTGCCATCAACAGCATCGACGTCGTTGCCATGGGCGAGGCCCTGCGCATCCGCGGCCGGCTGACGGGACCTGACCACCCGGATCTCGACCATGTGATGATCGACGGCCGGCGGCTGCAACTGCCACCCGCCATGCACCTTCCGCCGCCGCGCAAGGCCGGTGCCGCCGTGTCGCAAAAGGTCGAATTGCTTGTGCCGCTGCGCTGCGCCGCGGACGGCGCGCTGTTCCAGGTCTTCGTCAGGCCGAAGTCGAAGGTCACCTTGTCGTTCCGCCGGCCAGCGAGCCTATACACCTTCGCCGTCACGCGTGAGATGCCGGCCGCGGTGCCCGCGGCGTGTTTCGGCCAGGTCCGCGCCCTGCGCTACGCGGCGGCCAATGCACACCTGGAAATCAGCGGCGCTTTCTACGGCCATTTCGCCGCGGCGCGGGTCCGCATCCTGGTCAATGGGGTGGAGCAGCGGCGGACCGCCACGGTGCAGCCGCAGCAGGAGCCGAGGTTGGGGCTGGAACGGGCGAGCGACGCGGGGTTCTGCAACTGGATCTGGTGCGAGGCGGTCGCGCTGCCCGTTGGGCAGTCCGTCGTCGTCGAGGCCAGGCTGGTGGACGGCCTGGGTGTGCTGGCCGATGCCGCTTTGGTCGTCGGGGCGGCAAATCTGCCGCGGATCGACGGACTACTGGCTCCATCTTACCACGAATCGGCCCTGCGCGATCCGTTCGATGCCATGCTGGCAGCGGCGGGTGCGGTCTCGCCCGACCCGACCATCGTCTTCGTCTTCCCAGGCGACATGTCCCGCGCCTTCGGCGGCGGCCCGACGCGGCTGCTGGCGATGGCGCAATATTTCCGAACCATGGGCTTCCGCACCGTGCTGCTCGACCGCGCCTCCGGCGCGTTGCCGACGACCGAACGGATCGCCACCGTCGCCGAGGCCTTCGACATCAGGCTGGGCGTGCCTGAAGGCAGCCTCGACCAGATGTGCGTGCTGTGCATGGACGAGGCCGCGCTGGGCGATACCAGCCCGACGATCGGGGGCGCGCTCGGCCGGGCGCTGTCCGAACCGCGGCCTGACAACGCCCTCGACCTGATCTCCCGCCGCACCGACCATCGCTTCGATTCGGTGGCGGCCTTCCTGATGTCGCGCCTCAACCCCGACGTCGCGATCGCAAGCTTCGTCTGGACCGCCGGTGCGCTGGCGCTGCTGCCGCCCAGCGTCTGCCGCATCCTCGATACGGTCGATATCCAGTATCGCCGCGGCGAACTGCATGGCGCGATGTTCGGCGACGACAGCATGCGGTCGGATCGCGAGGTCGAACGCGCGGCCTGGGCGGTCGCTGACTACCTGATCGCGATCCAGCCCGACGAAAAGGATGAGATCATCAGTGCCGCCGGCCGCAACAATGTCATCTTGTGCGGCCATGGCGCGAAGGCGGTGGCCGAGCCGCGCCTGGCGGAACCCGGGCCCGTCGTCCTGTTCATCGGCAACAACTACGCCCCGAACGTCGAGGGGATCGCCCGCTTCATCGGCGACGCCTGGCCCGCGCTGCGCGCCGAGGTGCCCGACGCCCGGCTGTGGGTGGTGGGAACGGTCGGCGACGCGCTGGGCGAGGTCCCGCCGGGGGTCGAGATCCTGGGCCGGGTGGACGACCTGCGGGCAATCTACGATGCGGCGGCGGTGATCATCAATCCGGTCGATGTCGGCACCGGGGTGTCCATCAAGCTGATCGAGGCCCTGTGCCATGGCCGTGCGACGGTCACCACATCCGTCGGCATCCGCGGCATGCGGGGGGCAGAGGGGGCGGTCATCGTGGCGGAACTGCCCCAGATGGCGGGGGCGGTCGGCGAATTGCTCGGATCCCCCGAGCGACGCCAGGCGCTGGAAGCGGCCGCGACGCAATTCGCCCGCCACAACCTGTCATCCGACGTGGTGTTCCGCGAATTGTTCAACACCATCGAACTGCGGATGTACGCCTGACCCATGATGGACATCGGCGACATCAGGCCCTGGTCGGGGCAGACCAACGGCCGCTTCCACATCGACTTCCTCGGTGTGCGGACCGACGCCGGCTTCTTCGCGGGGCTGCAACCGGCCAAACCCGGCCGCTTGCGGACCAGCTATCCCGCCGTCAGCGACCTGCTGATCGAATATGCGGCCTGCGTCATGGCGGCCTCGGCCTGCACCGGGGGGTTCCTGGTGGTCGAGATCGGCGCCGCCTGGGGGGTCTGGACTGCCCGCGCGACGGCGATCGCGCGCCGCGTGGGCGTGCCGGTCCGCACCATCGCGGTCGAGCCGATGCCGGGGCTGATCGAGTTCGCTCGGCAGCACTACACCACCAACGGCCTGCGCGGGGACTGCCATCGCATCGTGCCGCATGCGGTCGGCGGTGCGAAGGGTCCGGCCTGGTTCCGGTTCGAGGCGCCGAACCATCCCGGTGGGCGGGTGGTCCCCGACGAATGGGTCGCGCGCCAGGTGTCGGCCATCGTGCCTGACCTGCCCGACTGGTCGGCATTGCCGGCGCGCGACGGCTCCTTCGTCGCGCGCACGCCCTCGTTCCCGCTGGCCGAGGTCATCGCGCACGAACCGGCCGTCAATTTCGCACATTTCCGTGTCAACGGGCCGCCACATGGCATGATCGGCCGCAACGGCCTGCATGCGGCGCGGACCGGTGTCGTCGTCTGCCCCGGCCTGTCGGCCAAGGATGGCGAAGCACTCGACAAGGCGCTGGCCAAGGAGGGCTTCCGCCCGGTCCTCAGCCTCGGCCCCGGGGCGGTCCTGCAGGGTCCGCGCGGGGCGACGACGCTGCGCTCCGGCATTCGGGTCGCGGTCGGCGACCTGCTGTCCGACGTGGCGCGCAGTGAGATGGAACAGCGTCTCAAGGCCCTCGTCGGCGTGTCCGACGCCGCCGCCGCTGCCTGATCCAGGCCAACCCGCCGCATCATGACCTGAACAGGATCGCGCATGCACCAGACCACCGAAAAGCTGCGGCCCCTGCTGCTCGATCCCGGGGCTTCGCTCGAGGCCAAGTTCGCGGCGCTGCGGGGCGCCTATGCCGGCGAGACGATGTTCATCCTGGGGTGCGGCCCGTCGCTGGCCGAATACACGCCGGAACAACTGGATGGCTTGCTGACCGGCAAGCTGGTCGTGGCACTGAAGCAGGCGCTGGACTACGTCCCGACCCAGGGCGATTTCCTGGTTTTGAATTCCTGGAATTTCCGCAAATACGCCTTCACCCACGCGCGGCCGGTGGTGATCCGCGAATCCAGCCGCAGCGATCCGCCGGTGTTCCTGGATGGCGACATCGCGCTGGATATCCCGCGGCCGTCGAGCCGGGACGACCAGCTTGCCGTGTCGCGGAAGTTCGATGACTACCTGTTTTCCAAGACACTCAACCGGCCCTGGGGACCGGGCGTGCTGTACGAGGTCGGGTTCTTCCTGGCCGAGCATACGGGCGTAGCCAAGGTCGTGACGCTGGGCTGGGACGTCGGCGTCCGCAATTCGCCGCAGATGCCGCATTTCTACGACACCACCTCGCCCGAGGTGGTGCGGCTGATCCGCCAGTCGCGTGAGATCGAGGACGTGGGCGCGCGCAACAGGTTCCTGCATGACCACGGCGTGGTCTACAACCGGCCGCGCATCATCCCCGAGGAAGTGGACGACTGCGCGTCGGTTTCCGCCGACTGGCAGCAGTGGCTCAACGGCAAGGGGATCGACCTGCGGCTGGTGTCGCAGCAGTCACTGGCCGCCGAGAGCATTTTGCGCACGCGGATCGAAGAGGAAATCTGACGCCAAGACCCGCCGACCGTCGCCCGACCAGCCTTGCCGGCACACCCACAGGAAAGGCCATCCCTTGTCCATTCTATCTGATTTCATCCAGGAACAGGGCCTCGACGAGGCGGCGCGGGCGGATGAGTTCAGGCGCATCGTGCAGGCGCTGGACCTGTTCATCCCCGAGGCATTGCAGCCCGGCGTCGTCGAACGCCTGCGCCAGGCAGTCGCGACCGCGGGCTGGGATGCCTGGGACGCCGCCCTCAGCGCGGTCTGCGAGGGCCAGGACCTCGTCTTCAACCGTCGCTGGCGCTTCACCGACAGCCGCAGCCTGCGGGCGATGCTGGAGGAGGTGGTGGTGCGGGAGGAATATTTCGTGCCGCAACCGCTGCCGCCGGTGCCGGTGTTCATCGATTGCGGTGCCAACATCGGCCTGGCGACCTATTTCATGCGGCGGCGCCACCCGACGGCGCGCATCATCGCCTATGAACCGAACCCCGAGATGTTCTCGCGGCTGGAGGCCAATGTCGCGCGCAACGCCTATGCCGACATCACGCTGCACCAGGCCGCCGTCGGCGGCAGCGCGCGGCGGGACCGGTTCCTCGCCCGGGCGGATGCACCGATGGTCGGCCGCCTGGTCGGGCCCGACCAGGGCGCCGGCACGCCGGTCGATGTCGTGCGCGCCGGCACGCCGGTCGATGTCGTGCGCGCCGGCACGCCGGTCGATGTCGTGCGCGCCGGCACGCCGGTCGACGTCGTCCCGCTGTCGGCCATCCTGCAGGGCGAACCGGAGGTGGACCTGCTGAAGGTGGACATCGAAGGCGCCGAGGCCGAAG
>JBBRWI010000153.1:0-9804 GCA_038249305.1 Acetobacterales bacterium
ATGGCCGTCGGCCGCGATCTGGTCGCGCACCGCGGCGCCCAGGATGGCGTCGTCCTCGATCAGTAGAACACGCATCCGTTGGTCCTTCGCGTCGCCGGCCGCTCCTGGTCGTAGTACCGGCGCCTGACACCAAGCTGAACCTGGAAGCCGCGGCATTCAGTCTGCCGTCAGGTTGGGATGCCTTTGTCATCCTATCGTTCAGCTGACAGGATGCGATGCCATGACCCGACTACTTCCAACGATCGCCCTTGCATTCTGCGCCCTTGGCGTCGGCTCGGCCATGGCCGACCAGCGCTGTAACGTGCCGCTGGCAGAGTGGCAGCCGCGTGCCGCGTTGCAGCAGCAGGTCGAGGCCCAGGGGTGGCGGGTGACCCGGATTAGGACGAAGGATGGCTGCTACCGAGTGCACGGGACGAATGACCGGGGCGAACGCTATGAGGGTACCTTCCACCCTGGCACGCTGCGGGTTCTCAAGGTGGAGATTGAGTACGACTGATCAGGGTGAGACGCGTCTCACGAACACCAGAGCAGGTTGGAATCCGGTTCCCACCGCTGCTCCAGTCGGTTTCCCAACCCAACATTTCTGACGCGTCGACGGCGCCGTGAACCGCAGGTTTCCTGGGGTTTTGCCGTGACTGCTTGACGGGTGGAGAACGCAACGATCCCGGAAATCGTTCTCCGGAGGAGCGAAAGTCTCCAGAGCTTGGGGGTGGGGCGATTTAACCCTCAAGCTTTAACTCTCTGATATAAAACAATTCTGACCGATCTGGCCTTGGGTGAATTCAGCGAACCCACCGCCTGGCGAACGGAACCGGAGAATGCAGAGTCGGCCCTGACCCCCGAGGTCAGCCCCCCGCTCACTCCGGCCGACAGCTAGAACAAGCTGCGCGCTCAGCGGTACTTCACTCGTTCCAAACTTCCGCACTGAGCGGTAGATCATTTAATTCGGAACGCGCTTCGCGCCACGATGGATAATTTTTATCAAGAATGGAGACAAATCTATCACTATGCTTAGGCTCAATGAGATGAACCATCTCATGAACCACAACGTACTCCAGTAAATCTTTGGGCTTCTTGACGAGATCAGTGTTGATTCTGATATTCGAAGATTCGTGATTGCAGCTTCCCCACTTCGTCTTCATTCGCTGCAGGTGATAGGCGGCCACTTTCACCCCCAGTTTTATCTCCCACTTTGTAATAAGGGGGGGGATGGCGAGGTGAAGCAGCGAGGTCTGCCATTCCCTGATAACCTCCGAGCGTTTCGCTAGGGAACTCCCAGGGCGCACAGTTAGGGTGATCCGCCGATGATCCAGCTTCACCGAAGGCTTGGCGTCATTCTCGACGACGGTCAGGAGATAGCGGCGCCCCCACACATAGTGGCTCTCTCGCTCAACGAACCGACGCGGTGTCTCTCTCGCCTGTCCGCGGAATCTCTCTTGCTGCGCCCGAATCCAGCCAAGCCTCGTCGCTGCATAGGCGTGGGCCACCTCGAGCCGGGTCGCTCTTGGTGCCACCAAGGTCACACGACCGTTGGGCGGGTGCACCGATAGGTGCACGTGCTTCACGTCCTTCCTGGTGACCGTAATGACCAGGTCGCCGAGTTGGATGGAGTCCGTCATCAATACCCCGGCTGGTTCTTGACGATCTCGAACAAAGCCCCTGTGGCATCCCGGTCACGGCTGAGAATGGGGAATAGAGCGTTCACCACCAGGCTCTCGCGAGCATGATCACCCTCGCGCCGGTGCAGACGCTCGGTGATGGCGCCAGCCTGGATTGGCCCGCCGCCATCACTGCCTTCGAAGCCGCCCGCCAGCGCGCCCTTCGTCCCCTCTGAAAAGGCCAGCATCGCCAACATGCGCGGCGGGAGGTCGCCGCCATGCCGGAACTGACCTCCTCCACCCGCGAGGCCGCCCGCCGGATCGGGCTAAGTGACACCGCGATACACAAGGCCGAGCGCTCCGGCCGCATCACACGCGAGCCAGACGGAAATTGGGACATCGACAAAACCCGCCGCCGCCTGACCGAGACGGCCGATCCCACCCGCTCGCCCCTGGCCAGTGGCGCCGGCGCCGAGGCCACGCCCTTTGCCCGGCTGAAGGTCGCACAGCTCGCGCTGAAGGTGGAGGCGCAGCGCCTTTCGCTGGATGAGACAAAGCGCCGCCTGGTCGATGTCACCGAGGCCAATGCCGCGCTCGACGAGATCGGCAGCACGATGCGCGACGCTTTGCTGAACTGGCCCGCGCGCGTCTCGGGCCTGATTGCCGCCGAGATCAGCGTCGATCCGCATCTGCTGCGGACCATCCTGCAGAGCCACATTAACGACCTGCTCACGGAGGCGGCCGATCGCTTCGACCCAGCAGGCATCAGAGGGGATCGGGCCGCGAACGCATAGCCATGTCCGGCACCGCGTCGGCGCCATGCTCCGGCCGCCGCCGCAGCTCACCGTCTCGGAATGGGCCGACCAGCACCGCATGGGCGCCGCTAGGCCACGTGCCGATGGAGGAAACGCCGGAGGCCTCGGCGTGGGTGCTCCGGGCGTTCCTTGGGGGCGAGACGGGCGGCTGACGCATGCAAAGCCATATATGGCGCGCCAATCAAGGACTCCGTGGCTTGGGCGCGCTGCCGAAGCGCGAGGTCAATCGTAGGTGACGATGCCCGCCGCCACCGCACGGTCATAGCCGCGGCTGGCCAGCAGAAGCTGGCGCGTATAGGCCTCGCGCGGTTCCTGCCGGCGTAGCGTGGCGACGTTCATCTCCTCCACCACCTGGCCACGGTTCATGACCGCCAGCCGGTCGCACATATGGGCGATGACGGCGAGGTTGTGCGACACCAGAAGCATGGTCAGCCCGCGCGCCTGCCGCAGCCGCCGCAGCAGGTTCAGGATTTCCGCCTGCACCGAGACGTCCAGCGCGGAGGTCGGCTCATCCAGAAGCAGCACCTTGGGCTCCAGCATCAGCGCGCGCGCGATGGCCACGCGCTGCCGCTGCCCGCCGGAGAGCTGGTTCGGGTAGCGGAAGCGGAAGGCCGGGCCGAGGCCGACATCCGTCAGCGCGCGCTCCACCCGGGCGCCGACATCGCCGATGCCCTGGATTTCCAGCGGCTCGGACAGCGCACGGTCAACCGTGTGGCGCGGGTGCAGCGACGCATAGGGGTCCTGGAACACCATCTGCACCATGCCCGGCAGCCGCGCGTCGCCCCCGGCCACCGCTACGCCGCCCACCGTCGCGCCGCCCGTCCAGCGCGGGTTCAGCCCGGCCAGCACGCGCAACACAGTGGACTTGCCGGACCCGCTTTCGCCCACCAGGCCGAAGCTCTCGCCCTCGGCCACGGTGAAGGTCACGTCGCGCGCCGCATGCACGGCCTGGGCACGCTGACCGAAGGTGACGGTGAGGTTCCGCACATGAATCATGCGGTCACTCCCTCAGCCATTCGGGGTCGCGTTGCAGGGTGGGCAGTTCGGCGCGGTCATCGTCAAGGCGGGGTAGGCTGTTGAGCAGGCCCTTGGTGTAGGGATGGGTTGCGGCGCGCAGGTCCCGCGCGTGGCGCTCCTCCATCACACGGCCGCCATACATCACCAGCACGCGGTCGCAGAAGGAGGAAACGAGGTCGAGGTCGTGGCTGATGAAGATCAGCCCCATGCCGCGCTTCGTCACCAAATCATCGAGGATGGCCAGCACCTGCATCTGCACCGTGACGTCGAGGGCCGAGGTGGGTTCGTCGGCGACCAACAGGTCCGGCTCGGGCGCCAGCATCATCGCGATCATGATGCGCTGGCCCATGCCGCCCGAGACCTCGTGCGGGTAGAGGCGATAGACGCGCTCCGGGTCGCGGATGCGCACGGCTTCCAGCATTTCCAGCGCCCGGCGCTTGGGGTCGCCGCGGTCGCGCACGGCTTCGGCAATCTGCTCCCCCACGCGCATCACGGGGTTGAGGGAGTATTTCGGGTCTTGCAGCACCAGCGAGATGCGCTTGCCGCGCAGCGCACGCATCTCGCGGGGTGAGGCTGTCAGCAGGTCCTGCCCGTCGAAGCGCAGGCGTTTGGCTTCCAGCTTCGCATGGGCCGGCAGCAGCCGCAGCAGCGACCGCCCGGTCAGCGACTTACCCGAACCGCTCTCGCCCACGATCCCCAGGCGCTCACGCCCCAGCGTGAATGACACGCCGCGCACCGCGCGGAACGGCCCCGTCGGCGTGGGGAAGGTGACGCGGAGGTCCTCGACCTCCATGAGCGGCGTAGTCATGACTTGCGCGGGTCCAGCACGTCGCGCAGCCCATCGCCCAGCAGGTTGAACGCGAGGCTGACGATGATGATGGCCAGGCCCGGAATCGTCGCCACCCACCACTGGTCCAGCACATAGCGACGCCCGGCGGAGATCATCGCCCCCCACTCCGCCATCGGCGGCTGCGCGCCAAGGCCGAGGAAGCCCAGGCCGGCGGCCGTCAGAATGATGCCCGCCATGTCCAGCGTGACCCGCACCACCAGCGACGCCACGCAGAGCGGCATGATGTAGGCCCACAGGATACGCGTCGTCCGCGCCCCCTGCATCCGCGCCACCGCGATGTAGTCGCTGTTGCGGATGGTGATGGTCTCCGCACGCGCGATGCGTGCATAGGGCGGCCACGCGGTCAGCGCGATGGCGATGATGGCGTTCTCAATGCCTGGGCCCAGGGCCGCGACGAAGGCCAGCGCCAGAATCAGGCTCGGGAAGGCCAGGAATACATCGGTGACGCGCATCAGCACCGCGTCCAGCCAGCCGCCCGCATAGCCGGCCGCCGTGCCCACCAGCAGCCCGATGGGGGCAGCGATGGCCGCCACCAGCACCACGATCATCAGCGTGATCCGCGCGCCATACACAAGGCGGGAGAAGGTGTCGCGCCCGAACTCGTCGGTGCCGAGCGAGTGGCCCGCCGTGCCGGGCGGCAGCAGGCGCCGTGCCAGATTCTGCGCGTAGGGATCATGCGTCGCGATCCAGGGGGCGAAGGCCGCCACCACGATCAGCAGCAGCACGATCATCAGGCCCAGCACCGCCAGCCTGTTGCGCTTGAACTGCAACCAGCCGCGATAGAATTGGCCCAGACGTGCCTCGTTGCGCGAGGCGGGCGTATCGGTGAGGAGTTGCGCGCGCCAGTTGCTCATCGCGCCCTCGGGTCCAGCAGCTTGTACAGCGCATCGGAGAACAGGTTCAGCCCCACGAACACCGCTCCCACCACCAGCGTGCCGCCCAGCACCGCATTCATGTCGGCGGCCAGTAAGGCGGTTGTCAGGTAGCGACCAAGGCCGGGCCAGGCAAAGACCGTCTCGGTCAGCACCGCGCCCTCAAGCAGACGCGCATACGACAGTGTTATCACCGTCACCAACTGCACCGATATGTTGCGCAGCGCGTGCACCCAGATGATGCGTGCCTCGGACAGCCCCTTGGCGCGCGCCGTCACCACATATTCCTGACTGAGCTGGTCCAGCATGAAGCTGCGCGTCATGCGCGCGATGTAGGCGATCGAGAAATAGCCCAGCACCGCTGCCGGCAGCACCACATGGCTGAAGGCGTTCCAGAACACCTCCCACTCGCCCGCGATGGCCGCGTCAATCAGGATGACGCCCGTCACGGCAGGCACGATGTCCTCGAAGAAGATGCCGAGCCGCCCCGGCCCCGCAACCCAGCCCAGGACGCCGTAGAACACCAGCAACCCCATGATGCCGAGCCAGAAGATCGGCACCGAATAGCCCACAAGGCCAATGACACGCACCAGTTGGTCTGGCCAGCGGTCCTGATACACCGCACCCGCAATGCCCATGGGCACGCCCAGCGCCACGCCGATGATGGTGGCGATGGTGGAGAGTTCCAGCGTGGCCGGGAACACCCGTGCGATGTCCTCCAGCACCGGCCGGTTGGTCACCAGAGAGGTGCCGAAATCCCCCACCGCCATCTTCTGGACGTAGAGCCAGAACTGCATCCATAGCGGCTGGTCCAGCCCAAGCTCGATCCGCACCGCCTCATAGACGTCGCGCGGCGCCTGGTCACCCACCACGGCCAGCACCGGGTCGATGGGCACGACCCGGCCGATGAAGAACGTCACGGCCAGCAGGCCCAGCAGCGTCAGCGCCACCTGGAAGACGAATTCGCCCCCCCGGAGGGCGCCCCGCAGCGCGCTTGCTCCGCCCGTTGTGGCGCTCACGTCAGCCCTTGTTCGCGAGCCAGTAGATGGCCGACAGCCCCGGCGAACTGGCCATGTAGCCGGTCAGGTTCGAGCGGTGCGCCACCTGCACCTGCTGCTGCGCGAAAACAGCGAAGGGAGAGGTGTTCATGAACTCCTCCTCGATCTGACGATAGAGTGCGCCGCGAGCGTTCTGGTCGCGCTCGGTCATCGCGGCCTCGGTGCGGCGGGTCAACTCGGGAATCTCCCAGCCATTGCGCCAGGACAGCTTGCCAGGATTGTCGGCACCCGGTGGGTTGGAGGCAAAGCTGTCCGCATTGTAGTGCGGGTCCGGATAGCCCAGGCCCCAGATGCCGATGAATAGCTGGTGGTTGCGGGCGCGGAACTTGGCCAGCACCTGCGCGCCGGTGGCCGGCAGAACCTCCAGCCGCACGCCGCCGCGCGCCATGCTGGCCTGCAACGTCTGCGCCACGTCGAGCGAGGGAAAGCTGTTGGCGGTGTCGATGGTCAGTGCGATGCCGTTGGCATGACCTGCCTCGGCCAGCAGGCGCCGGGCACGGTTGGGGTCGTAGGTGTAGGGGCGCGTGTCCACCGCACCCAGGATGGCGCGCGGGATGAAGCTCTGGTGCGGAAACACCTGGCCGGGCAGCAGGTTATTGGCGATGCCGTCATAGTCCACCAGATACTTCAGCGCCTCGACCACCTTCGGGTTCGACAGCAGCGGGAAGGTCATGTTCGCGCTGAAATACTGGATGGTGCCGCGCGGGAATTCAGCGATGGTGAGGTTGGGGCGGCCGCGCAGCGCCGTGATGTCGGTGGGGGTCAGGCTGCGCGCCACGTCCACATCGCCGCGCTCCAGCAGCAGGCGCTGCGTCGAGGCCTCGGGCACATGGCGGACGATGACGCGCTGAAGGTTCGCGCGGCCGCGCCACCAACTGTCGTTGCGCTCCAGCGTGTAGCTCTCATTGGGCTGGTAGCGCGCGATGCGATACGCGCCGGACGCCGCTGAATTGCGGTTCAGCCAGGCGTTGCCCATGTCCTCGCCGGCATTCTGCTGCACCAGCCGGCTGTCCAGCACCGAGGCGATGGTAGCGGTGAACAGGTTCTGGATCAGGCTGGGCGCATAGGCGCGGTTGAAGGTGACGGAGACAGTGAACTCGCCATCCTGGCGCACCGTCTGCTCCACGTTTTCGCGCGTCAGGCCGACGCTGCGGTACATGAAGGCGGGGGTGCGGTTGATCAGCAGCGGGCGACGCAATGAATAGACGACATCGGCCGCCGTGAGCGCGTTGCCCGAATGGAAGCGCACGCCCTGGCGGATCTGAAAGGTGAAGGTGAGGCCGTCGCCGGAGACGGTGAAGCTCTCGGCCACGCCCGGCTGAAGCTCGGCGGTGTCCTTGGTGGGGTCCAGGGCGAACAACTGATCATAGACATTCTTCAGCAGGTCGCTGCCCGTCACCTCGAAGGAATGGTGCGGGTCCAGCGCCACCAGGTCGTCAATGGTGGCGGCGATCACCAGCGCCGTCCGGGGCGTCTGGGCCTGGGCTGTTCGGGCACCGGACACCGCACCGGCGGCGAGGGCGGCGACGCCCGCGGAGAACAGGGCGCGCTTGGGCAGGCTGGGGATCATGATGTCGATTCCGTCGGAGGGGCCGGGCCGGGGCGGCGTGAGAATTACAGTCCCCTCATGCCAGCCCCGCCGTCAAGCCGGATCAGGCAAGCTGCTTCCCCAATGCCACCAGCCAGTGGATTGTCGTGGGTTTTGGGCCACCATAGGCCCGCTTCTGGAACCAAAAGGCGTACCGGGTGTGGTTCCGGTCGGGCGCGCCAGCCGTCGTCAGGGCCGCCAAGCATCCTGATGCCGCTGTACACCGAAGGACACTCGCCGTCTTCGTGGGGTTTCGTGCCAGACCACTCGACGCGATGTTGGGCTGCTGGCTGCATTCCCGGACGTTGACCACCGCCTTGCAGCGCGGCAGGGCGTCCGGCATCAGTTCACCGCTCGGAATCCGCCATCACGGACTTCGCCGGGCACGCCGCATCGACCAGCAGCGTGCGCCAGTTTAAAACTTAGAACGAACTGGGGGCCACCTGACCCACGCATCTTCATCCATGCCGGCGCGCCGGCGCTGCCGGCCGCGACCCTCACCTCCGACGACCTGCGCGGCGATGTCACCATCGTGGGCTCTCGCCCGCGGCGGGATCTCTTCAACGGGGTGCGCGCCGTCTATGTCGAGCCGGCCGCCGCCTGGCAGCCGACCGATGCGCCGCCGCTGCTCGCCAGCAACTACGTCGCCGAGGATGGCGGTGAGGCGATCTACCGGGACATGGAGTTCCCGCTCACCACCAGCGCCAGCACCGTGCAGCGGCTAATGAAAATCGAGCTGGAGCGCAACCGCCGCCAGCGCGAGGTGGCGATGCAGGCTAACCTCTCGGCACTGCGGCTGCGGCCCTGGGATGGGGTGACGGTGGCGCTGGAGCGGCTGACGCCCTTTCCGGCACGGGTGACGGGCTGGGCACTGGCGCCGGATGGCGGGGTAAACCTGCAACTGTCCGAGGAGGATCCCGCCGTTTGGGCCTGGAACCCGGCCACGGATGAGCGGGCGACGGGGCAGAACCCCTCGGTGGTGCTGCCGAACCCGGGCGTGATCGCCGCGCCGGCTGCCATCCTGGTGGAGACGCCGCTCGGGACGACCTTCACGGCGATTGCCGTCTCCTGGCCGGCAGTGGGCTCCGCCTATCTGGCCGGCTACGAGATCGAGTTCCGGCCGGTCTCGGTTGCCGTCTGGCAGGGCTATGCCGGCGGCTTCGGCGCCACCGCCGTCGCCATCCCCACCGGGGAGCCGACCGCCTTTCGCGTGCGGGCGCAGGCGCGCAGCGGGGCGGTGTCGGGTTGGCGCGAGGCACTGATCCCGGCCGCTGCCTCGGGCCTGGCCGCAACCGGCATTGCTGGGGGCGTTCGCCTCTCGGGCGGCTTTCCCGCGGACGGGGTGCGGCTGCAGGTGTTCGAGGCCAGCAGCGCAAGCCTCGCCGCCGCGACCAAGCTCGCCAGCGAGCCGACCGCGCTGCCCTGGGATCGCACCGGCCTCACCGCAGGCCAGACCCGATGGTACTGGCTCCGCAGCGTCTCGGCCGAGGGCAACGTCTCCGCCTTCGCCGGCCCGGTCGCCGCCACAGCCCTCTGATCGGAGATTCGGGAAAAATGCCGGCACGCATCGATGACCTGCTGGTCCTCAACGCCAATCTCAACAAGACCGACTTTGCGAAGTACCTGCGTGACCGCGAGGCCGTGCTGCCGAACGATTTCGGCGGACTGGGCGATGGCGTGGCGGATGACCGCACCGCCATACAAGCGGCCTTCGATCGCGCCGGCGCGGACCAGAAGTTTGCCATGATCCCGCCCGGCACCTGGAACGTCTCTGGCACCGTGACCCTGCCGGGCGGAGCGCGCGGCCTGATCATGCAGGGCACCATCCGCTACACCGGCACCGCGCCCACCTCCGTGCTGGTGCTGGGCGATGGCGGGACCATCCGCAACGCGGAGAAGCTCTATTCCGGGCTGAACGTGATCCGGCAGACGATCTCCGACTGGTCCTCCGAGGCCGATATCGGCATCACTGTGCGCAACGTCGATGCGAGCCAGATCGAGCTGCG
>JBBRWI010000154.1:0-9705 GCA_038249305.1 Acetobacterales bacterium
CGGTTCGGGGCGGTCGATCGCCGGCGCCGACCTCGGCGCGGCGATCATCGCCGCCCGCCAGTCGGGGCTGTTCGTAACCGGCGGCGGGCACGCCATGGCGGCCGGATTTTCCTTCGACGCGGCAAGGCGGGAGGAGGCGCATGCCTTTCTCTGCGACCGCCTGAAGGAGGCAGGGTCGCAACCGGGCGCGGCAAGGCTGGTGCTGGAGGGGGTGCTGGCGGTGCCCGGCTGTACCACCGACCTCGGCACCGCAATCGGGCGGCTGGCCCCCTTCGGCAATGGCAATGACGAGCCGGTCTTTGTCCTGCCGCGCGTCCGCGTGGCCAAGGCGGATCGGGTCGGCAAGGAGGGTGCGACGATCCGTGCCTTCCTGACCGGGGAGGATGGCGGGCGGCTCAAGGCCGTCTGCTTCCGCGCCAAGGACGGGCCGCTGGCGAGCGCTCTGCTCGATGGCGCGCGGGTGCCGCTGCATCTGGCGGGGCATTTGCGGACCGAACACTGGGCGGGGGAGGCGAGCCCAGGGTTCCAGATCGTCGATGCGGCGCCGGTCGGGGGCGGCTGAGGTTGCGATCCCCCGCCGCTGGTCAGACGATCGGCGTGGTCCGCTGAGGCCAGGTTTGCGGTCCGGCGGCAAGCGGGGCAGACCGGGGGCATGCCGGTCCTGACCATCGCCCTGCTGGCCACCGCCATCGTCGGGACATCGTTCCTGTCGGGCGTCTTCGGCATGGCGGGCGGGCTGATCCTGGTCGGCATCCTGTTGGCGCTGCTGCCGGTCGTGGATGCGATGGCGCTGCATGCGGTGACGCAGATGGCCTCCAACGGCTGGCGGGCGGTATCCTGGATCGGCCATGTCCGCTGGCGGCCGGTTGCGGCCTATGGGCTGGGGTGTGGCGTCGCGATGCTGGGCTGGTCCATCCTGCGCTTCGTCCCCGAACGGGGCGAGGCGATGGTGATGCTGGGCCTCAGCCCCTTTCTGGTGCGGCTGTTGCCGAGCCGCCTCGCGCCCAATGCGGAAAGCAGGGTCCAGGGCGTCGGCTATGGTATCGTCTGCATGTCGCTGATGCTGCTGACCGGGACCGCGGGGCCGCTGCTGGACCGCTTCTTCCTGGGTGGAAACCTCGATCGCCGGCAGATCGTCGCGACCAAGGCCGTCTGCCAGACCATGGGCCATGCCGCCAAATGGCTGTATTTCACCGGGTTGGTGGCCGAGGCCGGGTCGGTCGATCCGCTCATGGCGGGCCGTGCGGTCGGCGCCACCATGATCGGAACCCTGGCCGCCCGGCCGGTGCTGGAGGCGATGACCGACACGAACTATCGCCGCTGGGCGGGCTGGATCATCACCGCCATCAGCCTGTACTTTGTCGTCCATGGCGCCTGGCTGCTGGTCAGCCGATAGGAGGCGGTATGGCACCAACGGTCCTGATGCTGGACCTGGTGCTGATGCTGGCCCCGTACCCACGCCCCTATGCCGAGGTGATCGACGCGTCGCGCACCAAATGCCCGCGGCTGACGGTATGGGAAGATGCGCTGGAGGCCGGGCTGATCGTCGCGCAGGCGCCGGCTGGCCGTGCGGCGCTGGAGACCAGATAGGGCAGGGGTGCACAGCCCCGCACCGCCCCTGTAGAAGCGCCGCATGACACCTTACTACATCACCACGCCGATCTATTACGTGAACGACCGGCCGCACATCGGCCATGCCTATACCAGCCTCGCGGCCGATGTGCTGGCGCGGTGGAAGCGGATGCAGGGCCATGAGGTCTTCTTCCTGACCGGTACCGACGAACATGGCCAGAAGGTCGAAAAAGCGGCGCAGGACGCGGGCGAAGACCCCCAGGCCTTCACCGACCGGGTCAGCACCTCGTTCCGGGACCTGGCGACCGCCATGGGGTTTTCCAACGACGGCTTCATCCGCACCACCGAACCCCGGCATTACGCCGCCTGCCAGGCGCTATGGCTGCGTCTGCGCGACGCCGGTGAGATCTACAAGGGCGAATACGCCGGCTGGTATGCCGTGCGCGACGAGGCTTTCTATGGTCCCGACGAGTTGGTCGAACGCGATGGCCAAAAATTCGCGCCATCGGGCGCGCCGGTCGAATGGGTCAGCGAACCATCCTGGTTCTTCCGCCTCTCGGCCTGGCAGGAACGCCTGCTGGCGCTGTTCGAAGCCAGGCCGGAGATGATCGCGCCGGCGAGCCGCCGGAACGAGGTCATGGCCTTCGTCCGCGCCGGCTTGCAGGATCTGTCGATCTCCCGCGCCTCGTTCCGCTGGGGCGTGCCGGTGCCGGACGACGACAGCCATGTGATGTATGTGTGGGTCGACGCGCTCACCAACTACATCACCGCCCTCGGCTACCCCGATACGGAAAACCCCGATTGGCGGTTCTGGCCGGCCGATTTGCAGATGGTGGGCAAGGATATCCTGCGCTTCCACGCCATCTACTGGCCGGCGCTGCTGATGGCCGCGGGGCTCGCACCGCCGCGCCGCGTATTCGCCCATGGCTGGTGGACCAACGAAGGCCAGAAGATCAGCAAATCCCTCGGCAATGTCATCGACCCCCTGGCGCTGGTCAGCGAGTATGGGCTGGACCCGGTGCGGTATTTCCTGCTGCGCGAGGTGCCCTTTGGGCAGGACGGCGATTTTTCACGCCGGTCGCTGACGCATCGGCTGAACGGCGAATTGGCCGATGTGCTGGGCAACCTTGCCAACCGGACGCTGTCGCTGATCCAGCGCAACTGCGGCGGACTGCTGCCGGATGGCGCGGTCGCGCCCGAGGACGCGGCAATCCTCGACGCATTGCCGGGCCTGCCCGCGGCGATGGATGGCTTCCTCGACCGCCAGGAGTTTCATTTGGCGCTGGAGGACGTGTTCCGCCACATTCGCGCGGCCAATGGCTATATCACCGTCGCCGCCCCCTGGGCGCTGAAGAAGACCGATTTTGCCCGCATGGAGGCGGTGCTGCGGCACCTGCACACCGCATTGCGGACCTATGCCACGGTGCTGACGCCGTTCATGCCGGTGAGCATGGGCCAGTTGCTGGCCCAGTTGGGGGTACCGGAAGAGGCGCGCGGCCTGGAGGGGCTGGCCACACCCTTGCCCGCCGGCACGCTGTTGCCGCCGCCATCGCCGCTGTTCCAGAAGGTGGAACTGCCCGCGTGACCGGCCTGACCGACAGCCACTGCCACCTCGACTATTTTGGTGACGAATTGGACGCCGTGCTGACGCGCGCGACCGAGGCCGGGGTCGAGCGCCTGGTGACCATCAGCACGCGGATGGGGCAGGGGCCGCAGGTCAAGGCATTCGCCGAACGCTTCCCCCAGGTCTGGGCCACGGTCGGCGTCCATCCGCACAATGCCGGGGAAGGGGAGATGCCGACGGTTGGAGCGATCGTGGCGCTGGCCGACCATCCCAAGGTGATCGGGATCGGTGAAAGCGGCCTGGACTACTTCTACGACAAGGCCCCGCGCGACGTGCAGCGGGAAGGGTTCCGCCGCCACATCCGCGCCGCCCGCGCGACCGGCCTGCCGCTGGCGATCCATGCCCGCGAGGCGGATGACGATGTCGCCGCCATCCTGGCCGAGGAAAGGGCCGAGGGCGGGGCCTTCGACTTCCTGCTGCATTGCTTCAGCAGTGGCGACGAACTGGCGGAAAAGGCTGTGGAGATGGGCGGCTACATCTCCTTCTCCGGCATTCTGACCTTTCCGAAATCGGAGAATTTCCGGGCGCTGGCGGCGCGGCTGCCGCGGGACCGGTTGCTGGTGGAGACGGATGCGCCCTACCTCGCCCCGGTGCCGTTTCGCGGCAAGCGCTGCGAACCCGCCCATGTGGCCAAAACCGCGGCGGTGCTTGGCGGTGTCCTGGGCCTGGGCCTGGCCGAGGTCTCGGCATTGACCACGAAGAACTTCCTTCATCTATTCAAGAAAGCCGCATAACCTCTTGATAAAAGTTACACTTCTTGGTTGCGGTGGATCGGGCGGCGTGCCGCTGATCGGCGGCATGGACGGGCATGGCGACTGGGGTGCCTGCGATCCCACCGAACCCCGCAACCGGCGCCTGCGCAGTTCCATCCTGGTGGAAGGAACCGGCGGCAAGCGCCTGTTGGTGGATGCGGGGCCCGACCTGCGCGCGCAGATGCTGGCGGCGGGGGCCGGGTGGTTCAACGATGTGCTGTTCACCCACAGCCACGCCGACCACATCATGGGCATCGATGAATTGCGATCGGTGAACCGGGCATTGGACGACGTCCTGCCGGTCCATGGCACCGAGGCGACGCTTGCGGATATTGGCCGGCGCTTCGACTACGCCTTCCGACCACGGCCGCCCAAGGGCTTCTTCCGGCCCTGCCTGGTGCCGCAGGTGGTGGTGCCGGACAGCCAGGCGGTGCTGGCCGGGATGCCGGCGACACTGTTCCGCCAGGACCATCAGGTCATGGAGACGCTTGGCCTGCGGATCGGGGCTTTTGCTTATAGCACCGACCTCGTGCGCCTGCCAGAGGCAAGCCTCGCGCAGTTGGAGGGGTTGGATGTCTGGATCGTCGGGTGCTTTCAGCCGGCACCGCACATGGTCCACGCCGGTATCGCGCAGGTTCTCGCCTGGGTCGATCGCTTGCGGCCGCGTCGGACCATCCTGACCCATATGGGCCCGGACATGGACTGGGGCTGGATGGCGCGGAACCTGCCGGCCGGGGTTGAGGCCGGTGTCGATGGGATGACCATCGACCTAAATTTTCCATAATATACATTATGCGGTCTTTCCATGCCCAGTGAACAAGCCCCCATCAACGCCCTTCTCGCGATCATGGCCCGCCTACGCGCGCCCGATGGCTGCCCCTGGGACCGCGTGCAGGATTTTACCTCCATCGCGCCCTATACGATCGAGGAAGCCCATGAGGTCGCCGATGCCATCGCCCGCGGCGATCGCGCGGCGCTGCTGGATGAATTGGGCGATCTGCTGCTGCAGGTCGTCTATCACGCCCGCATGGCCGAGGAGATCGGCTGGTTCGGCTTTGCCGATGTCGCCAAAACCATTTCCGACAAGATGATCCGCCGGCATCCTCACGTCTTTGGCGAAGATGCCGGGCCTGGCTGGGATGCGATCAAACAGGCCGAACGGGCCGCCCGGGCCGAAACCGGCACCCTGGCGGGCATACCCCTCGCCCTGCCTGCCCTGGTCCGGGCCGAAAAACTGACCAAACGCGCCGCCCGGGTCGGCTTCGACTGGCCCGACGCCGCCGCCGTGCTGGACAATCTGGACGAAGAAACGGCGGAACTCAGGGCCGAACTGCCCGAAGCCGACCCTGCCCGCCTGGCTGATGAGGTCGGCGACATGTTGTTCGTCATGGCGAATCTGGCGCGGAAACTGGGCGTGGACCCGGAATCGGCGCTGCGGGGCGCGAATGAGAAGTTCGCGCGACGGTTCAATTCAGTCGAACAAGGCCTTGCCAAGGCTGGTAAATCGCCAGCCGATTCGACCCTTGCCGAGATGGAGGAAGGCTGGGCCGCGGCCAAGCGCGCGGAAAGTGCCTAGAGCAATATCGGATCAGATGGAATCATCTGATCCGATTTCTTGCTCTAGATTCAACGGCTTCTAGAGCAATATCGATCCACTTGGATCGATCGTGCTCTAGGCGGCCGGCTTGTTCTGGTCGACCATCTGCTTGACCTCGTCCATCGCCTCGGCGAAGCGGCGGTTGAGCAGGCCCAGCGCCTCGCTGTTGGACTTCTGGATGAGCTCGGCCAGTTCCTTCATGTTGGACACCGCGTGCTCATAGGTGCCTTTCATCATCTCCGTCTGACGGGCAACCTTGTCCTGAGGCGCCGGCATCGTGGTCATCGCCTGCATCGCCGCGGTCATCTCACCCATCGACTGCTGCATGATTTCCATGTGCCGGCGGGCGACCGCCTGGGCGCCCTCCATCGCGATGCGGTTGGCCGCGGTCAGCGCATCAAGGTTGCGCTTCTGCGCCGCGGCCAGCGCGTCAAAATCGGGCATCGCGGGCATTTTGAACTCGGCCATCATCTTCATGACGTCCATGTCGGGCTTGAAGGGCTGCATGTCGGATACTCCGTCGGTGCAAGGTGTTTAGCCCAGACCGCATCGCAGCATCCAGCGGCATTGCGCGTCGTAAAACGATGCGGTTACGCGCCGACCTCGGCGGCCTTCACCTCGCCCGCCAGCGTCATCCGGTCGCCATCCGGCAGGCGAAGGCTGCGCGCGAGACCCTCGGCCCGGTCCAGCGCCTTGTCCAAGGCCGCCATGGTGGCCGAAAGGTCGGCGCTGTCATCCTTGCGCCAGGCCTGGATCGCGGCGATCCAGACCGCGGCCAGGCCATTCACCCGTACCGGCCCGAGCGCGCCATCGGCAGCGATCCCGGCCGCTTCCAGCATTCGTGCCATCGACAACGGCAGCAGCGGCGCCACGGCCAGGGCCATCACGGGGTCGCGCGGCAGATCCTCCAGCAGCCGCAGCAGGCCGGCGCGGTGCGGCTGCAAGGCATCGAAGCGCCGCATCAGCACATCAAAAACCCGCTCCCGCGGGCTGCCGCCAGCGTCGGGGATGGTGCCATCGATCACCACCCGGTCCACCACCGTCGCATGACGCGACAGCAGCAGCGCGCGGCTGGGAAACCGGGCGCGCAAGCCAGCGGCGGGCACGCCGGCCTCGGCCGCCACCGCCTCGATCGTGGCGGCCCGCCAGCCCTCGGCCGCGACCACGCGCCACAACGCCTCCATCAGCGCGGTATCGGTCAGCGTTGTCCCGGGCAGCGTTGTCTCGGGCAGCGCGACTGGCGCGAACGCCGGGGGGGCGTAGTCGGCGGTGTCTTCGGACGGCGTCATGAGCGAGGTTCCTGCTGTCGGCTGAACATATCGGGGCGCGGGACGGTTGCCGTAAGGGGGGTTCAGGCGGCCAGTTGGAGTCAGTGCCGAACGCAAGGGCTCATGGCCCAGACCCTGGCCGCCTGTTTCGTCGGGCCGCTTTATCCATGCAAACGGATGATCCTCTACGCCGCGCCGAGTTCGCGCGACCGGGCGGTGGCGGCGGCGATGGCGCGGTCCATCAACGCGGGCCAGGCGTCTTCGGCCATCAGCACCGCCAGCGCCCGTTCGGTGGTGCCCTGGGGGCTGGTCACGGCACGGCGCAGCGCCGCCGCATCCTCGGGGCTGGCGGCCAGCAGCGCGCCCGACCCCGCGACCGTGGCGCGCGCCATGCGGCGGGCAAGGTCCGCCGGGATGCCTTGGGCGATCGCCGCGGCCTCCATCACCTCCGCCAGCAGGAAGACATAGGCCGGGCCGCCACCGGAAACCGCGGTGACCGGGTCGATCAGCGCCTCATCCGCGACCCAGGCGACCTCACCGATCGCGGACAGCAGCGTATCGGCCAGGGCGCGGTCGGCGGCGTTCGCGCGCGGCCCGGCGCAGGCCACGGTAAAACCCTGGCGGATCGCGGCCGGGGTATTGGGCATGGCGCGGATGATGCGGGCCGCGCCACCGAGCGCCGCGTCCATCGCCGCCACCCCACGCCCGGCCATGATCGAAAGGAACACGGCATCCCGGGCGAAACGGGCAAAGCCCGCCAAGGTGGCCGAAGCCTCCTGCGGCTTGATCGCCAGGATCACGGCGCGCGGGGCGAAGCCCGCCGGGATCGCCGGGGCGTCGCGCAGCAGCGTGGCGCCGGGGATCGGGCCGGCGGCGAAGGGATCGACCACGATCGTCTCGCCCAGGCCCCGCTCGCGCCAGCCGGCCAGCATCGCACCGCCCATCTTGCCGCAACCGACCAGAAGAAGCGGGGGCAGGGTGTGGGGCAGGGTGTGGGGCATGACTTCTTGCATCGGGCGTGCGGTTCCTGTCGTGTGGCCCCGGTCTGCCGCGCCGTCAGCGGGGCATCAAGCCTCCCCCACGCACTCCAGCATCGCCGCGGCCAAGGCTTCGGCCGGCGCCTTGCCGCCCCAGAGCACGAACTGAAAGGCCGGGAAAAAGCGCTCGCATTCGGTAAGCGCGATATCGACCATGTCCTCCAGGCTCTCGGCCGAGGCCCCGCCAGCGCCGCGCAGCAGGACCGCATGGCGAAACACCGGCACGCCATCATCGCCGTCGATGCCGAAATGGCCGATCCACAGTTTCTCATTGGCCAGGGCCAGCAATTCGAACAGAGGTCCGCGCCGGTTCGCCGGCACCTTCATGTCGAAGGCACAGGAGAAATGCATGGCGCTGATCTCCCGCGACCAGGAAAACCAGAGCCCATAGTCGCACCATTTTCCGGGTGCCTCGGCGGCCATTTCCGAATCCGACGCACGTTCATGCGTCCAGTCGTTCGCACCCAGGATCTGCTCCAACACATCAAGCGGATTGTGGGCGTGTTCGGTTTCCAGGCTGAGATGAGCAGACATCAGCACGCCTCCTGACCAAGGGGTGTCCCGTTCGCCCCCCGGTCCGATCGCCCGGGCCGATTCCTCGGTCCCGGTCGCGTCGGCCCGACCCCTAGGGGCGAATCGTGGTGGCACCCACCAGGGATAGGTAACGCGACGCTAAATCGGGCCGCAAGGGTCCTGACGGGCCGTGGCGTGACGGTTGCGCGATAACCGGCCACAGCCCGACAGCGTGCCGGAATGGCGGCGGGCGGGTTCTGCCCGGCGGCATGCGAGGCGCATTGCCAGTGGATGTCAGCAAATCCGCGACGCCGCGGACCTTGACGGCGCTCGCGGGCCCATGGGCCTGAGACATCTGCGCCTGCCCGACCAGGGGAGTACGCGAGGAACCAAGTCAGCCGTTCGGCGAATGCGGATCAATCGCGTCGGCAACAGCCTGCTTCCCCGACGGAGGCAGCAGCTTCATCGTCAGGATGAAGCCCGACAAGGCCGAGCAGATGCCATTCGTGACGATTAATGGCCACTGTCCGAGCATAATTCCATAAGCGAACCAAAGGCTACACGACACGACCGTCAGCCCACACATCGCAGAAGAAAGACTGCTGGTATCCCGTGTCCGGATGACCTTCCAGGCCTGCGGGGCAAAGCTCGCGACGGACGCGACGGATGCGACCGCGCCGACCAGGACCGACATCTCTATTGTCATCGTGGAAGCGGAGCCTGCCGTAGGATGAGACAACGTGGCGTCCGCCATCCGGGTTGCCCGTGCGCAACTGGCTTAGAGCAATATCGGATCAGATGGGATCATCTGATCCGATTTCTTGCTCTAGATTCAACGGCTTCTAGAGCACGAGATCGATCCACTTGGATCGATCTCGTGCTCTAATGGGCGACCTGAGATTTCATCCTGGCGCGCGCGACGTTGCGTGCGCCGCCCCTGCGACCATGGGTCATTTGCAAGCCGCAGGCATTGGCAGTGGCAGGCGCCGCCTGCGTCAGTTCGGCCGTCAGCACGCTGCCTTTTTCCAGGGTCGTCGATGAAGCCGAACGGGCGGCCCGTGTCGATGAGCAGAACGTTGGGACAGGCCAGCCGCGGTCGCCAATCCCGAGAGCGGATGCCGCCGGCACCTGGCCCACGACGTCGGGATGGAACGCGCCGTCGCAACCCTTTCGTGCTTCGCGTGTTGATGAAGATAGTCCTCCATCGTGGGTGGACGACGCCAGAAAAAAAGGACTCATCCATGAACATGGCACGCATGCTGATGCTCGGCGGCCTGGCGGCCGGCCTTGCCATCGCCCCCGATGCCGGCGCGCAGACGACCGCGCCCACCGGCACCGTCAA
>JBBRWI010000155.1:0-9493 GCA_038249305.1 Acetobacterales bacterium
CAGGTTCAGCCCGCCGCGCCCGGCCATCAGGAACTTGCGCGCGACCGAGGGCATGCGGTCGGCGACCAGCACGGCGCGGCCGGCCGTGGCGATGGTCTCGGCCGCCATCAGCCCGGCCGGGCCGGCGCCGATGACCAGCACCGTCATGGCCTTGACGCCGCGCGCGCCGCACCCGAACCATCGGCGCGACACGCCAGGGAGTCCACCGCATGAAAAGCCGCGCCGCCATCGCCTGGAAAGCCGGCGAACCCCTCAGCATCGGCATGGTGGAGATCGGCGGCCCGAAGCCGGGCGAGGTGCTGGTCGAAATCAAGGCGACGGGGCTCT
Source organism: Acetobacterales bacterium (assembly GCA_038249305.1). GTDB lineage: Bacteria > Pseudomonadota > Alphaproteobacteria > Acetobacterales > Acetobacteraceae > Humitalea. Next base: position 328 of record JBBRWI010000155.1, read on the forward strand.
GCCACACCGATGCCTATACGCTGTCGGGGGCCGACCCCGAGGGGCTGTTCCCCGCTATCCTGGGCCATGAGGGCGCGGGCATCGTGCGCGAGATCGGCGCGGGCGTGACCAGTGTGAAGCCGGGGGATCATGTCATCCCGCTCTACACGCCCGAATGCCGCGGCTGCAAAACCTGCCTGTCGCAGCGGTCCAACCTGTGCACCGCGATCCGCGCGACACAGGGCCGCGGGGTGATGCCCGATGGCACATCGCGCTTCACCTGCGATGGCGCGCCAGTGATGCACTACATGGGCTGCAGCACCTTCGCCAATTACACGGTGCTGCCGGAGATCGCCTTGGCCAAGGTGCGGACCGACGCGCCCTTCGAGAAGATCTGCTACATCGGCTGCGGCGTCACCACCGGCATCGGCGCGGTCATCAACACAGCAAAAGTCTGGCCCGGGGCCACGGTCGCGGTCTTCGGGCTCGGCGGCATCGGGCTGAACGTTTTGCAGGGCGCGCGCCTGGTGGGGGCGGACCGGATCATCGGCATCGACCTGAACCCCGCGCGGGAGGCGATGGCGCGACGCTTCGGCATGACCCATTTCATCAACCCCGACGTGATCGGCCGCGACAAGGTCGTGCAAGCGGTGCAGGACCTGACTGATGGCGGCGCCGATTTTTCCTTCGAATGCATCGGCAATACGACCGTGATGCGCCAGGCGCTGGAGTGCACGCATCGCGGCTGGGGCACCAGCATCATCATCGGCGTCGCGGCATCGGGGCAGGAGATCAGCACCCGGCCCTTCCAACTCGTCACCGGCCGCAACTGGCGCGGCACCGCGTTCGGCGGCGCACGCGGGCGGACAGATGTACCGAAGATCGTGGACTGGTACATGGACGGCAAGATCGAAATCGATCCCCTGATCACCCATGTCATGCCGCTGGACGACATCAACAAGGGCTTCGACCTGATGCATGCCGGGGAGAGCATCCGCAGCGTGGTGGTGTTCTGAGCCCGACGCTGAGGGGGGCGGTCGTCTACATGCTGGCGGCCTTCGCTGCCGGCTTCGTGCTGGGGCCGCTGCGCGAGTTTTTCCTCGTGCCCGCGATCGGGCGCATCGGCGCGCTGCTGGTGGAATTGCCGCTGCTGCTGCTGTTCTGCGCCTGGATCGCGCCCCGTATCGTGCGGCGCTTCGCCGTGCGCGCACGGCTGGTCATGGGGTGTTGTGCGCTGGCGCTGCTGCTGGTGCTGGAGTTCCTGGTCGGCGTCGCGCTGCGCGGCTGGGACTTTGGCGAATGGGTGGCGGATTTCGCGACGCCGCCAGGGCTGCTGACCCTGGCGGGCTATGCCGTCTTCGCCTGGCTGCCGGCGCGCGGCGGCCTCAGTCGATAGCGGCCGGCGTCGGCGCATCCAACCCCGCCAGCCCCAGCGCCAGATCGGCGATCAGGTCGGCCGGGTCTTCCAGCCCGATATGGATACGCACGGTGAAGCCGCCCAACTCGCCCGGGGTCGCCGTGCGGGTAACGACGCCCGTGGTCGGGATGGCCAGCGATTCGAAGCCGCCCCAGGACGCACCGATGCCGAACAGCCGCAGCCCGTCGATGAAGGCAACCCCCTGTTCGTCGGTGTAGCCCGGCTTCAGCACCACGCCGAACAACGACGCGGCGCCGGTGAAATCGCGCTGCCAGAGGGCATGGCCCGGGTGGCTCGGCAGGGCCGGGTGCAGCACGCGGGCGACCTGGGGTTGGGCTTCCAGCCAGGCCGCGACCTCGATGCCGCTCTGTTGCTGGCGCTTCATCCGCACCGGCATGGTGCGCGCGCCGCGCAGGCCGAGCCAGACATCGTCGGGGCTGGCGAAATGGCCCATCGCATTGGCCGCACCGCGCACGGCCAGCCAATCCTCCTCGTTGTTCACGGTGACACTGCCGAGCAGCGCATCCGAATGCCCGACCAGATATTTGGTCAGCGCCTGGATCGACACATCGACGCCATGCGTGAAGGGCTGGAAGTGGTGCAGGCCCCAGGTGTTGTCCATCAGCACCTTGGCACCGGCGGCATGCGCGGCGCGGGCGATGGCGGGGATGTCCTGCACCTCGAACGTGTGGCTGCCGGGGCTTTCGGTATAGACGACCCGGGTGTTTGCCTGGATCAGCGCTGCCATGCCGGCCTCGTCGATTTGGGGGTCGTAGAAGGTCGTGCCGATGTGCCAGCCCTTCATCAACCCTTCGGCCAGGTTGCGCGCCGGGCCATAGACGCTGTCGGGCATCAGGCAATGGTCGCCAGCCTTGAGGTAGGCGAGCAGCGGCACCGCGACGGCGGCCAGCCCCGTGCCGACGATCAGCGCGCGCGTGCCGCCCTCGATCTCGGCGACCACGTCCTCCAGCATGTAGTGGGTCGGCCCGCCCTGGGTGCCATAGGTCATCACCTGCTCGAAGCGATGCTTGGCCGCTTCCCGCCGCGCCGCGACATTCGGGAACAGCACGGTCGATCCGCGCTGCACGCCGGGGTTCACGAAACCATAGGCGCGGGTGCCGGCGCGGCCGGCGTGGCTCATGCGGGTTTCGAAGGCGTCGTCGGTCATGCGGATGTGACTTTCGGGGTTTCCGGGCGCGCGGCCCATTCGGTCCAGGAACCATCATAGACGGCGGGTTCGGGCAGGCCCGCGACCACCGCGGCCAGGGCGATGGCCGAGGCGGTGACCCCGGTGCCGCAGGTGGTGACGATCGGTTTCTGGCCATCCGCGCCGGCGGCGGCGAAGGCGGCGCGCAGGGCCTCGGGCGGCAGCAGCAGCCCGTCCGGTCCGGTGATCTCGGTCGCCGGAAGATTGCCCGCGCCGGGCATATGCCCCGACGGCAGCCCGGGGCGCGGTTCGGGGGCGGTGCCGGCGAAGCGACCGCGCGCGCGGGCATCGACGATGGCGGCCGAACCATCCGCTACGATGCGCTTCACGTCGCCGATGCCCTTGATGCGTTCGGCGCGGAAATCGGGGGTGTAGGTCGTGGGGGCGCGCGGCGCGGGGGCGGTCGCCTCGATCGCCTGGCCGGCGGCGCGCCAGGCTGGCAGCCCGCCATCCAGCACCGCCACCTGCTGATGCCCGAACAGCCGGAACAGCCACCAGCCGCGCGGGGCGCGGGTCATGCCGGTCTGGTCATAGACGACGACGCGGCTGGTGTTCCCAACCCCGGCCGCGCCCATCAATGCGGCGAAACGACCGGCCGTCGGCGCCATGTGCGGCAGGCTGGTTTCCTGGTCGGCCACGACATCGATGTCGAGGAAAAAGGCGCCGGGGATGTGGCCGGCCGCATATTCCACGGCGCCATTCTTGCCCTCGGTCGGCAGATACATGGTGGCATCGAAGATCACGAGGTCGGGGGCCGACAGATTGGCCGCGAGCCAGGCGACGGAGACGACGGGGTGCATCACGCATCCTCCAGGGTGATCGAAACGCGGCGATTCTGCCGCCCCTTGCTTTCCATCTTGCCGACGCGGATCGCGCCGATCTCGGCGGTATTGCCGACATGCGTGCCGCCGCAGGGTTGCAGGTCGATGGCCGCGGCTTCCGGCCCGATCCGCACCAGGCGGATGCGCCCCGCGCCGCGTGGCGGCTGCACCGACAGCGTGCGGACGAGCGATGGCATGGCGTCGAGTTCGGCATCTGAAATCCAGCGGTCGGTGACGGCATGCCCGCCCGCGGCCAGGTCGTTCAGCGCCGCCTCCAGCGCTTGCTTCGTCGGCGGTTCGGCCATGTCGAAATCCAGGCGGGATTTGTCGGCGCCGATCTGGCCGCCGGTCACGCCGACGCCGGGCAAGGCCGCGCAGAGCAGATGCAGGGCGGTGTGCATCCGCATGTGCCGATGCCGCCGCCCCCAGTCGAGCGTCGCTGTCACCGCCGCGCCGACCGGCGGCGGGGTCGCGCCCTCGGCCAACACATGCAGCACGGCCTCGGCCTCCCCCTTGCGGGCTTCGGTGACGGGGGCCTGCCCGCCATCCCAGTCCAGCACGCCGGCATCGCCCGGCTGGCCGCCAGCGCGCGGATAGAAGGGGGTGCGGTCGAGCACGACGCCCTCGGGGCCGGACGTGACCACGATCGCCGTCACCTGCCGCAGCATCGCGTCGTCGCGGAACAGCAGGATGGTCATGGCATGCTCCATTGGGCGCGCAGCACCGGCCGCCGCAGTTGCAGTGCCTGGATGCAGAAGGCCGCCGGCATGTTCAGGATGCGATTGTCGGCGACCATGGCAAAGGCTTCCTCGGCCGCGACCACGACGACGCGGGTGCTTTCATTCTCCGTCTCGACGCCGGCATCGGCCAGCCAGCCAAGGTCGGGCAGCCGCACCCGGCCGATCGAGGCGTGGGAGATCTCATCGCAGCCCCCCTGCATCAGCATGAAGCGCCCGAGCGCGAGATAGCGGTCCGGCTCGAGGCCCGTCTCCTCGGCAGTTTCGCGGATGGTGGCATGGGCCGGGTCCTCGCCCTGTTCCAGCATGCCGGCGGGGCATTCGAACATCACCGGTTCCAGCCCCGCGGCCAGGGCCGGCAGGCGGAATTGTTCGATCAGCGCCACGCGGTCGGTCCAGGGGTCATAGGGCAGGCACATCACCCCATCGCCGTGGCGCCACAATTCCCAGGTCAGGCTGCGCGACCAGGCGCCATCGAACTTGCGATAGCGGAACTGGACGACCTGCATGGCGAAGCGTCCGCCATAGACCACCGCGTCGTTCTGCACGTCGATCAGCGGATGGGCCGGCACGCGCGGCGCCTTGGGGTGTCGGTCGGTCACTATGATCGTTCTTAGCCCTGTTCCGCCGTCTGTGAACATGGGGCGGCGGGCGGTTTCGCAGGGCCACCCGAATGCTATGCTGCAACGCGACGGGGGGCGGCATGGCGGGTGGTGTTGAGGCCGGTGAGACGGCGCGGGCCTCCCGCGCGATCCTTTACGTGCTGGGGGCCGCGGGCATGTTCGCGCTGGCGGCGGTCTGCGTGAAGGCGATCGACGGCGCGATCCCGGTGGCGCAACTCATCCTGTTCCGCAACGTGTTTGCCCTGCCCGCCCTGCTGCCCGTGCTGGCGGCGAACGGTGGGCTGGCCGCGCTGCGGACCCGGCACCCCTGGGGCCATGTGCAGCGCTGTGTCTTCGGCCTGTTCGGCATGCTGGGCGCCTTTTACGGCTATGCCGTGATGCCGCTGGCGACGGTCACGGCGCTCGGCTTCACCATGCCCCTCTTCCTGACCGCGCTATCGGCGCCGCTGCTCGGGCAGCGGGTCGGCTGGCGGCGCTGGACCGCGGTCGTGGTCGGTTTCTGCGGCGTGCTGGTGATGCTGCAGCCCTGGTCAGCGAGCGGTGGGAGCTACCCGCCCGTGGCGGTCGGCCTCGTGCTGCTGGGGGGCCTCGGCTGGGCGCTGGCGATGATCTCGATCCGCCGCCTGGGGGAGGTCGGCGAGAACAGTGTCACCATCGTGTTGTGGTTCGCGATCGGCGCGGGGCTGGTCGCGGGGCTGGTCGCGATCCCGGGCTGGGTCTGGCCCGATGGCCGGCAATGGTTGCTGCTGGTGGGGCTGGGTGTGATCTCGGCGGTCGCGCAACTGCTGATGACCGCGGCCTATCGGCGGTCAGATACCACGCTGCTCGCGCCGTTCGAGTATTCCGGCATCCTGTGGACCACGCTGCTCGGCGCGTTGCTCTGGGCCGAATGGCCGGATGGGTGGGATGTCCTGGGCATCCTGGTGCTGGTCGGCTCGGGGCTGTTCATCTGGTGGCGGGAGATGGTCTTGGGTCGCGCGCGCTGACCGTGCCAGGCTGATGTGATGATCGATCGACGTGGCCTCGGCCTTGCCCTTCCTTGCCTGATCGCGGCGCCCCAGGCGCGCGCTGCCACTGTCTGGTCCATCGTCACCGAATACCCGGCGACCAGCCTGCCCGGCGAAGGCATCGCCTTCTTCGCCCAGGCTGCGACCGCCGCTGACCTCACCGTGACGGCGGGCTTTGACGCGCCGGGCGAGTTGCGTTCGGCTTTCATGCCGCGGGCCGTCGCCGATGGGGTGGTCGCGGCGGCCGATGCCTTTGGGGGCGCGATGGCGATGCCGGTGCTCGGCCTGTTTGCGCTGCCGTTCCTGACCGGTTCGGCCGAGGATGCGCGACGGCTATGGGCGCTGGCGCGGGTCGCCGTGATCGAACTGCTCGCCGCGCGGGGGCTGCGGTTGCTCTATGTCACGCCCTGGCCGCCGGCCGGGATCTGGTCGCGCAGCCCGGTCCGGGGCGCCGCCGATCCCGCGGGGCTGAAGATACGCACCTTCGATGCGACCTCGACCGCGACCTTCCAGGCGGCCGGCGCGGCGGCCGAGGCGATTTCCTTTGCCGATGCCATGCCGCGTGTGCGCGCCGGCAGCATCGATGCGGTGCTGTCGTCGGGCGATGGCGGGGCAGGGGCGAGGCTTTGGGAGAGCCTGCCGCATTTCACCCGGCTCGACTGGGCCTGGCCGCTCAGCTTCGCTTTCTGCGGCAACGCGGCGCTGTCGGCGCTGACCGCCGATGCGCAAGTGGCGCTTGGCCGCGCGGCGCAGGCGACCGAGGCGCGCCAATGGCGCGCGCTGGGGACACGCATCGCCGAAAACGCCGCGCGGATGGCCGCGGCCGGGGTGCGGCAGGTCGAACCCGACGCGAGCCTGGCGGTTGCGCTGCGCGCGGCGGGGACCGACCTTCTGGAGCAGGCGCAGCGCCGGTAAGTCAACCCCAACGGCGGGCCATCCAAAGCCGGTCATGCCCGGCCGGCCGGCCCCGCAACCGCCCGATCTCGACATAGCCGAACCGTGCGTAAAAGCCTGGGGCCTGGAAGGTGCTGGTGTAGAGATGCGCGCCGACCGCGCCGCGCGCCCGGGCGGCGTCCTCGGCGCGCGTGAGCAAGGCCGCCCCCTGGCCACGGCCGCGCGCCATGGGGGCGATCCACAACTGGTCCACCAGCAGCCAGCCCAGCGCGATTTCGCCCTTCAGCCCCCCTGTCAGCACGCCCGCGGCATCGCGCAGCGCGAAAACCAGGGCCTCGCGCAATGGTTGGCCGGTCGCCTCGGCATTGTGGGCAAGCAGGCCGGCCAGGATGGCGGCCTCCACCGCGCCGCCCGGCGGTTCGGCCGTGATCACCCGCCGAAACGGCCCCAGGCGGCGACCGCCACGGTCGCCAGGCCGAGCGCCATGTTCACGGTCACCAAGCGGCGGATGCGATCATTCGCCGCGGCGGCCTCCGGCAGGCTGCCGGCCGCCAGCGCCGCGCGCATCGCCCGCCATGGCCCGAAGAAGATCGCCAGGAACACCCCGGCCATGATCAGCCCGGTCAGGTGCATGACATGCACATGCCAGGCCGCCCCGGCGAAGCCGCCATACCAGGTCAGCATCAGCGCGTAGCCGGAGGCGATGGTGATCGGCATCGCGTGCCAGACGATCAGGAAGAAACGCTTGTGCGTGCGCCCCAGCAGCGCCAGCCGGTCGGCCGGCGCCAGCGCCCCCAGCGCGGGCCGCAGCACCAGGATCGCGAAAACCATGCCCCCCACCCAAAGCACGGCACCCAGCACATGCAAGGCGAAAGCGAGCGGACCGGTGATCATGCGGCGTCCTTCATTTGGCTTCGCGGAGCAGGGCTTCGGCCAGCGCCCGCGCCTCGGCCGCGGCGGCGGCCTTGGGCGTATGTTCCACGGCGCCGAGGCCGAGGGCAAAGGCTGCGGCGAAACCGGTGCGGTTGCCGAAGGCCGCGGCCAGCAGCGGCAGCCCACGACGCTTCACCTCGGCCTCGATCTGGTCGCGCAATTTGCCCGAGGCGGGCAGCCGGTTCAGCATCACCAGCACCGGGCGGCGTTCGGCGACCGTCACCTCCAGCGTCGCATCCATCGCCCAGAGGTCGGCAGCCGAAGGTTGCAGGGGCACCAGAACGAGATCGGCGGCGCGGATCGCGTTGCGCGCATCGGTATCGGCATGCGGCGGGGTGTCGATCACGACGAAGCCCGCCTCGCGCTTGTGCCCTGCGATCGCCTGGGCCACGCGCCAGCCGGAAAGGCTTTGGAACACCAGCGGCACGCGGCGGGGATGGGCGTTGGCGTCGCGTTCCGCATGCCAGCGGGTCAGGGTGCCCTGCGGGTCGGTGTCGAGCAGCGTGACCTTCTCGCCGGTTTCGGCCAGGGCGGTCGCGAGGTTGGCGCCGACGGTGGATTTGCCGGCGCCGCCCTTGCGCTGGGCGACGGCGATCACGAAGGCCATGGCTGCGACTCCGGCAGGGTGAGGTGATCTTAGTCGTTGGCCCCGGCGCGGCGAAGCCCGCCTGGATCAGGCCCCCGGCCTGGGCTGCAAATGCGGCGCCAGGTCGCCGTTGGGGACATGCGTCAGGTCCTTGGCGATGCGGTGGGTCACGCGCGACACCGCTGGTTCGTCAAGCTCGGCCTCCAGTGCCTGAAGGGTCCGCGTCGGCGCCACCAGCATCAGATGGGCGAACAGCCCGGCCCCGGCTGCGGCATTCAGATGCGCCGCGACCAGGGCGGCGAAGCGGTGCTTTTCGCGCTGGTGCAGATCCTCACGCGGGGCGATCGCGTGCCGCGCGACATCGCCGCTTTCAAAGGCGCGCCCGGGTCGGTCGGCGCCGAGGTCGGAGGCCTTCATGCCGGCGGCCTCCGACGCCAGTGTCTTGAACGTATGGAACCCCCCCTGTGGCGTCCGCGTCAGGAAGCGCGCGTGTTCGCCATCGGCGATGACAATCCAGTCCTTCGTGGCGTCGGTCATGGCCGGCACCGGCCATGCGAGCACAGGGGCAGGCCGCGGCGGGCAGCCGTGGTGGTGATTTGGTGAAGGCACATCGTGTGATCCTCCTTTCGTGCTGCCGTGGCAGGGCCGGGCCCGGCCGCCGAGTTCCTTCGGCAGCGGCCGTGTCGGCACATTGCGGCGCAGAGGGGCCGGCTGTCCTTGATCCGGATCAGCATCCGGTCGGCGCCGCGACCCGGCCAATCGCGCTGCCGCCTGATCCGGATCAAGGCGGCGGCATCGGCGCGGGCGCAATCTGCATCGTTTGGCTGGCCCCACGTCGGCCCGCCGCGTCATCAGGGAGCCATGCCATGAACCGTTCGATGGGCTTTATCGCCATTGCCTTGCTGGGCCTGCTGGGCGGGATGCCGCCGGCGTCGGGCCAAGGCCTGAACGGGGGCGATGCG
>JBBRWI010000156.1:0-9444 GCA_038249305.1 Acetobacterales bacterium
GATATGTCCGAAAGGCTGCTTTGCCATACGCTGCCTGCGGTTTTGCGCGGCGACCTCGGGGTGATCCGGCTGCTGCGACGGCTGTTGCGGACGCTTGCGGGGAAAAAATCCATCCCCCGCTGCGTGCGGCTGGCCTGGCCGTGATGGACGCCCACCAGAATCGGACCGACGCTTGCCGCCTCCACCAGGGAAAGGCGCCAAACCCATGATCCACGTCCTCGCCATGATCACCGCCAAGCCCGGCCTGCGGGCCAGCATCCTCGACATCATGCGGGCCAATATCCCGGCCGTGCTGGCCGAGGACGGTTGCCTCGCCTATGGCCCGGCGACCGATACGCCCGAGGCCGGGCCGATCCAGACCCCCCTTGGCCCCGACAGTTTCGTGGTGGTCGAGCAATGGGCCAGTCTGGACGCGCTGCGCGCCCACGCTGCCGCCCCGCACATGCAGGCCTATGGCGCCGCGACCCGCGACATGGTCGCCGCCCGCGTGATCCACGTGCTGTCCCCGGCCTGACCGGATGCGGTGCGCCGACACCATCGCAGGGCTTGGTGTGGCGCCCCCGCGTGGCCACGCATGACCGGGCCAACCCTCTGCCGCGATTGCCTGCACCACGCGCCGGCGGCGTTCGACCGCTGCCCGGCCTGCGGCGGGTGGCGGCTGGTCGGGCACCGCAGCCTGTTCGACCTGGCCATCGCCCATGTCGATTGCGATGCCTTCTATGCCAGCGTGGAAAAGCGTGACGACCCCACGCTGCGATCCAAGCCCGTGCTGATCGGCGGCGGCCGGCGGGGCGTGGTGGCCGCCGCCTGCTATGTCGCGCGGACCCGCGGCGTGCGGTCGGCGATGCCGATGTTCAAGGCGCTGGCCGCCTGCCCCGATGCCGTGGTGATCAAGCCCAACATGGCCAAATACGTCGCCGCCGGGCGCCAGGTGCGGGCGCTGATGGAGGCGCTGACACCGCTGGTCCAACCCCTGTCCATCGACGAGGCGGTGCTCGACCTGTCCGGCACCGCGGCGCTGCACGGCGCGCCGCCCGCCGTCGTGCTGGCGCGCTTCGCGCTGGCGGTGGAGCGCGAGGTCGGGGTCACCGTCTCCATCGGCCTCGCCGCCAACCGCCTGCTGGCCAAGCTGGCCGCCGGCCGCGACAAGCCGCGCGGCTTTGCGGTGATCGACGCGGCCGAGGCCGGTGCGCTGCTGGCCCCGGACCCCGTGCGCATGCTGCCCGGCATCGGGCCGGCCATGGCGCGGCGCCTGGCGGCGGCGGGGATCATGACCCTCGGCCAGTTGGGATCGCTCGATGCCCGCGCCGCGGCGCGGTTCGGGGATGAGGGGCCGGGGCTGGCCGCCCGCGCGCGGGGCGAGGACCGCCGCCCGGTGGACCCAGTGCGGGAGACCAAGTCGATCAGCGCCGAGACCACCTTCGAGGCCGATCTGCGCGAAGTCGCGGCCCTTGAGCAGCCGCTCTGGCGGCTCTGCGAAAAATTGGCGCGGCGGCTGGCCGAGCAGGGCTTTGCCGCCGGTGGCGTGGCGTTGAAACTGAAGACCGCCGATTTCGCCACGCGGTCCCGCCAGGCGAGGCTGCCGGCGCCGAGCGCGGTGCCCGAGACACTGTTTGCCGCAGCCCGCCCGCTGCTGGCCAGGGAAGCCGATGGCACGGCGTTCCGGCTGATCGGGATCGGCGCCGCGCCGCTGGTGCCGGCGGCCGGGGCGGATGCCGGGGATCTGGCCGACCCCGACGCGCCGCGGCGGGCCGCGCGGTGGAAGGCGATGGAGGCGCTGCGGCAAAAATTCGGCGAGGGCGCGGTGGCCTCCGGCCGCAGCCTGGGCAAGCGGCCGTGACCGGCCGCGGCGCCTCAGACGCTGGAGGCGATCGCCGGCATCAGCGCCAGGTTCTTCGCCGCCGGATGCGCCTGGTTGCGGAAGCGGAGTTCGCCGCCCTCCACTGCATCGGGCGGGGCCAGCCCCAGCAATTCCATGCGGCTGGCGCAGGACAGGGCCAGCACCGGCCGTGCGGCGTGGTCGGTCAGGAAGCGGCGGGCGGCGCCCTCCAGCTCCAGCGTCTCCCGCAGCGCCCGCCATTCGGCGCGTTCCAGGTCATCGATGAAGACCGCGATGATGCCTGGCCGAAGCCCGGTCAGGCGGCTGGCGGCGGCGGCCGCCATGCGGCGGGCGACGGCCTGGGCGATGGCATTCTCCTGCCCCGCGCGGGCGGCCATGACGAAGACGCTGCCGCCCGAGGCATCGCCGGTCACCGCCAGATGCGCTTCGGGGCCGAAGTTCGCCCGCAGGTTGGCGGGCAGCGAGGCCTGGGCGCCGGCCAGCATCAGCGGGTCCAGCTTCATCACCACATCGGCCGAGGCGTCCTGCCGTTTCTGGGTCGCCAGCATGCCGGAGATGCGGCCATACAGCGCCGCCAGCCGCTCCGGTCCCTGCAAGCCCTCCGGCAGGGTCATCTTCAGCAGGTAGCGGCCGGGGTGGGCGGCAAGCCAGGTCCGCAGGTCGGGGTTGACCATATCGACCAGGGCGCACCAGTCGCCGCGGTGCACCGGGCGGCCTTCATTGGCCGAGACAGTCTCGCAGACGACCTCCACCTCCTGCCCATCCTTGGCGATGATCAGGTCATGCGGGCTGTCGTCGGCGAGGCCGGCGAAGTGGACGTCGAACCCACGCGCGCGCTGCAACGCCGCGACGCGCAGGGTATGGAACAGCGGCACCAGCGTCGCATCGTCGGACAGACCCTCGCGCAGCCGGGCGACCAGCCGGGCGCGGGGTTCGGGGGCCAGGGTCGCGGCCAGCTTCGCCGCTTCCTTGGCCAAGGCGAGGATGCGTCGCTCGGCGCGGGACGACCGGGCCAGGATGCCAGGGTCCGACATGCGGGCCAGGGTCAGTTCGAGGGCATGGCGCTGCTGGGTCGCCCGCGCAGATTGAGATTTGGATGCGGCCTTGCCACTCAGGGTTGCGACGCGCGCCGCCCAGTGTTTCCGCCCGCAAAGGCTGACGAAGGCGCCAAGATCGGCCGCGACGGGGCGCGGGTCAGGGAAGGGCATGGCGGGGCCTCGGCAGATGGGAACATGTGTTATCTACAAGGCCCGGCCACGAGTCAAGAAATCCCGGTGGCTTTCAGCGGCACATCTGCACCGGGATGTCCGCGTTCTCCAGCACATGGCGGGTCACGCCCCCCAGGATCAACTGCCGCAGGCGGGAATGGCTATAGGCGCCCATCACCAGCAGGTCGCAGTCGAAATCGCGCGCGGCCCCCAGCAGCCCGGCGCCGACTTCGCGGGTGGCGGGCTTGAATGGCACGGCCTCGGCCTCGATCCCATGCCAGCGAAGATAGGCCTGCAGGCCCGCGGCGTCCGGCCCGCGGCGCTGGTACTCGGGGGCATGCAGGATGCGGATGTGGTCGGCGCGGTGCAGCCAGGGCAGGGCCTCGGCCACCGCGGTCGCCGATTGCGCGGTGCCGTTCCAGGCGACGCAGACGCGCGAGCCGATGGTCGCCGGCGTTTCGCGCGGCGCCATCAGCACCGGGCGCCCGCTGTCGAACAGCACCGCATGCAGCGCGTCGGAGGAGGAGACATCCTCGCCACTTTCGGGGTGCGGCACGACGACCAGGTCGTAGAGGCGGGACTGCTGCGCGACGATATCCTCCTCCCGCCCCGCGACGGATTGGAAGGAGAGCGTGGCACCCGGCGCCTTCATCGCGACCTCGGCACTTTCGGCCAGGGTCACGTCGCGGCCCTCGACGAATTTGGTCCAGAGCGCTTTCACGCGATCGGCACGCTCGCCGCTTTCGCGTTCGGTGGCGGCCATCATCTCCTCGATCATGGCGCCCGACAGGCCTTCGCCGGCGAGCGGCGCGACATCGCGCGCATCGACGCGGACGTGCAGGCAATGGACGTGGGATTCATAGATGCCGGCGACCGACAGCGCGGCGTGCAGCGCGGCCTCGCCCGAGGAGGTGCCGGTCAGCGGCAGGAGAATGCGGCGATAGGCCATGGCGTGGTCCTCCAGGCGGGGGTGAACACTGCCGTCAGTCTATCACGCCATGGCGAAAAGCAAGCGCGCCTTGGCGGTCGGATCCTGCGTCGCATCCAGGCGGTGCCAGCGGATGTCGCCGGCATCGGCGGCAGCACTTTGCTCCAGCACCGCGATGGTCGCATCCGACGCATCGCCCTGCCGCCGCGCCAGGCGCGCGCGCAGCACATCGAGCGGTGCCTCAAGCCACACCCCGGTGAAAGCATCGCCGCTGGCATGTTCGACCGCCGCGCGCAACGCAGGGTCGAGGAACATCGCATCCAGCACAACCGACTGGCCGCCGCGCCGCGCCGCGTCGAGCATCGCCAGCATCGCCGATTGCACCGCATCGCTGGCGGCGGGGGTATAGGCGGCATCGGGCAAAGGCGCCTCCGGTGCCACGCCATGCAGGCGCTTGCGGATTTCGTCGCTGCGCAGGATCAGCGCCCCGGGCGCGGGCCCGAGGCCGGGTGCGAGGGCGCGGGCCAGCGACGACTTGCCGGTGCCCTGCAAGCCGCCGATGGCAACGACGCGAGGTGCCGCCGCGACCAGATAGACTTCCGCGAGCGCCAGCAGCGCCCGGCCATCCTCGCCCGCAGTGGCCTCACACTGCGCCCGGATCAGCGCCCGCATCGCGAGCCAGGCGGGCAGCACCGCAAACATCCCGGCGTCCCCGTTGCGGGCGATCACCCGGTTCATCACCCGGTTGGCGGCGGTGCGGCCGTGCCGCCGGTCCAGGTCCATCAGCAGGAAGGCAAGGTCGTAGCCGGTGTCGATCTCGGCCAGGGCTTCGTCGAATTCCAGCGCGTCGAAGGGCACCGGGCGGCCCTGCCAGAGCGCGAGGTTGCCCAGATGCAGGTCGCCATGGCAGCGCCGCACATGACCATCTCGGGTGCGCTCGGCCAGCACGGCGGCGCAGGCATCGAAGCGGGTGGCGATGGCGGCATCGAGCGCGGTCACCCGCCCGGTGGGCAGCCCGGCCGCCAGCGCCGCACGCGTATTGCCGGCCAGCGCGCGGTGCAGCGATGCGACCTGATCGACGTGGGTCAGCGGCGGCAACGCCGCATGCAGCGCCGCGACCGCATCGCCCAGGGCATCGAGCAGCGGCGGGTCGAGCGGATGCGCCAGGAGGAAATCGCCGGGCGGGATGGGGGCCATGTCCAGCACCCAATCCTCGGCCGGCAGCGCGTCCAGCGCCAGCGCGCCGTCACGCCGCCCGATGGGACGCACGGCGCGATACAGCCCCGGCGCATGCGGTGCGTTCAGCGCCAGTTCGCGGCGCAGGAAGTGTTCGCGCGCGGCCAGGGGCGAGAAATCCAGGAAACCGAGGCTCACCGCCTTCTTCAGTTTGAACACCGCCGCGTCGCCGACGAAGACCGCCGAGATATGCGTCTCGATCGCGGCCGCACCGGTCAGCCGGCCGAGCAGGGCTGCGGCTTCGACCTGCGCAGCCGGGATGGTCATGGGTACAGCATCTCGATGTCCCAGCCCTCGGGGCCGCGGTGGAAGACGCGGCGTTCATGCAGGCGGAACGGCATGTCGCGCCAGAACTCGATGCTGGTCGGCACGCAGCGGAAGCCGCCCCAATGATCCGGGCGGGGCACCGTCTCGTCGGGGAAACGCGCGGCCGCGGTGGCGACGGCGGCTTCCAACGTGGCGCGGGAATCGAGCGGGGTGGATTGCTTCGATGCCCAGGCGCCGACCCGCGACATTTTCGCGCGGGTGGCGAAATAGGCATCGGCTTCCGCGGCAGTCACCCGTTCGATCGGGCCTTCGACGCGGATCTGGCGGCCTTGGGTTTTCCAGTGGAAACACAGCGCGGCGCGGGGGTTGGCGGCCAGTTCGCCACCCTTGCGGCCGTTGTCGTGGCTGTAGAAGACGAAGCCGCGTTCATCCAGCCCCTTCAGCAACAGGATGCGGACGGCGGGCGCGCCCTGCGTGGTCGCGGTGGCGACGGCCATGGCGTTGGGGTCATTGGCTTCGGTGGTGGCGGCCTCGGCCATCCAGGCCTCGAACAGGGCAAACGGGTCTTCGGCGGTGCGCTGCATGGGTGGTGCCCCGGGGCTGCGGCCCCTTGCCGCATGGGGGCGCGTGTGCCACCACCAAACGCCCCCCGCAACCATCGACGTACAGGTTCATGACGCAGCCAGCCATCCCGATCCCCGCCTCCGTCGCGCCCGAGGCGCCGCTGAAGGGCACGCTGATGGCTGGCAAGCGGGGGTTGGTGATGGGGGTGGCGAATGACCGCTCCATCGCCTGGGGGGTCGCCGCGGCCTGCGCGGCGCAGGGGGCGGAGGTCGCCTTCACCTACCAGGGCGAGGCTTTGGAAAAGCGCGTGCGGCCTTTGGCAGCGAGCATCGGCAGCGACATCGTGCTGCCATGCGACGTCAGCGATGACGCGTCCCTGGATGCGGCCTTTGCGGCGCTCGGCGCGCGCTGGGGCAAGATCGACTTCCTGGTGCATGCCATCGGTTTTGCCGACAAGGCGTTTCTGCGCGGGCGGTATATGGACACCCCGCGCGCGGCGTTTCTGCAGGCGCTGGACATCTCCTGTTATTCGCTGGCGGCGGTGGCGCAGCGGGCGGTGCCGATGATGGGCCCTGGCGGGTCGTTGCTGACCATGTCGTATATCGGCGCCGAAAAGGTCACGCCGCACTACAACGTGATGGGGGTCGCCAAGGCGGCGCTGGAAGCCAGCGTGCGCTACATGGCGGTGGATCTGGGCGGCATCGGCATCCGGGTGAATGCGATCAGCGCCGGGCCGATCAAGACCCTGGCGGCCAGCGGGATCGGCGACTTCCGCTACATCCTGAAGTGGAACCAGTACAACGCGCCGTTGAAGCGCAACGTGACGATCGAGGATGTGGGGGGTGCGGGGGTGTATCTGCTGTCCGACCTGTCCTCGGGCGTGACGGGTGAGGTGCATCACGTGGACAGCGGGTATCATGTGGTGGGGATGAAGGCCGAGGACGCGCCGGATATCGCGACGGTCTAGCCGTGTCCCACAACACCTTCGGCCATCTGTTCCGCGTCACCACCTGGGGCGAATCCCACGGCCCGGCCATCGGCTGCGTCGTCGATGGCTGCCCGCCGGGCATCGCGCTGACCGAAGCCGATATCCAGCCCGACCTCGACCGCCGCCGCCCCGGCCAGTCCAAATTCGTGACGCAACGCCAGGAACCGGACCAGGTTCGCATCCTGTCCGGCGTTTTCGAGGGGCTGACCACCGGCACCCCCATCGCGCTGATGATCGACAATGAGGACCAGCGCTCCCGCGACTACGGCGCCATCGCCGAACAGTTTCGCCCGGGCCATGCCGACCTGACCTATCACCTAAAATACGGCGTGCGGGATCATCGTGGCGGCGGGCGGTCCTCGGCGCGGGAAACCGCCATGCGGGTCGCCGCCGGCGCCATCGCGCGCAAGATACTGGGGCCGGGCGTGGTGGTGCGGGGTGCGATGGTGGCACTCGGCGCCGACACCGTGGACCGCGCCGCCTGGGACTGGGCGGAGATGGACCGCAACGCGCTGTTCTGCCCCGACCCGGTTGCCGCCACGCGCTGGGAAGAAACCCTGCTCGCCATACGCAAATCCGGCAGCAGCATCGGGGCGGTGATCGAGGTCAGCGCGACCGGCGTGCCCCCGGGCCTCGGTGCCCCGATCTACGCCAAGCTCGATGCCGATATCGCCGCCGGGCTGATGTCGATCAATGCGGTCAAGGCGGTCGAGATCGGCGATGGTTTTGCCGCCGCCGCCCTGTCGGGTGAGGACAATGCCGATGAGATGCGGATGGAACCGGATGGCACCGTGCGCTTCCTGTCCAACCGCGCCGGCGGGATTCTGGGTGGCATCAGTACGGGCCAGCCGGTGATCGCGCGCTTCGCCGTCAAGCCCACGAGTTCCATACTGACCCCGCGCCAGGCGGTGGATCGGCAGGGCCAGAATGTCGATATCCTGACCAAGGGGCGCCACGATCCCTGCGTCGGGCTGCGGGCGGTGCCGGTGGGGGAGGCGATGCTGGCCTGCGTGCTGGCCGATCACCTGCTGCGGCACCGGGCGCAGAACCCGGATGCGCCGGCCACGACCAGGTTGCCGCGGAACTGAGCCAATCATCACCGCCCTGAATATCCCCGATCCACCCCGACCCCATCGCAACCCATCCGGCAAAACCCTATCTGGCCTGCAACCCATCCCGCAAAGGCCAGCAAAGGATTGCCCCATGATCGACGTCCGCCCCTTCGCCACCCTCGGCGGTGCCAACCACGGCTGGCTTAATGCCAAGCATCACTTCTCCTTCGCCAATTACCACGACCCGGACCGCATGAACTGGGGCCGGCTGCGCGTGTGGAACGACGATGAAATCGCCCCGGGCACCGGCTTCGACCCGCATCCGCACCGCGACATGGAAATCATCACCTTCGTGCGCGAGGGCGCCATCACCCACAAGGACAACATGGGCAATGTCGGCCGCACCGGGGCCGGCGACGTGCAGATCATGTCGGCCGGCCGCGGCGTCACCCATTCGGAATACAATCTGGAATCCGGGACGACGCGCATCTTCCAGATCTGGATCACGCCCGACGTGCGCGGCGCCGATCCGCGCTGGGGCGCCAAGGAATTCCCGAAAGCGACCGGCGATGGCGCGATCACCGTGCTTGCCTCCGGCCGCCCGGCCGACGCGGGGGGTGAGGCTTTGCCGATCAACGCCGATGCGGCGGTGATGGCGACGACCCTGACCCGCGGCCAGTCGGCGACCCTGGCCCTGGCCCCTGGCCGCGCCGCCTATCTGGTGCCGGCGCGCGGCAGCGTCACGGTCAATGGCGTGCCCGTCGGCCCGCGCGACGGGGCGGCGATCAGCGACGTGGCCCAGGCGGTGATTACCGCCACCGACGACGCCGAAGTGGTGCTGGTCGAGGTCGCCGCGGACTGATCAGGGCGCCGCTGTTCGGGGCTGCGCGATCACCGCCCCGATCCGCGCCGCGATCCAGCGATGGAACGGGTTGGACGACGCCCGCATGAGCGTGTCCAACCCGACCGGCCACGCCCCCCGTTCACCCCGCGCCGCGATGGTGCCCGATCAGCCCGACCCTGCGGACCATCCGGCTGCCCCATGAACGCCTGGGCATGCGTGGCCGCGCAATTCGTCGGGCGCACCATGCACCGGCGGGGCGCGCGCGGGCAGGGCTGTGCGCGGGTCGGGATGTGCGGCCGGGCGGCTTCCTCCGTCGCGGCGCGGCCATCGACGACCCGGGCGATGCCGGCATCTTCATCGGCTGGCCCTCGGCGCTGACCCCGGCGCCACGGCCCGCCAGCCGACGGCGAGCGCCGCGACCGACAGCACCAGCCCGGCGCTGAACACCGGGCCATGCGCGTCGCCAAAGCGCGCGAACAGTGCCGCCAGCCCAAATGCCACGCCGGCCTGGGCGACC
>JBBRWI010000157.1:0-9442 GCA_038249305.1 Acetobacterales bacterium
CCGTCATGACCCGCTACCACGCGATCGGCCGCGCGATGCGGGCAGCCCCGCTGGAAGTGCTGGCGACCGCCGCCGTGCGCGATGCGCTGAACGGGCCGGGTTTCGTCGCCGCACTGCAACGGCTGCTGCCGGGCGTGCCGGTCCGCATCCTGGGCGGCCCCGAGGAGGGGTTGCTGTCGGCCGAGGGCGTGCTGCTCGGCTTCCCCGGCGCCGACGGCATCCTGGGCGACCTTGGCGGCGGCTCGCTCGAGCTTGTGGAACTCCTGGCCGGCACGCCCGGGCGCGTCGCCAGCCTGCCGCTGGGCGCGATCCGCTTGGCCGATCGCGCCGAGAATGACCCGGCACGCGCCCGCGGCATCGCCGAGGCCGACCTCGCGACCATCCCCTTCCTGGCCGAGGGCGCCGGACGCGACCTGTATCTCGTCGGTGGCGCCTGGCGGGCGCTGGCGCGCATCCACATGGCGCAAACCGCCTATCCACTGTCGATCGTGCATCATTACGTGCTGCGGCGGGAGGAAGCGCGGGATCTGGCCAGCGTCGTCACCGCCGCGACCCGCCGCACCCTGGAACGCATGCCCGGCGCGCCGGCCAAGCGGGTGCAGGACCTGCCCTTCGCCGCCGTGGTGCTGCGCCGCCTGCTGCGCGCGACGGGCGCGCGACGGGTGGTGTTCAGCGCCAATGGGCTGCGGGAGGGCTGGTATGCGCGCCTTCTGCCGCCCGCGCTGCGCGCCGCCGACCCGCTTCCTGAAGCCGCCCGCGAACTGGCCAACCGCTTCGGCCGCGACCCGGCCCTGCCCAAGGCCCTGGCCGCCTGGACCGCGCCGCTGTTCAGCCCCGAGGACGCCGCTGCGACGACCCTGCGCGAAGCCACCTGCACCCTGTCCGACATCGGCAGCCACGACCACCCGGACTACCGCGCCGAACAGGCCTTCTGGCGCGTGCTGCGCCAGCCGGGCGTCGGGCTCGACCACCACACCCGCGCCTTCCTGGCCCTGGCGACCGCGTTGCGCTACGAGGCGGAGCCGGATGCCCCCTGGCTTGCCACCGCGCGGATGCTCCTCGATGGCATGGCGATCCGCCGGGCCGAGGCGCTGGGGGCGGCGCTTCGCCTGGCCTATACGCTGTCCGGCGGCACGCCGGCGCTGCTGGCGGGCACCGCGATGGCCCGCAGCCAGGGGCGGCTGACCCTGCGGCTGGCGGAAGGCAGCGGCGTCTTCGCCGGCGAAAGCGTGCTGCGGCGGCTGGAAACGCTGGGCGCGGCGCTTGCGGTGCAGACCTGCGTTGTGGTCATCCCGGGGTAAGGCCCTGGTTGCGCGCGCGGTCTTGGCGGCGACCGGCCTGTAAAACCCGCCACCGCCAACCCAATGCCGACTTCGTATCAGTGGCCGCGGGGCTCAATGCGAAGCAAGGCTCCGCTGCAGCCGCGCGATGGCGCCGGGCAGGCCGCGTACCTGGAGCACCCGCCCGGTCTCGTCATACGTCTCGGACAGCACCCGCGCGCTGTCATAGACCTCGCCGATGAGCCCCTGTTTCGCATAGGGCAGCACCAGCACATCCTCGACCATCGCTGCCTCGAAGAAGGCGATGATGGTGTCGCGCAGCGCGCTCACATCCGCGGGCGCATGGGCGGACAGCAGGATCGCGTCCGGGTGCCTGGCCACCAGGGCGGCGCGATCGGTGGCGTCCACCCGGTCCATCTTGTTCAGCACCAGGCGCGACGGCACGGCATCCGCACCGATCTCGCGCAGCACACTGCGGCTGACCTCCAACTGCGCTGCATAAGTCGGGTCCGAGGCATCGACCACGAACAGCAGCAGTGACGCTTCCAACGCCTCCGCCAAGGTGGAGCGGAACGAGGCGACCAGGTCGTGCGGCAATTGCTTGATGAAGCCGACGGTGTCGGAGACCAGCACACGCGGCCGCGTCTCCGGCTGCAGGATGCGGACCGTCGTGTCGAGCGTGGCGAAGAGCTTGTCCTCCACCAGCACCTGGCTGCCGGTCAAAGCCCGCATCAGGGAGGATTTGCCGGCATTGGTATAGCCGACCAGCGCCACCCGGAGCTGGTCCCGCCGGGCGGATCGGCGCTGGTCGCCGTCGCGTTGCACCGCTTCCAACTGGTCCTTCAACTCCGCCAGCCGGTCGCGGATCTTGCGGCGGTCGAGGTCGAGGGTGCTTTCGCCCGCGCCGGGTCCCTGCTGCCGTCCGCCACCGCCCGAGGACTCGCGCAGCCGGGGGGCCACGTATTTCAGCCGCGCCATCTCCACCTGCAACTTCGCCTCCCGCGTGTTGGCGTGGCGGTGGAAGATCTCGACGATGACGCCGGTGCGGTCGAGCACCTGGGCGCCGGTGGCCCGTTCCAGATTGCGTATCTGGCTGGGCGAAAGCTCGTGGTCCACGATCACGAAATCGGGCTTGCGGGCCGCATCTTCGCCCGGCGCCGGTGTGGGCACGGTCTCGCCAGCGCCCTCAAAGCGCTCGCGCGCCTTGGATTTCGGCGGCGGCGCCATGGAGCCGACCACACCGGTGCCACCCGTCAGCGCGGCCAGCTCGGCCAGCTTGCCGCTGCCGAGCACCGACCCGGCGCCGGTCCCCTCGCGCCGCTGCGACACCGTGCCCACCACCTCATAGCCGAGCGTCTTCACCAGGCGCCCCAATTCCTCGAGGCTGGCTGCGTGGGCGACGTCATCGACCTCCGGCGTCTGGATGCCGACGAGGATGGCAAGGGGGATCGGAGGCTTGGTTTGCATGGCGGGAAGGTAGCACGGATCGAGCCAAAGCCCGGTGCGCCCACACGTGACGTAATTGCTCACGTGGTTGGCCCTGGGGGTCCTGATCAGGCGACGGCGAAGGTCCCGCCGATGAGATCACGGATGGCCTGCAGCGCGGGCTGACCGCGGAGGCAGGCGGTTCCTGTGGCCGAGCGATATCCGGCGTGGATCCGGGCGCTCCAATCTGACTTGAAGCGGTTGGTGACTTTCCGGAACATCACCGAGGGCCGGATTTCCCTCTCGGAGACGTTGTTGGTTGCCGGAACCTCTCGGTCCGGTCAGGAATCCAAGCGTTAATCGGCGTCCCCATCTGGTCCGCCCGGAAAGCGTCCCCGCGATGACCTAATCCTGCTGGTTCACCAGCCGCCTTGCCAAGAGGTAGCCCAAGCCGCCCGACACCGGTGCCGCCGGCAAGACCAGCAGCCAGCCCGCGTGCGCCCCTTGCGTCACCATCCCCAGGCCGATTCCCAGCATCAGCCCGCCCACCAGGCTGCCCACGGTTCCGGCCGTCAGGCCCAGTACAAGGATGTCGGCGCGGTTCGGCATGGCCGCGAGGTAGCGCCGCGTGATCCCCGCGGCAAGGGCACCCCGGCGTAATCGGCATGGATGTTGCTGTCTTTTTGCCGCCCGCTAAGATCACCCCACCGGAGACCGTCCAGGTATGACCTCACGCATCGCAGCCTTCCTCGCCCTGGCCTTGCTGGCTGGCCCCGCCGCAGCACAGGATCTGCAGATCGGCATGAAAGCGGCGATGGACGGCACCGATCCGCACCAGTCCTTCACGGCCAACCGCAACATCCAGCTGCACGTCTATGAACCGCTGGTCTTCCAGGATGCCTTCCTGCGCCCCGTGCCGGGGGCCGCGGAATCCTGGCGCGTGGTCGATCCGCTGACCTGGGAATTCACCCTGCGGGAGGGCGCGCGCTTCCACGACGGATCGCCGCTGACGCCCGAGGATGTGGTCTTTTCCATCCGCCGCGCCCAGGCGGCCACGGGCTTGCGGACCTATGCCAGCAGCGTCCGCATGGTGACCGCGGTCGAGGTGAAGGACCCGCGGACCGTGGTGATCCGCACCCGCAACCCGTCCCCGCTGCTGCCCTCGGCACTGGCGGTCATTGCCATCGTCAATGCGCGTGCCGTGTCGGCGACACCCGACCCTGATTTCAACGGGGCGGCGGCGATCGGCACCGGCCCCTATCGCTGGGTGCGCTGGCGCCCGGCGCAGGATGCGGTGGTGGAACGCAATCCGAACCACTGGCGCGGGGCCGAGCCCTGGGCGCGCGTGACCTTCCGCTTCATCCCCAACGACAGCGCACGGGTCGCGGCCCTGCTCGCGGGCGACGTCGATGTGATCGACACCGTGCCCTCCGCGCTGATGGCCCGGGTGCGCGATGGCGAACGCACGCGGCTGGTCGCCGCCAATTCCAATTTCGTGCTGTACATGCACCTCGACCAGCATCGCGACCAGGCGCTGCACATCACGGGTGCGGATGGGCAGCCGCTTACGCGCAATCCGCTGAAGGACCTGCGCGTGCGCCAGGCGATGAGCTTCGGGCTGAACCGCACCGCCATTGCCGAACGCGCGATGGAGGGCATGGCCGAGCCGATCGGGCAGATCGCGCCGCCGGGCTTCATCGGCCACGACCCGAGCCTGGCGCCGCAGCCCTTCGACGTCGCGCGCGCGCGGCGCCTGCTGGCCGAGGCCGGCTATCCCCAGGGATTCGGTCTGACCATCCACTGTACTTCGGACCGATTCGCCGGCGACGCGCGCACCTGCCAGGCGGTCGCGCAGATGCTGACCGCGATCGGCATCCGCGCCCAGGTGGAGGTGTTGCCGACCGCGGTCTTCTTCCGCCGCGCGACCAGCGGTGGCCCGGGCGGCGAGCCGGAATTCTCGGCGCATATGGCGATCTTCGCCTCATCCTCCGGCGTCGCGTCGGAGGGTATGACCACCATCCTGCGCACGATGAACCCAGGCCTCAGCCATGGTGCTTCCAACCGCGGGCGCTATGCCAACCTGGCCCTCGACCGGCAGTTGGATGTGATCGACGCGACCTTCGACGACGCGCAGCGCGAACGCGAAACCTGGGCCGCGGCCCGCATCATCATGGATGACCAGGGCATCATCCCGGTCTTCGCCTGGCGCATGGCCTGGGGGATGCGGCGGGGCTTGAGCCTCACCCCCTCCGGCGACGGCTATACGCTCGCCACCGGCCTACGCACCGCCCCCTGAAGGATCTTTGCGCAATGACAAAACGCCAGATGAAACTGGGCGCCTTCTTCAGCGTGCCGGGCAACCATCTGTCAGGCTGGCGGCACCCATCGGCCGATACCACGACGGACATGGATTTCCCGGCGACCATGGCGCTCGCACAGCGGGCGGAGGCGGCGAAGTTCGACACCATCTTCTTCCAGGACACCGTCGCCGTCGGCGGCAGCAATGCCATGGCGAAGGGGGACCGCAGCAAGGCACAACTGTCGCGCATCGTGAAGCTGGAACCGACCGCGCTGCTGGCGGCCTTGGCGGTGGGCACGAAGAACATCGGGCTGATCGCGACCGCGACCACGACCTTCAACGAGCCCTACAACATCGCGCGCCGCTTTGCGACCATCGACCACATCAGCGGCGGGCGCTGCGGCTGGAACCTCGTCACCTCGCAGATCGAGGACGAGGCCGGCAATTTCGGGCTTGAGCAGCACGTGGACCACGCCGCGCGCTACGAACGCGCCGAGGAGTTCTATGATGTGGTCGCGGGACTTTGGGATTCCTGGGAGGCGGACGCCTTCCTGAAAGACAAGGACAGCGGCGTCTGGTTCGATTTCGACAAGATGCATTTCCTCAATCACAAGGGGAAGCATTTCCAGGTGCGCGGGCCGTTGAACGTGTCCCGCACGCCGCAGGGGCGGCCGGTGGTGGCACAGGCGGGGTCCTCCGGGCCGGGTATCGAACTGGCGGGCAAGACCGCCGATGTGGTGTTCACCGCGCAGACGGAACTGGCGGCAGCACAGGCGTTCTACGCGGAGGTGAAGGCGCGGACGCTGAAATTCGGCCGCATGCCGGATGACATCAAGATCATGCCCGGCCTGACCCCGGTGATCGGCGCGACCTTGAGCGAGGCGCAGGAGAAATACGACGAATTGCAGAGCCTGCTGCCGGACGAGATCGCGCTGGCGTCGCTGTCGCGCTTCACCGCGGGGCTCGATATCCGCCAATTCCCGCTGGACGGGCCGCTGCCCGAGTTGCCCGAGACCAACAGCGCCAAAAGCCGGCAGAAGATGGTGGTGGATCTGGCGCGGCGGGAGAACATGACCCTGCGCCAGATTGCGCGGCATACCGCCGCGGCCCAGGGCCATCGCGTGGTGGTCGGCACGCCCAAGATGATCGCCGATGAGATGGAAGAATGGGTGACCAAGGAGGGCGCGGACGGGTTCTGTGTGATCTGCAACTACTACCCAAAGCCATTCACCGATTTTTGCGATCTGGTCATTCCGGAATTGCAGCGGCGGGGGGTGTTTCGGACGGCGTATGAGGGGGCGACGTTGCGGGAGAATCTGGGGTTGAGGGTGCCGCCGAACCGCTACGCCTGAGCAACCGGTCCCAACCCCCTCGCGTTGCAGGAGCATGAAGCGCGTCCCCTGGATCATCGCCGCCGTCGTCGTCCTGGCTACAGGGGCCGTCGCCCTGAGCGGCTGCGAGCGAGCGAGCCTGCCGCTGGAGGCCGGCATCGGCCCGCAGCCGCAACTGCCGCAGCCGGCGCCGGGCCTGCTGCCGACAGTCAACATCGCCCCCGCGGTCGGCTGGCCGCAGGGCGCCTCGCCCATCCCCGCCCCGGGCCTGGGTGTCACCGCCTTTGCCCGCCACCTCGACCACCCGCGCAATGTCTTCGTGCTGCCCAACGGCGATGTTTTGGTGGCGGAGAGCAATGCACCGCCGAAGCCCGCTGACAGCCCCGGCCTGCGCGGCACCATCATGCGCGCGGTCATGGCGCGCGCCGGTGCCGGCGTGCCGAGTGCCAACCGCATTACCCTGCTGCGCGACACCGATGGCGATGGCGTCGCCGATCTGCGGGAGGTCTTTCTCGATCGGCTGAACTCGCCCTTCGGCATCGCCTTCGCCCAGGGGCTGATCTTCGTCGCTGACACGGATGCGATTCGCGTCTTCCCCTACCAGACCGGTGTCACCCGCATCGCCGACCCGGGCCGGGTGCTGGCGCCGCTGCCGGCCGGGACGATCAACCACCATTGGACGAAGAACCTGGTCGCCAGCCCCGATGGGATGCTGCTCTATGTCAGCATCGGCTCCAACAGCAATGTCGGCGAGAACGGGCTGGAGGCCGAGCAAGGCCGTGCGGCGATTTGGGAAGTCGCTGTCTCGACAGGCGCCGCCCGCCCCTTCGCCACCGGCCTGCGCAACCCGAACGGGCTGTCCTTCGCGCCAGGCGGGATGCTCTGGACCGCGGTGAACGAGCGGGATGAGATCGGCAGTGACCTGGTCCCCGACTACATGACCTCGGTGCGGGAGGGCGGCTTCTATGGCTGGCCCTACAGCTACTACGGCCAGACGGTCGACCGCAGGGTGCAGCCGCCGCGGCCGGATCTGGTCGCCCGCGCCATCGCGCCCGATTACGCTCTGGGGGCGCATACCGCCTCGCTGGGGCTGGCCATCACCGCCGAAAGCGGCCTGCCGGCACCCTTCGTGGCGGGCGCCTTCATCGGCCAGCACGGGTCCTGGAACCGCCGGCCGCCGAGCGGCTATCGCGTCATCTTCGTGCCCTTCGCCGCTGGCCGGCCGAACGGGCCGCCTGCGGATGTGCTGACCGGCTTTCTCGATGCCCGCGGCCAGGCGCAGGGCCGGCCGGTGGGGGTGGCGCTGGACCGACGTGGCGGGCTGCTGGTCGCGGACGACGTGGGCAATGTGATCTGGCGGGTTGCTGCGGCAGCGCGGTGAGGGGCTTGCGGGGCGACGCGCCCGCGCGCATCCATCGGCGAAACAGCCCGCCGCCCGAGGATACGATGGATCACGCTACCCCCTTCGCCGCCGACCCCCATGCCGAAATCCGCAACGAGATCGGCAAGCTCTGCGCCCGCTTCCCCGGCGAATACTGGCGCCGGCTCGACGCTGACCGCGCCTACCCCACCGAATTCGTAAAAGCCCTGACCGAGGCCGGCTGGCTCGCCGCGCTGATCCCCGAGGACTACGGCGGCTCCGGCCTGCCGCTTTCGGCTGCCGCCGCGGTGCTGGAGGAAATCCAGGCCCAAGGGTGCAATGGCGCTGCCTGCCACGCGCAGATGTACATCATGGGCACCCTGCTGCGGCACGGCAGCGCGGCACAGAAGGCCGAATACCTGCCGAAGATCGCGACCGGTGAGTTGCGCCTCCAGGCTTTTGGCGTGACCGAACCGACCAGCGGCACCGACACCACGGCCCTGCGCACGACTGCCACGCGGGTCGGCGATACCTGGGTGGTCAAGGGCCAGAAAATCTGGACCAGCCGGGCCGAACATTCCGACCTGATGCTGCTGCTGGCACGCACCACCCCGCGCGACCAGGTGGCGAAGAAAACCGACGGGCTGTCCACCTTCCTGGTCGATATGCGCGCCGTGCTGGGCCACGGCCTGACCATCCGCCCGATCCGGACGATGATGAACCACAATTCCTGCGAGGTCTTCTTCGATGACATGGTGATCCCGGCCGATTCTTTGGTTGGTGTCGAGGGCCGCGGGTTTCGCTACATCCTGGACGGGATGAACGCAGAACGCCTGCTGATCGCCGCCGAATGCATCGGCGACGCCAAGTGGTTCATCGCCAAGGCCACCGCCTATGCCAAGGAACGCGTGCTGTTCGGCCGCCCGATCGGGCAGAACCAGGGCGTGCAATTCCCGCTCGCCCGCGCCTATGCCCAGATGCGTGCGGCGGAGGCCATCGTGCAGCGCGGCTTGCAGAAATTCGAGCTAGGCGAAAACTGCGGCGAGGAAGCCAACATGGGCAAGATGCTCGCGGCCGATGCGTCCTGGGCCGCGGCCGAAGCCTGCGTGCAGACCCATGGTGGCTTCGGCTTTGCGGAGGAGTACGACATCGAGCGCAAGTTCCGCGAGACGCGACTTTATCAGGTGGCGCCGATCAGCACGAATCTGATTTTGTCGTATATCGGCGAGCATGTGCTGGGGTTGCCGCGAAGCTATTGACGGGGTCGGTGCGCTGCGTCGGGCGTATCCTCCTGCCTTGGCATCTGGGTCGCCCGGCATGTCGTCCACGATGACGTAGCCGCGACCGCGGGTGATGACGGATTAGGAACCCGGCAGAACATTTCCGCGCGTCAGGTTTCGAATCCGGTTCCACTGCGTGGTCCGCTGGATTGAAGTCCAGCTTTGAGCCTGAGGCGAGAATGCTTCGTCCCGAATTCGATCATCTGGTCCCGGAACAGCGCGATATCGGCCGCCGCCCTGGGCTCGTCCCAGCGGCCCTTGCCCCTGGCGATGCTCCAATCGGAGAGGATCTTCGCCAACCCCGCGAAAGCCTTTCCGTACTCCAGACCGGCCCGGACCAAGTCGGGCACGCATTTGTCCCGGCTGCTTGCTGCAATCGTCGTCGCTGCCGCGGAAGCGATCGAGATCAAGGTATACTCTGCGAAAGCGGGTACCGCAGCCGTGAAGGTGGTGAAGCCGCCGAGACA
>JBBRWI010000158.1:0-9433 GCA_038249305.1 Acetobacterales bacterium
CCGTCGCGCCACCGCCGGCGCGTCGCGGCGCAGGATCTCCTGCTCGATCCCCGCTTCCAGCAGGGCCACCCGCGCGCGACGCGCGGCATCGCGCTCCTCGGCCTCACGGCGGTCCAGTTTGGCCAGGGCCGCATCGACGGCGCGGGCGTCGGCGCCGAAATCGCTTGCCCGCGTGGCCTCCGCCAACCGTGCGACACGTCGCCCCTGGTCGCCGCCGACGATGTCGCAGCCGAAGTTGCCGATATTGCCGGGGATGGAAACACGGCCCATCGGATGTGCCCTATCCGCCCCGAAGCGTGTTCGGCACGAACCCCGTCAACGGGCCAACCACCCCGGCCAGGACCGGGGTCGCGAAGGCGCTGACCACCGCGCTCGCCGCCCCCGGCAGCAGCCCGACCAGCCCGTCCACCAGCTTGGCCACCAAGGCGTCCTTCGCGCCCTTGCCCTTGGCGGCTTGCGTCTTCAACGCCGTCAGCGCCGCTTCGGCTTCGGCCCGCTTCTCGGCCAGCGCCGAAACGATCGCCGCGACCCAGCGGGCCGAGCGCCGCATCCAGCGCCGCAGCCGCGGCGGCGCCGGTGATCTTGCCGCCGCCGACGATGTCGCCGCCGACGCTACCTGAGATCGTCACCCCGCCGCTTGGGCCCGTGCCCGGTTTGTCGCGCATCTCAGCCGCCGTTGCGTTCGCGGACGACTTGGTCGTGGAGGCAAGGCCCGATCAACCACCCGATTTTACCCGGAGGCCCCACACCCCGCCCAACACAATCAAGGCTGGACAGCGCCGAGCAAAAGGCCGATGGCGAATGGGTCATTGCGCGAGCGGCCCGTCCATGAGGCGCCGCGCCCTGCCTTCCGCGCGCCTGTCTCGCGCGGCCGTTTTCGCGCCGGAAGCGCGCACCCAGAATGCACGCGCCCGGAGGCGCCACGGACATGGACATGGAACAGGACGACCTGCCCGATGTTGGCGGCCCCGGATCGGAAGACTGGCTGAACGCCGCCGCGGCCCTGTCGGCGGGTGTCGCCAAGGAAGCGGCGACGCTGGCGACCGCCGCGGCCGGGCTTTCGGCTGCCGCCGCCGCCGGGATCACGAGCGATATCCGCCGCCAGGGCGCGATCCAGGGGGCGGCGGCCGAAGCCGCCCTGCGCGCGGCGCTGCTGCTGGAGGTCGCCGATGCGGTGACCCACCCGGGCGATGCCCGCGCCCGTGCCGCCCGCGTTTTCGCCGCGGCCAAGCGGGTTGGCATGCCGGCAGCCCCGCTGGCCGCCCCGCTGCGCGCCGCGGCTCTGGCGCTGCCGACCGATGATGCCTCGGCCCGGATCGCCGCGAGTGCCATCGCCAACCAAGTCGCGGCGGTGCTGGAGGGCGGCTGAGACAAATCACTTGCCTCTGCGCGACGCTTGCCCTCAACTTGAATTGTCAGGCGGGGGGCGGAGCGGTGCCAGTCAAACTAAAAGATGCGCAGGCGGCGATGAACGCCATGACTGGAGTAAAATTTTTCAATACACTTCAGAAAAATTTATCGGCGCATGATCTTTGCCATCTGTCGAAAACCAACGCCCTGTCGGCAATTGGCCCAGAAAAAACGACCTGCGGCTATTACTTTAAAATTAAGACCGATACATTGTTCTTCAACAAAACGGATGGCAGCCAAAAAGCCGAATTATCGCGACGTGATAAAAAACAGCAGTGGCAAGCGAGAGAAATTGTTTCTGAATTGCCAATAAATATGGATGAGATGGCTGACCTTTGCTATACTGCCATGACTGCAGGTTGCATGAAATGGGCAGAACCAAGCAAACTGAAGGAGGTGCGCTTCCTGCGGATCACGGCGTTCAAGCCTGGTTACGGTGGTTGCACCTTGCGCGTGTCGGGTTCGACGCCCTGTGTCGGCATCGCCGTGGTGATTTCGGTCCAGATCGGCGTCAGTCCGCAGATCGTCACGCACTTCCCGATAGCGCAGGCCGATATCGACTCCAAGACTGCCCTGGTTTGACAACTGCTCCGTGGGTTTCGCCAGCGGCTGACGCCGCGCCCGATCCCGGCTAAACGACCCACCTATCCTAACAAAGGTCGTCACCCGCCATGGGCTTCAACTGCGGCATCGTGGGCCTGCCGAACGTCGGCAAGTCCACACTCTTCAACGCGCTGACGGCGACCGCCGCCGCCCAGGCGGCGAACTACCCCTTCTGCACGATCGAGCCGAACGTCGGCCGTGTCGGCGTGCCCGATCCGCGCCTCGATGCCCTGACGAAGATCGGGCATAGCCAGAAGACCGTGCCGACAAGCCTGGAATTCGTCGATATCGCGGGTCTGGTGCGCGGCGCCTCGAAGGGCGAGGGCCTGGGCAACCAGTTCCTGGCCAACATCCGCGAGGTGGACGCCATCGTCCACGTCGTCCGCTGCTTTGAGGACGACGACGTGACCCACGTCGAAGGCAGCGTGGACCCGGTGCGCGATGCGGAAACGGTCGAGACGGAACTCATGCTGGCCGACCTCGACAGCCTGGAACGTCGCCTGCCGGCGCTGCAGAAAAAGGCCAAGGGCGGCGACAAGGACAGTGCCGCCCTGGTCGCGCTGATGGAGCCGATCGTCGCCGCCCTGACCGAGGGCCGTCCGGCCCGCACCGCGATCGAACCCCATGACGCGGCGGCGGCGGCCAAGCTGGGACTGATGACCGCCAAGCCCGTGCTTTACGTCTGCAATGTCGAGGAAGCCTCGGCCGCCACCGGCAATGCCCAAAGCGCGCGGGTCTTCGAGATGGCGAAGCGCGAGGGCGCCAGCGCCGTGGTGGTCAGTGCGGCGATCGAGGCGGAGATCAGCCAGATGGCGCCGGCCGACCGCGCCGATTTCCTGGAAAGCCTCGGTCTGCCGGACAGCGGGTTGGACCGGGTGATCCGCGCCGGCTACGGCCTGTTGGGGCTGATCACCTACTTCACCTGTGGCCCGAAGGAGGCACGGGCCTGGACCATCATCAAGGGCATGACGGCGCCCCAGGCAGCCGGCGTGATCCATGGCGATTTCGAACGCGGCTTCATCGCCGCCGAGACCGTGGCCTATGATGATTACGTGGCGCTCAATGGCGAACAGGGCGCGCGGGAGGCGGGTAAGCTTCGGATCGAAGGCAAGCAATATGTCGTGCGCGACGGCGACGTGATGCTGTTCCGCTTCAACGTCTAGGTTTTGTCCGGCGGCGCCTGCCTGGCGCCATCCAGCAAGCGCTCGCGGGCCGCGGTTGCCTCGGCATCATGCGCGCGTTCGGCCAGCGTGCGGCCATGCTTGGCCCGGTTGGCGACCGCCTGTCCGGCCGCCGCCGCGCGTGCTCTTTGCTTGCGGAGTTGGTTGAGGTTGACGATCCTGGCCATGGCCCAGCATACCACCGCATTCTGGAGGCTTGCCATGAACGTCGATTTGACCGCTGCCGATGGCCATACCCTCACCGCCTGGGTCGCCGGGCCCGAGCACGCCAAGCAGGCGCTGGTGCTCGTACAGGAAATTTTTGGCGTCAATCATCACATGAGGAACCTGGCCACGATGTTCGCAGCCCAGGGCTATCGCGTCGTGGTGCCGGCGCTGTTCGATCGCACCGCCCGAGGCATCGAACTCGGCTACACGCAGGATGACGTGGCGCGCGGCCGCGCCCTGCGCGCAGCGGTGCCTGAAGCCGGAACGCTGGCCGATGTCGCGGCCGCCCAGGCATTCCTACCGGTCGGAGCCAACCAGGGCATCGTCGGCTATTGCTGGGGCGGTACCGTCGCCTGGTGGGGGGCCACGCGGATGACCGGCTTCAAGGCCGCGGTCGGCTACTATGGCGGTGGCGTCGCCACGACGAAGGACGCGGTGCCGCGCTGCCCGGTGCAGCTGCATTTCGGCGATGAGGACACCTCGATCCCGATAAAGGATGTCGAGGCCATCCAGAAGGCGCAGCCGGGCGTCGAAATCTTCGTCTATGAAGGCGCCGGCCATGGCTTTGCCTGCGACGAACGCGCGAGCTTCGTGAAGCCGAATGCGAAGGTGGCCGAAGCCCGGACGCTGGCCTTCCTCGCCAAGCATTTGGGCTGAGCGCGCGTCGGGCTCGCCGCTCGCGCGATCAATCCCGATGACGGGCCGGGAACCGGGGCGGCGCGACATGCCGCACTGATCGCAGCGCCGGCCGGCCTCAGCGGTTCAACACCCGCCCCGCGACGGCATCCAGCATGGCGACCAGTCCGGGGTCGCGATGGGCCGGGCCGGTGACGATCGCCATTTCCAGCGCGCGGTCGCAACCGGCGGGGCAAGGGCCGCGCGGGGCTGCGAGGCGGGGGACCACGGCGCGCACCAAGTCTTTGGCGCGATGGGCATTACCCAGGAGGACCTTGACCACGGCCTCGACGCTGACGGCATCGTGGTCCGGGTGCCAGCAGTCAAAATCAGTCACCATCGCGACCGTCGCGTAGCACATCTCGGCCTCGCGGGCGAGTTTGGCCTCCGGCATGTTGGTCATGCCGATCACGTCACAGCCCCAGGCGCGGTAGAGTTCGCTCTCGGCCTTGGTGGAGAATTGCGGGCCTTCCATGACAAGGTAGGTGCCGCCGCGCTTGTGCGGCAGCCCGATCTCCCGGGCCGCGGCTTCCAGCGCGTCGCCCAGGCGCGGACAGACCGGGTGGGCGACCGAGACATGCGCGACACAGCCTGCGGTGAAGAAGGATTTCTGGCGGGCAAATGTGCGGTCGATGAACTGGTCCACGATGACAAAAGTGCCGGGGGCGAGGTCGCCATTCAGGCTACCGACTGCCGAGAGCGACAGGATCTCGGTCACGCCGGCGCGCTTCAGCACGTCGATGTTGGCGCGATAGTTCAATTCCGACGGCGGAATGCGGTGGCCGCGGCCGTGGCGCGGCAGAAAAACGCAGCGCACTCCGCCAAGACGGCCGAACAGCAGTTCGTCCGATGGCTGGCCGAAGGGCGAGGCGACGTTGCGCCATTCAGGGTTCTCCAAACCCTCGATATCATAGAGGCCGGAGCCGCCCAGCAGCCCGATGACGGGTTCGATCAGGTCGGTCATGCGCAAAAACCCCTGCAAACGAAACGGCCGCCCTTGTGGGGCGGCCGCATTGTGTGTGGAACGACGATCCGGTCTCAGTGTTTCAGGTCGGCCCAGACCTTGCGCTTCACGGCATAGGTCAGGCCGGCGAGCACGGTCAGGAAAAGGACGACGCGCACGCCCATCGTCTTGCGCTGCTCCATTTCAGGTTCCGCGGCCCAGGCCAGGAAGGTCGCGGCATCGCGGGCCATCTGGTCGACAGTGGCGGGGGTGTTGTCGCCGAAGGTGACCTGGTCGGCGTTCAACACGCTTGGCATGGCGATCTGATGGCCTGGATAGTAGGCATTGTAATACATGCCCTCCATCATCGTGGTGCCGGCGGGCGGTTCGCGATACCCGGTCAGCAGCGCGTGGATGTACACGGCGCCGCCGGCCCGTGCCTTGGTCATGACCGACAGGTCGGGCGGCAGGGCGCCATTGTTGGCGGCGCGGGCAGCGTTGTCGTTCGGGTAGGGGCGGCGGAAACGATCGGAGGGGCGGGCCGGACGTTCGAACATCGCGCCCTCGTCATTCGGCCCGTCGGTCACGTTGAAGGCCGAGGCGAAGCGCACGACGTCGGCCTGGGACAGGCCGATCTCACTCAGGTTGCGGTAGGACAGCAGGTGCATGCTGTGGCAGGTGCTGCAGACTTCCTTATACACCTGAAGACCGCGTTGGGCGCTGGCGCGGTCGAAGGTGCCGAACAGCCCGTTGAAGGAAAAACGCGTGTCCGGCAGGACAATGGCCTCCCCGGCGGCGCGGGCGCCGGCCGGGGCGAGGAGGACAGCGACGGCCAGGGCCGCCGCTTTCAGGGTGCGGCGCATGGTCACGCCTTTTCCATCGGCTTGGCCATGGCCCCGGCCGGAAGTGGTCCGCCGCCGAACAACACGGGGCGGCTGATGCTCTCCGGGAGCGGCAATGGACGTTCCAGCCGAGCCAACAGCGGCAGGATCACCAGGAAGTACATGAAGTAGTAGGCGGTCGCGACCCGGCTGATGGTGACAAACGGCTCCTCGGCCGGCTTGCCGCCGACATAGCCGAGCACCAGGAAGGACACGCACCAGACGGCGAAGAACGGCCGGGCCAGCGGGCGGAACCGCATCGACCGGACGGGCGAGCCATCGAGCCAGGGCAGCACGAAGAGCACAGCGATCGAGCCGAACATCAGCAACACGCCGCCCAACTTGTCCGGCACCGCGCGCAGCACCGCGTAGAACGGCAGGAAGTACCATTCCGGCACGATATGCGCCGGCGTCACCATGGGGTTCGCCGGGATGTAGTTGTCCGGGTGGCCCAGGAAATTTGGCGCGAAGAAGACCAGTAAGCCGAAAACGATGAAGTAGAGCACCAGCCCGAAGCTGTCCTTGATCGTGTAGTAGGGGTGGAACGGGATGGTGTCCTGCGGCCCCTTTGGCTCCACGCCCAACGGGTTGTTGCTGCCGGTGATGTGCAGGGCGGCGATGTGCAGGAACACGACGCCGACCGTGACGAACGGCATCAGGTAATGCAGCGAGAAGAAGCGGCTGAGCGTAGGGTTGTCCACGCTGAACCCGCCCCAGAGCCAGGTCACAATGCTCTCACCAACCAGCGGGAAAGCCGAGAACAGATTGGTGATGACCGTCGCACCCCAGAAGGACATCTGCCCCCAAGGAAGGACATAGCCCATGAAGGCGGTCGCCATCAGCAGCAGGAAGATCACTACGCCGAGGATCCATAGCAATTCTCGCGGCGCCTTGTAGGACCCGTAGTACATGCTGCGGAAGATATGAATGTACACTACTATGAAGAACATCGACGCGCCATTCATGTGGACATAGCGCAGCAGCCAACCGTAGTTCACGTCGCGCATGATCCGTTCGACGCTGTCGAAGGCCATGGTGGTGGTGGCCGTGTAGTTCATTGAGAGGAACACGCCGGTGCCGATCATGATGACCAGGGTCACCATGGCGAGCGCGCCGAAGTTCCAAAAATAGTTGAAATTTTTCGGAGTCGGGAAGCTCCCATACTCCTTCTCGAGCATCGTGAAGATCGGCAGGCGCTGGTCTACCCAACGGAGTACCGGATTCTTGATCTGAGAGTCGTGCAGCCCAATCGACATGATTTGTCTCCGTTCAGCCGACGCGGATTTTGGTATCGGACGTGAAAGCGTAAGTGGGAACCACCAAATTGGTTGGCGCAGGACCCTTACGGATGCGT
The DNA here is from genome assembly GCA_038249305.1 of Acetobacterales bacterium. Classification (GTDB taxonomy): domain Bacteria; phylum Pseudomonadota; class Alphaproteobacteria; order Acetobacterales; family Acetobacteraceae; genus Humitalea. The sequence continues at coordinate 7,255 of JBBRWI010000158.1, forward strand.
CCCGAGGTATCGTAGTGGCTGCCGTGGCACGGGCAGAACCAGCCGCCGAATTCACCCCGCGCGTCGGTCGATTTCTGGCCAAGCGGCACGCAACCCAGGTGCGTGCAGACGCCGACCACGACCAGCCAGTCCGACTTCTGCGTCCGCGCCTGGTCGGCGATCGGGTCCTTGAGGTCACTGAGCAGGGTAGCCCGGGCAGCGGCAATTTCCGTGGCCGAGCGGTGCCGCACGAAGACCGGCTTGCCGCGCCACATGACCGTAACGGCCTGCCCGACGGCGATCGGCGCCAGGTCGATATCGGTCGAAGCCAGCGCCAGCACGTCTCGCGACGGGTTCATGCTGGCGATGAACGGCCAGACCACCGCGCCGACACCGATCGCGACGCAGGCCGTGGTCACCAGGCCAAGGAAATCCCGCCGCGTTTCCGGTGCGCCCGCGCTTGGGGGGCTGCTGGTCGGTGGCGATGACATCGTATCGGCCATGGGCCTTTTCCATTCCTGTTGGCGATAGGGGGCCGGTCGTGACCACCACCGCAAGATCGACCGCGCCGCCGCATCAGGGACGCAATGGCCCTGGATAGCGACGCGCACCTGGTGGAGCGCGCAACACCACCGGGCGCGCCGCATATATGGATGGCCCGCCGTTCCGTCCATCCATCGCACCGCACCATGACAGGTTATACATCAACGCGCGGTGAATCGCGGCGGCTTGCGGGCGCGGATCGGTCGGGGCAGGGTCCGCCGCATGACCGAGAACCGCGCTCCCACCGACCACCCACTCGCCCCCGCCGCGCGCGCCTGGTTCGAATCCCTTCGCGACCGGATTTGCGCGGCATTCGAGGCCTGCGAGGAAGCACTCGCCAGCGGCCCGCATGCCACCATGCCGCCCGGCCGCTTCGAGCGCACCGCCTGGGACCGCCCCGAGGGCGGCGGCGGCGTCATGAGCGTGATGCGCGGACGGGTTTTCGAGAAAGTGGGGGTCAATGTTTCCACCGTGCATGGCGAATTCAGCCCCGCCTTTCGTGCCCAGATTCCAGGGGCGTCGGAGGACCCGCGCTTCATGGCGACAGGGGTGTCGCTGGTGGCGCATATGCGATCGCCCCGGGCGGCGGCGGCGCATTTCAACACCCGCTTCATCGTGACCGATCGCGGCTGGTTCGGCGGCGGCGGCGACATCACGCCAATGGACATGGCCGCCCCCGAGATGCTTGCGGATGCTGCCCAGTTCCACGCCGCGTTCCAGACCGCCTGCGACCGCCACGACCCCGCCTACTACCCAAAATTCAAAAAATGGTGCGACGAATACTTCTTCCTGCCGCACCGCAACGAGCCACGTGGCCTGGGCGGCATTTTTTACGACTGGGTTGGACGGGACGATCCGCCGGCGCGGCTGGACGAACATTTCGCTTTTACGCGCGATGTGGGTGAGGCCTTCCTGGAGGTATTTCCGCGCCTGGTCCAGAGCCGCATGCACGAAGCCTGGAGCGCCACCGAGCGTGAATACCAACTGGTTCGCCGCGGCCGCTACGCCGAGTTCAACATGATCCACGACCGTGGCACGATCTTCGGGCTCAAGACCGGCGGCAATACCGAGGCGATCCTGATGTCGCTGCCGCCCGAGGTGAAGTGGCCCTGACCGCATCCAAGGCGCGCCGCCGCGCGTAATGAATGCATGGATCGATCTCTTTGCACCGCCATACTCATCGCCGGGCTCGTGCCGGTTTCCGCCGGGCTGGCCGGGGCGCTGACCGGATTCAGGTTTCTGGACCAGGCGCTGGCACCGGCCGCTGAGAGCCATGCGCGCTACCTGTCGGGGCTGCTGCTGGGCATCGGACTGGGGGTCTGGTGGTGTGCGGCGGACCTGGACAGGCGCAGGACGGTTTTTGCCGTGCTTTGCGCGGTGGTGGTGGTCGGCGGGGTGGCGCGGCTGGCCGGGCTGGCGCAAGGCCTTCCGCCGCTGCCGCATCTCCTGGCCTTGGTGATGGAACTGGGTGTAACGCCGGCGCTTTGGGCCTGGTCGCAGCGGCGGCGAGGGCCGACCTGACGCTTGTCGCGACAGCCGCGGCTATTTCATCGACAAAATTGGCCGCGATAAGCCGATGCCGATAACCCGCCGGCCAGTCATGCGCCCGCCATCGCCCGGCCCCCGACGTCTGTTGCCTGGGCGGCGCCGCCCAGGC
>JBBRWI010000159.1:0-9431 GCA_038249305.1 Acetobacterales bacterium
GCGACGCGGGGGCTTGTGACCGATGCCGTCTATCTCGCGCGGATCGATCCTGGCCGGATCGCCGCGCTGAACGCGGACATGGCCGATCGGCTGGCCGGCGGGCGGCATGAGGCGCGCACACTGTATGTGCTGGCCGACGCGGCGAGCCGCGCCCTGGCGCTGCGCGGTGCCCGACCCGGGCACGACGCGCTGCTGTGGCGGGACGGGCTGTGGGTGCTGGCGCCGGATTGGTGGCCGGGCCCGGCAGCCAAGCCGCTTGCGGCCGAATGGCCCCGCTGAGAACCTGGTCAACCGCCCGGGCCGAGCATCTCAGCCGGATCAACGATACGGTCGAAGTCCTCGGCCGATACATAGCCCAGGTTCAGCGCCGCCTCCCGCAGGGTCAGGTCGTGCGCTGCGGCATGGTGCGCGATGCGTGACGCCCGGTCGTAGCCGACCACCGGCGTCAGCGCCGTGACCAGCATCAGCGACCGGTGCAGGTGTTCGGCGATGCGCTTGCGGTTGGGCTCGGCGCCCTCGACCAGGAAGCGGCGGAAATTGCCGCAGCCATCGGCCAGCAACACGATCGACTGCATGATGTTGTGGATCATCAGCGGCTTGTACGCGTTCATCTCCAGATGCCCGCCGGCGCCGCCGAAGCCCACGGCGACGTCATTGGCCATGACCTGGACGGCGATCATGGTCAGCGCCTCGGCCTGGGTCGGGTTGACCTTGCCCGGCATGATCGAGGAGCCGGGCTCGTTCTCCGGCAGGCTGATCTCCCCCAGCCCCGCGCGCGGGCCGGAAGCCAGCAACCGGATGTCGCAGGCGATCTTGTAGAGCGACACCGCGAGGGTGCGGAACGTGCCGGACAGATGCACCAACGCGTCGTGTGATCCTTGGGCTGCGAACAGGTTGGGCGCCGGCACGAAGGGCAGCCCGGTCGCCCGCGCCAGTTCGACGACCGCCGTCTGCGCAAAGCCCCGGGGGGCATTGATGCCGGTGCCGACCGCCGTGCCGCCCAGCGCCAGGCGATACACGCCCGGTAGTGCTGCCTCGATGCGGGTGATGTTGTCGTCGAGCAGGGCGGCGTAGCCCGACCATTCCTGGCCCAGCGTAATCGGCGTCGCATCCTGCATATGCGTGCGGCCGATCTTGATGATGTCGCGCCATGCCAGCGCCTTGGCCACGATCGCATCGCGCAGCCCCGCCACCGCCGGCAGCAGCCGCCCCGTGACACCGATCGCCGCCGCGACATGCATCGCCGTCGGAAAGGTGTCGTTGGAGGATTGCGACATGTTCGCGTGGTCGTTCGGATGCACCGGGCCGCGGCTGCCCAGCGCCAGGCCGCTGATCTGGTTGGCGCGGTTCGCGATCACCTCGTTGAGGTTCATGTTGAACTGCGTGCCGCTGCCGGTCATCCAGACGAACAGCGGGAACATGTCGCGGTGCCGGCCGGCCAGGATCTCGTCGCACACGGCCAGGATCAGCGCATGGGGGGCATCGGGCAAATGCCCGCTTGCGTGGTTGGCCTCGGCCGCGGCGCGTTTCACCAGGGCCAGGGCGTCGATCATCTCGGGCGGCATCAGGTCGCGCCCGATGCTGAAATAGGTGAGCGAGCGCTGCGTCTGCGCGCCCCAAAGCCGGTCGGCGGGCACCTGCACCACGCCCATGCTGTCGGTTTCGTCACGGAAGGCGGCCATGTGCATCACTCCCTGGCGGCAAGCATCACAGGTGAGGCGCAAGTGCCGCGCGATGCAATGCGCCGGGGCCGTCAGGCCATCGCGGGTTCGGAGGTGGCGATCAGCGCAAACGTATGCCGTGCGATCATGCGTGCCTCATCGGTCGCGCGGACCAGCACCCGGACGGCGTTGCCCGGTCGCGAGATCTCGCCTGCATTGGCCAAGTTGGCGGCGCTGTCTATGCCGATGCCGAGGTAGTCCAGCCCCTCGCAGATCGCGCCCCGCAGCGCGCGGGCGTTTTCGCCGATGCCGGCGGTGAAGACCAGCGCATCGATCCCGCCCATCGAGGCCGACAACGCCCCGATCTCCCGCCGCACGCGAAAGGCGAAATGGGCCAGTGCGCCCGCGGCCTGCGGCGTGCCCGCGGCCTCGATCTCCCGCACATCCTGGCTGACGCCCGACAGGCCCTTCAGCCCGCATTCGTGATACAGCAGATGGGTCAGCGCCTTGGTGTCCATGCCCTCGGCCTGCATCAGGTGGATCAATACGCCGGGGTCGATCTGGCCGCAGCGGGTGCCCATCGGCACGCCGTCGAGCGCGGTAAAGCCCATCGAGGTATCGACGCAAGCGCCCTTCGCGATCGCGCAGAGGCTGGCGCCATTGCCCAGATGCGCCACGACCAGCCGGCCGGCGCCCAGGGCCGGGTCCTCGGCGGCGATCAGGGCGGCGATGTATTCGTAGGACAATCCGTGAAAGCCATACCGGCGGATGCCCTGGTCGTAGTAGCGGGGCGGCAAGGCGAAGGTGTCGGCGACCCAGGCCTTGGTGCGGTGAAAGGCGGTGTCGAAGCAGGCGAACTGCGGCACGCCGGGGAAAGCCGCGGAGGCGGCCCGGATGCCGGCCAGGTTGTGCGGCTGGTGCAGCGGTGCGAGCGGCACCAGCGCGTCAAGCCTGGACAGCACCGTCGCATCGACCAGCACAGGGGCCACGAGGTCCGCACCGCCATGCACCACGCGATGCCCGATCGCCACGATCTTCTGCTCGCCGAGGCGGCCATCAAGCCAGTCGATCAGTACGGCCAAGGCCGCGGCATGGGTTTGCGGCGCATCGGCGGCATCGTCCCACCGCCGATCCAGCAGCACCCGCCGATCCGCGTCGCGCGCAACGAAGCGTGGCGCCGCGCCGATACCCTCGATCTGCCCGTTGCCGACCAGGGCGGGTTCCGCCGCCGCCGAGAATACCGAGAACTTGATCGACGAAGACCCGGCGTTCAGCACCAGGACCAGGGGCGCCTTCACGCGGCACGCGTGACCAGGGACGCGCCCGTCGCGCGCCAATGCCCGTAGAGCACGGCCAGCACCGAGGACATCAGCCGCGCATGTTCATCATCGGCGCGGCTGGTCAGCATGACGGGCACCTTCGCCCCGCAGACCAGGCCGCTGGTATCGGCACCGGACAGGAACACCAACTGCTTGGCCAGCATGTTGCCGGCCTCCAGGTTCGGCGCCACCAGCACATCGGCGCGGCCCGCGACCGAGGATTGCAGCCCCTTGCTCTGCGCCGCGTGCAGATCGACCGCATTGTCCATCGCCAGCGGGCCATCGACGATGCCGCCCGTGATCTGGCCGCGTTCGGCCATCTTCGACAAGATCGCGGCATCGAGGGTGGAGGGGATCTTCACGTTCACCGTCTCCACCGCCGACAGCACGCCGACCAGCGGCTTTTCGATGCCGATGGCGCGGGCCAGGTCGATCGCGTTCTGGATGATGTCGGCCTTGGTCATCAGGTCGGGCAGGATGTTGATCGCCGCATCGGTGATCGAGAGCAGCGACTCATGCCCCGGCACGTCGAGCACGAAAACATGGCTGATACGCCGCCCCGTCCGCAGCCCACCATCGGATTTGGTGACCTGGGCCAGGATTTCGTCGGAGTGGATGTTGCCCTTCATGATCGCGCGCACCGCACCCTCGTGCACCATCGCGACGGCGCGGGCCGCGGCGGCATGGGCATCGCCCGTCGGCTCGATGCGTACCCCGTCGAGCGACCAGCCGATGTCGGCGGCGGCGGCGCGGATATCGGCCTCGGGCCCGACCAGGATGGGTTCGATCAGCCCGGCCTTCATCGCCTCCCAAGCGCCGCCGAGCGAATTGTCGTCGGTCGGCGCGACCACGGCGGTCGCCAGCGGCGGCACGCCGCGACAGGCGGCCAGCAGGCGGTCGAACTTGCCGCGTTTGCGCTGTGTGAGCGACGGCAGCAGCACGCCATCGGTGGTCAGCCGCGTCAACGGCGCCTGGACGGTCGCCTCGCCATCGACGATCAGGCGGCCATCGGCGGTGCTGAGGCGGCAGTCCAGCAGCAGCACGCGATCGGCCCGCTTTTCCCGCACCGTGACCGCCACGGTCACCTGTTCGCCGGGCCTGACGCGGTCGTGGAAACGCAGGGTCTGGGTGAGATAGACCGTGCCCGGGCCGGGCAGCTGGTTGCCCAGCACGGCGGAGAACAGCGACCCGCCCCACATCGCCGGCGCCGACGCCGGACGACCGGCTTCCTGTTCGGATTCCTCCGGCAGGTTCAGCGGATTCATGTTGCCCGAGGCATGGGCGAAGACGATCAGGTCGTGCGGGGTGCAGGTGCGTTCCAGCCGGGCGGTCTCACCAACCGCGATATCGTCCCAGGTGCGGCCGGTCAGTGACGGCATCAGCAGTGCTTTGTCATCCGGCATGGTCACGCATCCTCATGGGCGATAGGCATTTTGGGAACATCCTCGGGGATGATGAGACGGGCCTCGGTCGCGGCGACGATCTGGGCGATGGTCACGCCTGGGGCGCGTTCGCGCAGCAACAGATCGTCGTCGATCGGCTCCAGCACGGCCAGATCCGTGACCACCAGGCTGACGCGGCGGTTCGCCGTCGGCGGCAGGGTGCCGGCAGGTCAGCTTGCGGTTGTAGTCGGCCTCATGCGCCAGGATCAGCGCAAAATCAGCGCGCAGCGGCCGTTCCAGCAGAAAGCTGCGGCCATCCACCTCGATCACCTGCCTGCCATCCTGCACCACCGTGCCGACGCCGGTGGGCGTCAGGATGCCGCCCAAGCCGCAGCCGCCCGCGCGGATCCGTTCCGCCAGCGTGCCCTGCGGCACCAGCTCGACCACGATCTCGCCCGCCATCAGCAGTCTCTGCGTCACCGGATTGGTCCCGATGTGGGAGACAATGGCCCGCGCCACGCAGCCCGCATCGATCAGCTTGCCGATGCCCAAGCCTGGGCGGGCGGTGTCGTTGCCGATGATCGTCAGCCCGCGCGCGCCGCGCGCCACCAGCGCATCCATCAACCGCTCGGGCGTACCGACCCCCATGAAACCGCCGAACATCACACTGGCACCATCCGGTATCAGTGCCGCCGCCGTCGCCGCCGGAATCGCCTTGCGCATGCCGATACCCCTTGGCTCAACCGACGATGTGCAGCCCCGCATCGACGAAGATCGTGTCGCCCGTCATGCCGGATGAGGCGCCGCCGACCAGGAAGGCCACGACCCGCCCGACCTCGGCGATATCGACCAGCCGGTGCGACGGCGCGCGCGCCACCGCATCGGCGACCATTTCGTCGAAGGCATCGATGCCGCTTGCGGCGCGGGTCTTCAACGGCCCCGGCGAGACGGCGAAGACGCGGATGCCGGCCGGCGCCAGTTCCATGGCGATGTAGCGCACGCTGGCCTCCAGCGCCGCCTTGACCGGGCCCATCAGGTTGTAGCGCCCGATCACCTTGTCGGCGCCGTAGTAGGACATGGTGACCAGGACACCGCCCTCGGTCATCAATGGCTCCGCGAGCCGCGCCATTTCAAGGAACGAGTAGCAGGAGACGTGCATCGCCTGGGCGAAGCCCTCGGCCGAGCAATCCACCACCCGCCCATGCAGGTCGGCCCGCGGCGCAAAGGCGATGGAGTGGATGAGGAAGTCGAGCCGGCCCCATTCCTGGCGGATGCGGTCGAACACCGCCTCGGTCTGGCCCGGGACCTGGACGTCCAGCGGCAGGACCAGCGACGCATCGATCTGCTCGGCCAGCGGGCGCACGAAGCGTTCGGATTTCTCGTTGAGGTAGGTGACCGCGAGTTCGGCGCCGAAGGCACGCAGCTTGGCGGCGCAGCCGAAGGCGATGCTGTGTTCATTGGCGATGCCGACGACCAAGCCGCGGCGCCCGCGCAGCATGTCGCCGACGCGGCTGTCGGGGTCCCAGACCTTGGGCAGCGGATCGATGGCGCCGGCCGATGGTTGGGCTGATTCAGGCATGACCGCGCGCCCCGGTGCCCAACAGCCTGCTAGACCACCCTGATCCCCGCCGCCCGGATCAACGCGCCCTTGTAGTCGAAATCGGCCGCGATCATCGAAGCAAACGCCTCCGGCGTGCTGGCGCGCACGGTATAGCCGTTCGGCGCCAGGTGCCGCTCCGCCACCGCTGGCACCGCCATGGCGGCGGCGATGTCGTCGCGAATGCGGCGCACCAGCGGCGCCGGGGTCGCGGCCGGCGCCAGCACGCCGAACCAGGTGCGCGGATCGATCTGCGCGTAGCCCGCCTCGGCCAGGGTCGGCACATCCGGCAGTTGCGGCAGCCGTTCAGGCTTGCCCACCGCCAGCGCCCGCAGCGTGCCGACGGCCAGATGGTCGCGCGCGCTCGCAACCCCCGCGAGCGTCATCTGCACCTCCCCCGAAAGGGTCGCCAGCACGGCCGGCGTCAGCCCGCGATAGGGCACATGGGTCAGGGAGATGTTTTCCCTCGCCGCCAGCGCGCCGAACAGCAGATGCGGCTGGGACGCATCGCCGTAGGAGCCGAAGTTCAGCGCCCCCGGCCGGGCGCGCGCGGCGGCGACCAGCCCCGCCATGTCGGTGGCCGGCACGCCCGGATGCACCAGCACCATCTGGTGCACATCGACCAGCCAGGTGACGGGGGCGAGGTCCCGCCGCGGATCATGCGGCAGGCCAGGGATCAGGTGCGGGTTGCCGGTGATGGAATTGTCGGCGGTCACCAGCAGCGTGTGCCCATCGGGTGGCGCCTTCGCCACGATGTCGGTGCCGGGCACGGTGCTGCCGCCGGGGCGATTGTCCACCACCACCGGCTGGCCCCAGCTGCGGGTGAGCTGGTCGGCCAGCGCGCGGGCGAGCGCGTCCAGCCCACCGCCGGGCGGGAATGGCACCACGAGGCGGACCTGGCGGCCGGGGAAGACGCCCTGCGCGAGCGCGGGAGTGGCGAGGGCGGTGGCGATCAGCGTGCGTCGGGTGATGGTCATGCCGCGTAGTCTTGCGCGATTTGCATGCCCCGCGCCAGCGTCACACCACGCCGCGGAGCACCTCCAGGATGGCCGGGCCGTAGCGTTCGAGTTTGGAGGTACCGACACCGGCCACCTCCGCCAGGTCGTCAAGCGTCGCTGGATTGCGCAGTGCGATCTCCTCCAGCGTCTTGTCCTGGAAGACGATGAAGGGCGGGACTTTCTGGACCTTGGCGGTCGCGGTGCGCCAGGCACGCAGCGTGTCGAAGCGCGTATTGCCACCGGGGGTTGGGGCGACGACCGCCGCCGCCGACGGCCGGCCAGGCTTAGGGCGGGCGCCGAGGCTCACCTTGCCCGCCACATCGGCGCGCAGGATCACCGCGACCTCGCCCTTCAGCAGCGGCCGCGCCTGCGCCTCCAGCACCACATAGACCGGTGGCGCCGCGGTGCCATCGGCCCGGCGATCCACGAACAGGTCCAGCACCCCGCGTGCCACCAATTGCCGCGCCACCGCCCGCCAGCCATCGGCCGTCAATTCCCGCCCCACGCCAAAGGTCGGCAAATGGTGGTGGCCGAAGCGTTCCACCTTCTCGCTCCGCACGCCCAGCAGCACGTCGGTCAGATGCCCCAGGCCGAAGCGCTGGCCGGTGCGCAGGCAGGCCGAGATCAATTTCTGGGCCGCGACGGTGCCATCCCACAGGATCGGCGGGGTCAGGCAATTGTCGCAGGTGCCGCAGGCGGCTTCCGGCGCCGCCTCGCCGAAACAGCGCAGCAGCGGCCGCCTACGACATTCGGCGGCCTCGGCGATGGCGATGATGCTGTCCAGGCGGGTGCGCTCTATCGCCTTCTGGTGGTCGGCGGCGATGCCCTCCTCGATCCGGCTGCGGGCCAGGGCAATGTCGCCGGCGCCATACAGAAGCAGGGCCTTGGCCGGCAGGCCGTCGCGCCCGGCGCGGCCGATTTCCTGGTACCAGCCCTCGGGCGACTTCGGCAGTTCGGTATGGGCGACGAAGCGCACATCCGGCCGGTCGATGCCCATGCCGAAGGCGATGGTCGCGCACATGATCACCGTCTCGCCAGCCGCGAAACGCTTGTGCGCGGCGCGCTTTTCCGTGGCCTGCATGCCGGCGTGGAAGGCCATCGCATCCCAACCGTCGCTGCACAGCCATTGCGCCGTCGCCTCGGCTTTTTTCCGCGACCCGCAATAGACGATCCCGGCGCCGCGCCCGTCCGAGGAGGCGCGGATGAAATCACGCAGTTGCTGGCGCTCGGCGACGCGTTCCGTGCAGCCGAGAAAGATATTCGGCCGATCGAAGCCACCCTTGAACACCGGGTCGTCCATCAGCCCCAGCAGGCGGCGGATGTCGTCGGCGGTGCGCGGATCGGCGGTCGCGGTCAGCGCCACGCGCGGCACGCCGGGGAAGCGTTCGGCCAGCACCGTCAGCGCGCGATATTCGGGGCGGAAGGCATGGCCCCATTGGCTGATGCAATGCGCCTCATCCACCGCGAACAAGGCGATCCGCCGACTGTCCAGATCATCCAGCATGCCGTCCATCGCCAGCCGTTCCGGGCTGACATAAAGCAGGTCCAACCGGCCCTCGCGGAAGGCGCGCCGCGCCTCGGCGCGGGCATCGGGGTCAAGGTCGGAATGCATCGCCGCCGCCGCCACGCCCTGCTGGCGCATCGCCGCGACCTGGTCTTCCATCAGTGCGATCAGGGGCGATACGACCACGCCGACGCCCGGCCGGCACAGCGCCGGCACCTGGTAGCACAGCGACTTGCCGCCGCCGGTCGGCATCAGCACAAGGCCCGATCCGCCGCCGGTCACATGGTCCACGATCTCCCTCTGGCGGCCGCGAAAGCCCGGGTGGCCGAACACCTCACGCAGCACGAGACCGGGGTCGGAGGGGCCCCGCCAGGCCTCGGCTGGCATCCGGTGCGATCAGCGGCCGACGCGAATCTCGACGCGGCGGCTTTCCAGCGAAATTGCCTCGAACGGCACGGGGCCGCGGGCGCCGACGGTTAGGCGGCCGGCGGCAACGCCATCCTCGCGCAGCGCCTCGGCGACATTTTCGGCGCGGGCGCGGGACAGCGCGCGGTTGAAGGCGACACTGCCCTCCGGGTCGGCGAAGCCGAGCACGCGGACAGGCGCGGTCGGGTTGGCGCGCGCCAAATTGGCGGCGTCCTGGATCACGGCCTTGCCGGCGTCGTCCAGGCTGACGCCTTCCTCGCTGAAGAAGATCACCCGCGGCGGCTGGTTGGCGAGGTCGCCGGTCGCAGCGCAGGCCGCAAGCAGCGGCAGGAGGGCGATGCTGGTCAGGAGGGAACGGCGCATGGGGGCTCCGGCGAGTCGCTGTGTGATGTGTTGGTGGCGGGGCGGAAGGGCGGGGTCAAGCGGGCTGAAAGCGAAGCCCCTACCCCAACCCCAACAATGCCCGCCCCCCGGCCAGCCGGAACACCCGGCTCGGCCGGAACGGCCCGACCAGCCGGTGTTGCAACAGCAGCACCGTCCGCCC
>JBBRWI010000160.1:0-9345 GCA_038249305.1 Acetobacterales bacterium
CGTCACTGCCTGGCATTTCCTGATCAACGACCCTGACCGCATCCGATCCGTCGGAACACGCGAATGGGCACGTGTCAGTGTCTAAGCGGATTGGTATTATGTCCAGATGCTGGGTTTGGACGTGTTTGGGTGGCGGTACCCTCGATGCCTATCCGCCGCAGCAGCGTCTACGACCTGCCGTGTGAGCGGCAACACATTGGCGCGGTCGATCATCGCTTTGCGCTCGAGCCAAGCCGGCTTTGCTGAGCGAGCCGGATAAAAAATCCTTCTCCAGCGTCAGCTCCTCGATCTTCGCTTGCAGCAGCTTCAGATCGACCACGGGCGAGGCCTCAGTGGCAGCGGGACCAGACCCGAACACGCCGGCCGCCCCCTCCTGCAACTGCCCCTTCCAGGCCGTGATCTGTTGCGGGTTCACATCAAACAGCTTGGCCAATTCGGCCAGCGTCTTCTCGCCCTTGCTGGCCGCCAGCGCCACCTTCGCCTTGAAATAAGGGCTGTGGGTTCGTCTAGCCCGCTTCGTCATGCTCGCTCCGGATCCGCGGCACCATCGACGCTGTCAGGCAGGAAATCCACTTGTCGGGCTGTCCGAATTCCCAGAGCTACCTTTCCCATAAATCAGACTCAGCCGACGCCGAAATCCCAGTTCAGGTTTAAGCGTTGCCCTGGCGTCCAACCTGCCCGCTTGACCCGGACCGGTCGCCAAGGCTACGAATACTTTGGTTGCATCATCATCTTCCCTCGCGATTTGTCCGGCCAGCTTGCGGCGAGGTTCCCGTCCCGGGGGTGCGGTCCTTCACCGGATCGCTCAAAACAATCGCGCTAAACGGCCTCGTGTCCTCCCCCCGCACGGGAGACACGTGTCCGGGCCGGCCATGTCCAGTCGTCAGGTTCCGCCATGGCCAAGCCCACCAAGATCTACCGCCCCGCGACGCAGCTGGTCCGCGGCGGCACCGACCGCACCGAACACGGCGAAACGTCGGAAGCCCTCTTCCTCACCTCCGGCTTCGTCTACGACACCGCCGCCCAGGCCGAGGCGACCTTCAAGAACGAGGTCCAGCACTACCAGTACAGCCGCTTCGGCAACCCCACCGTCACCATGCTGGAACAGCGGCTGACGGCGCTGGAGGGGGCGGACGCCTGCATCGCCACCGCGACCGGCATGGCCGCGGTCCACGCCTCGATGCTGTCGCAGCTCAAGACCGGCGATCGCGTGGTCGCGGCCCGCGCGCTGTTCGGCTCCTGCCACTGGATCGTCTCCACCCTGCTGCCGCGCTACGGGATCGAGACGGAATTCGTCGATGGCCACGACCTGAACCAATGGGCAGCGGCCTTCAAGAAGCCGTGCCGGATGGTGCTGCTGGAAACGCCGTCGAACCCGATGCTGGACCTGGTGGACCTGCGCGCCGTCTGCGACATGGCACACCAGGTCGGCGCGCTGGTCGTGGTGGACAATGTCTTCGCGACCCCGCTGTTGCAGCGGCCGATGCAGTTCGGCGCCGATATCGTGGTCTATTCCGCGACCAAGCATTTCGACGGCCAGGGCCGGGTCCTGGGCGGCGCCGTCCTGGGCAACCAGAAGTGGATCGATGACGTGCTGCGCCCCTTCATCCGCAACACCGGCCCCTCGATAAGCCCGTTCAATGCCTGGACCATCCTCAAGGGGTTGGAGACGCTGCACCTGCGCGTCCCCGCCATGTGCCGCGGCGCCGCCGCCATCGCCGATTTCCTGGCCGAACGGGCGGAGGTCGCGCAGGTCCGCTACCCCTTCCGCCTCGACCACCCGCAACATGGCCTGGCCAAGAAGCAGATGGCCGCGGGCGGCACCCTCGTCACCTTCGACGTGAAGGGTGGCAAGGAGGCTGCCTTCCGCGTGCTGGACGCGCTGGCGCTGATCGACATTTCCAACAACCTCGGCGATGCGAAAAGCCTGGTCACCCACCCGGCCACCACCACCCACATGCGGGTGGGGGCGGAGGAACGCGCGCGGCTGGGCATTTCCGACGGCAGCGTGCGGCTGTCGGTCGGGCTTGAGGATGTGTCGGACCTGATCGAGGATCTGGCCGCCGCCCTCGACGCCGCCGAAGCGCCAAAAGCCCGGCGCCGCGCCACGCCCGAGCCCGTCGCGGTGGCCGAACCACCAAAACCTGCGCGCACGGCGCCGAAGCCGCGCGAGGCCGAGCTTTTCGCCGATGCGATGCGCGACCTGTTCCGCGAATTGCAGCCCACCGGCGAAAAATGACCTTCGCCATCTGGGCCGCCTTCTGCGCCGCGGCCATCACCATGCTGGTGATCCCGGGCCCGACGATCCTGCTGGTGATCGGCCAATCCCTGGGGGTCGCCACTGGGCGTTGGCGGCGGGTGCTGCCGCTGGTGGCCGGGGTCGCGGCTGGCGATGCGCTGGCGATGACCGTGTCGCTGGCGGGCCTCGGGGCGGTGCTCGCGGCCTCGGCGACCGCGTTTACCGTGCTGAAATGGGTGGGGGCCGCCTATCTGGTTTGGCTGGGGGTCACGCTGTGGCGGGCGCCGGTGGGTGCCGCCGCACCGATGCGGGGCGCGCGGCGCGGCAAGCCTTTGTGGTAACGGCGCTTAACCCCAAGGGCATCGCCTTCTTCACTGCCTTCGTGCCGCAATTCCTGGATGCGACGCAGCCCTTCGTGCCGCAGGCGACGGTCCTGATCGTGACCTTCGTCATCCTGGGGGCGATCAACGCCGGGGCCTATGCGCTGCTCGCCGGGCGGCTGTCGGGCGCGGTCCGACAGCCCGCGATGCGGCGGGGGTTCAACCGGTTGGGCGGCGGCGTGCTGATCGCGGCCGGGGTGGCGACGGCGGCGCTGCGGCGCTGACCCCGCCTCGCCTCAGCCAAAGATATCCGCCGGGCACGCGGCCCGCAGCCCATCGCCCAGATCCCGCCCGATCCGCGTCGCGTCGGCGGCATCGCCCCGCGCCGATCGCTTCAGCAGGAACGACCCATCGGGCCTGGCGACCAGCCCGGTCAGATGCAGGCTGCCGTCCGGCAACAGCCGCGCATGGCCCCCGATCGGGGTACGGCACGACCCATCCAGCGCCGCCAGCATCGCCCGTTCCGCCTGGGAGACGGCGGCGGCGTCCCGGTCCTCGATCCCGCTCAGCAGTTCCAGCAATTCGCCGTCGGCGGCGCGGCAGGTGACGCCGACGATGCCCTGGCCGGCGGCGGGGACCATCGCCTCGGGGTCGAGCACCAGCGATGCCTCGGCCTCCAACCCCAGCCGGCGAAGGCCGGCCAAGGCCAGCAACGTCGCATCGAAGCCACCGGCGCGAACTTTGGCCAGCCTGCTTTGCACATTGCCGCGGATCAGCCCGACGGTCAGGTCGGGGCGCGCGGCCAGCACCTGTGCCTGGCGGCGCAGGCTGCCGGTGCCAATGGTGGCCCCGACCGGCAGACAGGCGTAGGGATCGGCCGGGTCGGGCTGGCCGCAGCCGGCGCCTAGGACCAGCGCATCGCGCGCATCCTCGCGCTTCAGCGTGCAGGCCAACACGATGCCGGGCGGCATCTCGGTTTCCAGGTCCTTCAGGCTATGGACGGCAAAATCGACCCGCCCATCCAGCAGCGCCTCGTGGATTTCCTTCGCGAACAGGCCCTTGCCGCCGATATCGGCCAGGCGCTGGTCCTGAATCTGGTCGCCCGACGTGGCGATCACGTGTTCCTCGAACGCGCCCGCCGCGCGCAGCACCGGGCAGAAGCCGGTGATGATCTCCAGGAAATGCCGCGTCTGCCAAAGCGCCAGCGGCGACCCGCGAGTGCCGACGCGCAGCGGCAGGCCGCGCGCATGGACCGGCGTAAGCCGGCCGGGGATCAGGGAGTGGCCAGATGACATGGCGGCGTCATAGAACCCTGCCCGTGGCAAGCATAGATCACCCCGTCCTCGGTATCGAAAGCAGTTGCGACGAAACCGCCGCCGCCGTCCTGGCGCCGGACGGGACCATCCTGGCCGAGGTGGTGCGCTCCCAACTCGCCGAACACGCGGCCTTTGGCGGCGTCGTGCCGGAAATCGCGGCGCGCGCGCATCTGGCCCACCTGCCGGCCCTGGTCGCGCGGGTGCTGGCCGAGGCCGGGATCGGCCCCGGCGACCTCGGCGGGATCGCTGCGACCTCCGGCCCCGGGCTGATCGGCGGGCTGGTGGTCGGCGCCAGCTTCGCCAAGGGCATGGCGCTCGCCATCCAAAAGCCCTTCGTCGCTGTGAACCACCTGGAGGCGCATGCGCTGACGCCGCGCCTGCCCAGCCTTGGTGACGCGCCCGCCTTTCCCTATCTTTTGCTGCTGCTGTCGGGCGGGCATTGCCAATGCGTCGCGGTCGAGGCGCTGGGCCGGTATCGTCGCCTGGGCACCACCCTTGATGACGCGGTCGGCGAGGCCTTCGACAAATCGGCCAAGATGCTGGGCCTCGGCTGGCCCGGCGGGCCGGCGCTGGAGCGGCTGGCGGCGGCCGGCGATGCGCGGCGGGCGCCGCTGCCGCGGCCGCTGTTCGGGCGGGCGGGATGCGATTTTTCCTTCTCCGGACTCAAGACCGCCGTGGCCCAGAAAGCCGCGAAGGCTGCCAGCGACGAGGACCGCGCCGACCTGGCGGCGGGCTTCCAGGCGGCCGTCGCCGCGGTGCTGGCCGACCGCGCGGCACACGCGCTGGCGATGATGGATCGCCCGACCGCGCTGGTGGTCGCCGGCGGCGTCGCCGCCAATGCGGCGGTCCGGGTGGCGCTGGCCCAGGTCGCGGCGCGGCACAGCCTGCCGCTGGTGGCGCCGCCGATCCGGCTATGCACCGACAATGCGGTGATGGTCGCCTGGGCCGGGATCGAACGGCTGCGCGCGGGCGGGCGGGATGCGGTCGGCCACGCGCCGCGCCCGCGCTGGCCACTGGACACGCTGGCGCCGCCCTGACCTTGCATCGCGGCGCCCGGCCCCCGACAAGGCGTGGGTGAACTATCGCCATGCCTTCCATGCTGGAAATTTTGCGGACTGCGTCAAGCATGCGGCGCTCTACGCGCTGGTCGATGCGCTGCTGAAAAAACCTGCGCCGTTTGCGGTGCTCGACACCCATGCCGGGCGCGGGCGCTACGATCTGTCGTCGGATGAGGCGCGGCGCACCGGCGAATGGCAGGCGGGGATCGGCCGGCTGCTGGAGATATCGGACGGACCCCTCGCCCCCTGGGTCGCCGCGATGAACGCGGCCGGGGCGCCCGCGACCTATCCGGGGTCGCCCTTGCAGATCCGCGACCGGCTGCGCGCCCACGACCGTCTGCTGGCCTGCGAGTTGCACCCCGAGGACCATGCCGCACTCGCCGCCCTGTTCCGCCGCGACCCGCAGGTCGCCATCCACAAGCGCGACGCCTGGGAAGCACTGCGCGCCCTTACCCCGTTTCCCGAACGCCGGGGCCTCGTGCTGATCGACCCGCCGTTCGAGGATCCGGGCGAATTCGACCGCCTGGCGACCGGCCTGGCGCTGGTCCACCAGCGCTTCCGCGCCGCCATCCAGGCCGCCTGGTATCCGATCAAGCACCGCGCGCCGGTGCGGGCCTTCCACACCGCCTTGGCCGACAGCGACCTGCGCGACGTGCTGGATTGCCAGTTGTGGCTGCGGGAGCCGACCGATGCCGACCGGCTGAACGGCTGCGGGATGGTGATCGTTAATCCGCCCTGGGGCTTTGCCGAGGAAGCCGCCGACCTCTTGGCCGCCCTGCTCACCCGGCTGGGCAATGGGGAGGCCGGGCAAGGCTGCGCCGTCACCGTGCTGGTGCCTGAATAGATGGCCCGCATCGCCGTCATCGGGGCGGGCGCCTGGGGCACCGCGCTGGCCATCCAGGCCGCCCGCGCTGGTCAGGATTTGGCGCTCCGCGCCGGAGACGAGTCGTCGGTCCGAGGAGGGCGCGATGTGGTGCTGTGGGCGCGCGATCCCGGCCGGGCCGCCGCCATGGCCGCCAGCCGCACCGCGTCGCATCTGCCGGGCATCGCCCTGCCCGCCGCGGTGCGGATCACCGCCGATGCGGCCCAGGCCCTGGCGGGCGCGGCGCTGGTCGTGCTGGCGGTGCCGACGCAGCACCTGGCGGCTGTGCTTGCGGTTCTGCCCCCCAGCGCCGCACTGCTGCTGCTGGCCGCCAAGGGGGTCGAGGCCACCACCCTGCGCCTGCCGACCGAGATCGCCGCCGCCCTGCGGCCCGATGCCATCATCGGCGTGCTCTCCGGGCCGAATTTCGCGGCCGAAGTCGCCGCCGGCCTGCCCGCGGCGGCGGTGGTCGCGAGCCTTGACGAGACGTTCCGCGCCGCGGTTCCGGCGCTGCTGGGCACGCCATCCTTCCGCCTCTACGCCGGTGACGACCCGATCGGGGCCGAGGTGGGCGGGGCTGCGAAGAATGTCATCGCCATCGCCGCGGGGGCGGTGATCGGCGCGGGGCTGGGCGAGAATGCGCGCGCCGCTTTGGTCACCCGGGGCCTCGCCGAAATCGCCCGCCTGGCCGTGGCGCTCGGCGGGCGGGCGGAAACGGTAACCGGGCTGTCGGGACTGGGCGACCTGTTGCTGACCTGCACCGGCGGCGCCAGCCGGAACTTCACCTTTGGAGTGGCGCTGGGGCGTGGGGAGCCGCCGTCCGCCATCCTGGCCCGGCGCGACAGTGTCACCGAAGGGGTCGCGACCGCCCCCGCGCTGGTCGCGCGCGCAGCCGCGTCGGGCGTGGAAATGCCCATCTGCATGGCCGTGACCGAGGTGCTGCGCGGCGCCAAGGGCCTTTTGGAGGCGGTGGATGGGCTGCTGGGACGGCCACGCCGGCGCGAATAGATAGGGATGACTACCCTAGTTGTCGCCTCCGCTGTCATCCTACCTTCATGAAACTGCAATCGTGACGTCGCCCTTGCCGCCTAGAAGCCGCGCGGCGTGTCGAACAGGCGCGCAAACCTCAATGGGGAGTTTCCCAAACATGATCATCACCCGCCGTAGCGCGCTGTTCACCAGCGCCGCCGCCCTGGCCATGCCGGGCCTGGCCCATTCCCAGACCCTCGCGCCGATCACCGGCGCTGGCGCCACATTCCCCCGTCCGGTCTATGAGCGTTGGGGCCAGGCGGCGCGCGAGGCTGTCAGCATCCAGCTCAACTACCAGTCGATCGGCTCGGGTGGCGGCATCAACCAGATCACCAACCGCACCGTCGATTTCGGCGCGACCGACGCGCCGCTGACACAGGCGCAGATCACTGAGCGCAAGCTGCTGCAGTTCCCGACGGTCATGGGTTCGGTCGTGCTGATCGTGAACCTGCCGGGCGTCGCCGACAACGCGCTGAAGCTGACGCCGGAAGTGATCGTCGATTTGTTCATGGGCCGCATCACCCGCTGGAACGACGCCAAGCTTGTCGAACTGAACCGCGACCTGCGCCTGCCGAACCTGCCCGTCAGCCCGGCGTATCGCGCCGACGCCTCGGGCACGACCTTTGTTTTTACGACCTATCTCTCGCGCGTCTCCACCGCCTGGAAGGATGGTCCGGGGGCCGCGACCTCGGTGCAGTGGCCGGTCGGCAATGGCGCGCGCGGCAATGAGGGCGTGTCCAACGCGGTGCGCGGCACCCCGGGTGCGATCGGCTATACCGAGAACGCCTATGCCACCGTGAACCGCCTGGTCACCACCCAGATCCGCAACAAGGCCGGCAACTTCATCACGCCGACGATTGCCTCCTTCGAGGCCGCGGCCTCGGCGGCGGATTGGACGGTGCCGAACTTCGCCGCCGACCTGGTGGACCTGCCCGGCGCCACCGCCTGGCCGATCGTCTCGCCGACCTTCATCCTGCTGCCGATCGATCCGCCGGCGGATAAGGTGACGGCGAACCTGAACTCCATGCGTTTCTTCGACTGGGCGTTCAAAAGCGGCGCCGAAGCGGCCCGCCGCCTGGAATACATCCCGCTGCCGGAGAGCGTGCAGAACGCCGTGCGCACCGCCTGGCGCGCGCAGGTCAAGAACCCGGCCGGTGCGCCGGTCTGGGCCGCCTGATTTCCCCGGGGGCGGGCCGCCTGGCCCGCCCCTTCTTCTCCCTCCGTCCTTCGGAGCCCTTCGCTTGTCGCAGGCCATCGCCACACCCGTCGCCCGCAAGTCCACCTCATCCTCCGGCAGTTCGGGCGATCTGATCTTCGAATGGCTCTGTCGCGGGGCGGGGCTGCTGGTCCTCGGTATCCTGGGCGCCATCATCCTGACGTTGTTCATCGGCGCTCTGCCGGCCTTCCAGGCTTTTGGCGTCGAGTTCCTGTGGTCCACCGCCTGGCAACCGGTCGAGGGGCGTGAGAACTACGGCGCCGCGGTCGCCGTGGTCGGCACCGTGGTATCCTCGATCCTGGCGATCATCCTGGCCGTGCCGGTCGCCTTCGGCATCGCCTTCTTCCTGACCGAGTTGGCGCCGGCCTGGCTGAAGCGCCCGGTTGGGATCGCGGTCGAGTTGCTCGCCGCGGTGCCGTCGATCATCTACGGCATGTGGGGCCTGTTCGTGCTGGTGCCCTTCGTGCAGGGCTACATCCAACTGCCCTTCGGCGAAGCCCTGGGCAATATCCCGCTGGTCGGCTTCCTTTTCGCAAGCAACAATTTCGCCGGCACCAGCATCTTCGCGGCGTCGATGGTGCTGGCCATCATGATCATTCCCTTCATCGCCGCGACCATGCGCGACGTGTTCGACCAGGTGCCGCCGGTCTACAAGGAAAGCGCCTATGGCCTTGGCGCCACGCGATGGGAAGTCATGGGTGGCGTGGTGCTGCCCTATACGCGGGTGTCGGTCGTGGGCGGCATCATGCTTGGCCTGGGCCGCGCGCTGGGTGAGACGATGGCGGTGACCTTCGTCATCGGCAATGCAAATCGCATGTTCACCAGCCTGTTCGACCCGACGACCACCATCGCCTCGGTGGTCGCGATGGAATTTCCCGAAAGCCTGATGGGCAGCTTGAAGCAATCCTCGCTGCTGGCGCTGGGCTTCTTGCTGTTCGTGATCTCCTTCGTAGTGCTGGCGGTTTCGCGCTACCTGCTCCGCTCCAAACTGAAGGCCTGACGTCCATGAGTGCGACGATCATGGGTCCCGCGCGGGACCTAAAGACCTCGGCCGCCCTGGGGCGTCGGCGCAAGCTGGTGGACAGCACGATCCGCCTGCTGTGCATTGGTGCCACGCTGCTCGGCCTGTTCCTGCTGGGTTCGATCCTGTTCACGCTGATGCTGCGCGGCTTCGGGGCGCTGGACTGGACCGTGCTGACGCAGGAATTCCGCCCGACCACCTATGGCGATCCCGATGCGGTCAAGGGTGGCCTGTCCCAGGCGATCATCGGCACGCTGATCCAGACCGGCCTCGGCACGCTGATC
>JBBRWI010000161.1:0-9192 GCA_038249305.1 Acetobacterales bacterium
GCACGCCGGTCTTGGGCATGACGGTAACCCGCACCTTCATGGCCGGGGCCTCACTGCATCAACTCCGGCCCCTTGAGGTCGCGCACCCCCGCTTCGGGCAGGATGCCAAGTCGGCGGGCGACTTCCTGGTAGCCTTCCTCGACCTTGCCCAGGTCGCGCCGAAAGCGGTCCTTGTCCATCTTCTCGCCGGTCTTGCTGTCCCAGAGGCGGCAGTTGTCGGGGCTGATCTCATCGGCCAGGACGATCCGCATCTCCTCGTTCTCATACAGGCGGCCGAATTCGATCTTGAAGTCCACGAGGACGATGCCGACGCCGAGGAACAGGCCCGTCAGGAAATCATTGATGCGCAGCGTCAGTGCGACGATGTCGTCCAGGTCCTGGGTGCTGGCCCAGCCAAAACAGGTGACATGTTCTTCCGACACCATCGGATCGTTCAGCGCGTCGTTCTTGTAGTAGTATTCGACGATGCTGCGCGGCAGCCGGGTGCCTTCCTGGATGCCGAGGCGGGTGGCCAGGCTGCCGGCCGCCACGTTGCGGACGACGATCTCAAGCGGGATGATCTCCACCTCGCGGATCAGTTGTTCGCGCATGTTCAGCCGGCGGATGAAATGCGTCGGCACGCCGATCTCGGCCAACCGCACCATCAGGTATTCGCTGATGCGGTTGTTCAGAACGCCCTTGCCGGTGATGGTGCCCTTCTTCTGGGCGTTGAAGGCGGTGGCGTCGTCCTTGAAATACTGCACCAGGGTGCCGGGTTCAGGCCCCTCGAACAGGATCTTGGCCTTGCCTTCGTAAACCTGCCGGCGGCGTGCCATGGCGGGGGAATCCTCGACGATGCCGGGGGAGGGTCCGCCCAGCAAGCGTGTCGGCTATAGCAGCGGTGTTGCCGGACCGCCACACGCGGCCGGCGCGGGGCTGGGAAGTGGGATATCGCGCCAATCCTGGCCCTGCGCACGATAGCGCCAGAGCGCCACCGGCCCCAGGGCAAGGAGGCTGGCCGAAACCGTACCGAAGCCGTCGCGCGGCGGGATGCACAATTGTTCGCGCGGCCCGCCCCCGGCATCGGCCAGCAGCCCTTCCCAGGCCGACCAGTCCGGCGGTTCGGGCGGCGGGGCGGCCAGGAAGGCCGGGCGGTGGCGGGCGATTCGCGGATGCCCGGGATCGTCGGGGAAGGTGGTCGCGAGCATGGTCAGCCCCTCGGCCAGGGGCGTGACCCGCACGGGCCCCTGGCCGAGGCCCGCGACAAAAAACCCGGAGCCCCGATCGGCGACCACGGCGTTGAAGGGGCGCCAGGCGCCGGCATCGAGCGCCCCCAGCGCCGCCGCACCCCGCGCCGCATCGGGTGCCGCGGCGGCCAGCAACGGCAGGCGGCCGCGGCTGGCCTTGCCCGGGCTGGGGCCCAAGCTGCCCTCGCGGTTCAGTACGCAGGCGACGACCCCCGCGACCCCCACCGCCATCCAGGACCCACCCCCCAGCCGGTCGCGCCCGCCGGTCAGCCCCGGCCAGTAGGGCCCCGGCGGATCGGCCGGGCGGTCGAGCCTTTCGTCGCGATTGGCGGCCAGCAACAGGGGCCAGGCATGGCCGGGCCGGCGCAGAAGAAGCACGGTACACATGCCGCAAGGCTCCATCGCCGCCGGCATTTTGGCAACGTCGGCGCCTTGTGCGCCGCAGCGCAACCGGCCGATGATGGTGACGCACGCATACCGGAGCCGAAGCCATGGCACTTTTGGACTGCACCTACGGCAAGGGCCGCGTGCGAATCCTGCGCATCAAGCGCGACACGTCACGGCACGAGGTGCGCGAGCTCAGCGTCCAGACCCTGCTGACCGGCGACTTCGGCCGCATCTGGACCGATCAGGACAATACGACCGCGCTCTGCACCGACACGGTGAAGAACGTGACGAACATCGTGGCGCGGGAGCATGTCGGCCTCGACACCGAGCCCTTCTGCCAGGCGCTCGCCCAAAAGTTCCTCGATCACTACCCGCAGGTCGAGACGGTGACGGTGACGGCCGAGGAGACGAAGTGGACCCGCATGGCGGTCGATGGCGCGCCGCACGACCATGGCTTCGTGCTCGATGCCAATGGCAAGCCGATGGTGGTGGTCGAGGCCAGTCGCGCCGGCATGGCGGTGACCTCGGGCCTCGACGGGTTCACCTTCATGAAGTCCACCTCCTCGGCCTGGGACAATTTCTTCAAGGACGGCTTCACCACCCTGCCCGAAACGCGCGACCGGGTGGCGGCGACGGCCCTCGCGGCGCGCTGGCGCTGGGCGCGCGACCCCGCCGACTACCCGGCGGCGAATGCGCTGATCATGGCAACGATGCTGAAGGTCTTCGTCACCACCTTCAGCGAAAGCGTGCAGGACAGCCTGTACCGCATGGGGATGGCGGCTTTGGCGGCGGTGCCGGAATTGATCGACATGCGCATGGCCGCGCCGAACAAGCACTACGTGCCGATCAACCTCAAGCCCTTCGGCATGGACTACGACAACATGGTGCTGCTGCCGACGGACGAGCCACATGGGCAGATCGAATGCACCATCGGCCGCGACTGAGGGGGCCACCCCCTCCCGCTCGCGTCAGAACTGAAAGTAGATGCCCGGCGGCGGTGCCGGCCGGTAATACGGCCTCGGCTGGTAGTACACGGGCGGCGGCGCGTAGTAGCGCGGGCCGTAGTAATAGGGCTCCGCTCGCCGGCGCTGGTTGTTCCAGCCGGGCGGCGGGCCCCGATGGCCGCGGTCGTAGCCATAGCCACGATCATGGTCGCGGCCCCGGCCACGGTTGCGGTCGTTGTCGGCCAGGGCCGGCGCGGCGGCGCCCGCCAGAACGGCACCGGCGATCATCAGGATGGGCAGGAAACGCATGGGAATCGGGCCTCCTCTCGGGCCTTCTTATGGCCGGACGGCAGTGATGCTCCCTGAACGCGGCGGGCCTGGGGCAGGTTGCGTCCCGTTCTGCCTTGATTGGGCGGCCGCCAGCACTAACCGCCAAAAACCCGGGCGAAGACCGCATCCACCTGGGCGAAATCCCGGGCGGGGTCCATCGCCGCGTCCAGCGCCGCGGCGTCCAGCGCGACCGCCGCATCGGCCAGCAAGTTGTCGCGGAACGAGGGTGCATCGGCCGCCCCGAGTTTCTCCCACGTCGCCATCGCCGCGCGCTGCACCGCGCCATACGCGGCCTCCCGCGCCACCCCCGCCTGAGTCAGCGCCAGCAGCACCTTCTGGCTGTGCACGACGCCACCGAGGGATTCGAGGTTGGCGCGCATCCGGTCCGGATAGACGGTCAGCTTCTCCATCATCCCCGCCGCCCGCATTAGCGCGAAATCGAGCGTGACCGTCGCATCCGGGCCGATCGCGCGTTCCACGCTGGAATGGCTGATGTCGCGTTCATGCCACAGCGCCACATTCTCCAGCGCCGGCACCACCGCCGAACGCACCAGCCGCGCAAGACCGGTCAGGTTCTCGCTCAGCACCGGATTGCGCTTGTGCGGCATCGCGGAGGAGCCTTTCTGGCCCGGGTGGAAATACTCCTCCGCCTCCCGCACCTCCGAGCGTTGCAGGTGACGCACCTCGGTCGCCAGGCGTTCGATGCCGCTGGCGACCACCGCCAGGGCGCAGAAATAGGCCGCGTGGCGGTCGCGCGGGATGACCTGCGTGCTGACCGGTTCCGGCCGCAGCCCCAGTTTTTCCGCGACGAAAGCCTCGACGCGCGGATCGACGCTGGCAAAGGTGCCGACCGGGCCGGAAATCGCGCAGGTCGCCATTTCGTGCCGCGCCGTCACCAGCCTGTCGCGACCGCGGGCAAACTCGGCGTAGTGGCCGGCGAGTTTCAGCCCG
Source organism: Acetobacterales bacterium (assembly GCA_038249305.1). GTDB lineage: Bacteria > Pseudomonadota > Alphaproteobacteria > Acetobacterales > Acetobacteraceae > Humitalea. The sequence goes on from JBBRWI010000161.1 coordinate 3,839, forward strand.
AAGGTCGTCGGTTCGGCGTGGATGCCGTGGCTGCGCCCGATGGTGGGCGTGTGGCGGAATTCCATCGCCCGCGCCCGCAGCGCCGCGAGCAGCACATCCACATCGGCGATCAGCAGGTCGGCGGCGCGCACCATCTGCAGGTTCAGGCAGGTGTCCAGCACGTCGGAACTGGTCATGCCCTGGTGCATGAAGCGCGCCTCCGGACCGATGCCCTCGCCCAGCCAGGTCAGGAAGGCGATCACGTCGTGCCGCGTCTCCCGCTCGATCGCATCGATCCGGTCCAGATCCGCCTGGCTGATCACCGCGGTTCGGGCCTCGCCCTTGTCGCGTATGGCGCGGGCGGCCTCGGCCGGGATGGTGCCGAGGTTCGCCATCGCCTCGGCGGCCAGGGCCTCGACTTCGAACCAGATGCGGAAGCGCGTTTCGGGCGACCAGATCGCGGCCATCTCGGGGCGGGTGTAGCGGGGGATCATGGCGGGCTCCGTAGGCGGCGTGCCGCTTGTCGCGCCGCCGATGCGGGATGGCAACGCGGGGGCATCGCCGGATGAACGATAATTCATCTGGCTGCATCACGGGTTGCCGCGGCATTGCCCGGGCGTTATGCGCGGCTCAACAACCCCCGGAAACGCACCCATGGATTTCTCCGCCTACATGCCCGAGCTGATTGCGCTCGGGCAGGTGCTGTTCATCGACATCGTGCTGGCGGGCGACAATGCGATCGTCGTCGGCATGGCCGCGGCGGGGTTGCCGCCCGATCTGCGGCGCAAGGCGATCCTGTGGGGCATCGCTGCCGCGACGGTCATGCGCATCGGCTTCGCCCTGATCACCACGCAGTTGTTGTCGATCGTCGGCATCACCCTGGCCGGCGGCGTGCTGCTGCTCTGGGTGTGTTGGAAAATGTACCGCGAGCTGCGGGGCGGCGGCCATGGCGCAGCGGATGAGCAAGCGGTCGGCGAGGATGGCGGACCACCGCGCAAGACGATGCGCCAGGCGATCACGCAGATCCTGGTCGCCGATATTTCCATGTCGCTCGACAACGTGTTGGCGGTGGCGGGGGCCGCCAAGGACCATCCCTACATCATGGTCTTCGGCCTTGCCGTGTCGGTGGTGCTGATGGGGGTCGCGGCCAGCTTCATCGCCAACCTGCTGGAAAAGTACCGCTGGATCGCCTGGGCTGGGCTGCTGGTCATCCTCTACGTCGCCGGCGCCATGATCTGGGAAGGCACGAACGAAATCGCCGGCCGGGTGCCCGGCGCCTATGCCTTCCTGCTGGTGCCGCTCGGCTTCCTCGCGGTGCCGGCGGCCTTTCCCGGCTGGGTCTGGGCCGGGGCGACGCTGTTCCAGGTCATCTTCTACGCCGGCATCGCCGCGGCGGTGGCGAGCGTGGTGCGCGATGCGATCCGCAACACGGCGCGGCATTGAGTGTCGCGGCCGCCGGCAAAGATTGCCGCGGGTTCAGTCATTCATGCCGGCGACCCGGCCGGCCGCGCCGCCATGCGTAACGGTCTCGCCGCCAGGCTGGCGTTTGCGCCCTGACGCGATAGGGAACAGTCCTTGCCCGGGCGGCGCGGGTAATGATGACGGGCGGAGGCATGCATGGAAGCGATGAGCGGCGCCTGGGCGGGCCTGGCCGAAATCATCTGGCTCAACATCATCCTGTCGGGAGACAACGCCGTGGTGATCGGGCTCGCGGCCGCGGGCCTGCCGGCACATCAGCGCGGCAAGGCCGTGCTGTTCGGCGTGATCGCCGCCGCGGTGCTGCGGATCATCTTCTCGATCTTCGCGACCAAGCTGCTGGAACTGTGGTGGATCGACATCGCCGGGGGCCTGGCGCTGCTCTACATCGCCTTCGGCTTCTTCCGCGAACTGATGGAGCGCAAGGAACACGAGGGCCAGGGCGGCGGGGCCGAGACCCACGAAAAGACGCTGGTGCAGGCGCTGTGGCAGATCGTCATCGCCGACGTGTCGATGAGCCTGGACAACGTGCTGGCCGTGGCCGCCGTGGCGCGCGGCAACCTGACCCTGCTGGCTGTCGGGTTGGCGATCTCGATCGTGATGATGGGGCTGCTTGGCGGGCTGCTGGCCAAGATGCTGGATCGCTACAAATGGATCGCCTGGATCGGACTGGCCCTGATCGTGTACATCGCCGGCGTTCTGCTATGGGATGGCATGATCATGGCAAATACCGAACTGTCGCTGGGCCTGCCCTTGCCGGCGCCCCCCTTGCCGGCGCCCATTCATGGGGCCGGGCATTGACCGGGGCATTGACCGGGGCATTGGGCGGGGCTGGCGGCATGGCGCGCGCCGGCGGCTTGCTGCTTATGGCATTGGCACTGGGACTGGCCGGCTGCGCCGCGCCGGTCGGGCCGCTCACCCGCGACGCGCCCGCCCGCCCGCCGCTGGCCGAACAGACCGCGCGCCTGCCGCCGGACCTTGCGGGGTTTCGCCGCGGCAGCGAGACGGACTTCGAGGCGACATCGCCCGGCTATGGCCACGGCGTCGAATACACCGCCGGCGGCCGCACCGCGGTCGCCTCGGTCGCGCTCTACGACCGGGGCCTGGCCCGCGTACCGATCGACCCCGCCGACCCGGCGATCACAGCGGAACTGGACACCGCGGTGCGGGAGGCGACGACCCTGCCGCCGCGCACCACCGGGCGGGCGCTGGCCGAACAGCGCCGCCGTACCATCGCCGCCCCCGGCGGGCCGGGGCTGGCCTGCGCGGATCTGGCCGGCAATTTCGGCCGCACGCCGATCGAGCGGCTGGTCTGCGTCGGCACCGCCTCCGGCCGGTTCGTCAAGGTGCAGGTGACCATGCCCGACCGAAGCCCGCCGGTGGCCGATGCGGCGGGTTTCGCCGCGGCCGCGGCCGCGGCCGCGCGGGGGGGCTAACGCGCGCCGCGCGGGGGGGCTAATGCGCGCCGCGCGGGGGGGGCTAGCGCGCGCCGCGCGGAACCCGGCATCATGCCGGCCTTGCCGGAGCCCGCCGCCATGCCGACACCCCCCGCCACGCGACGCCTGCTGCTCGGTCTGCTGGCGGCGCCGGTCCTCGGCCGCGCCGCCTTGGGCCAGCCTGCCGCCGCCCCGAATGACTGGCGCCCCGACCGCCCGCTGCGGCTGGTGCTGCCCTTCGCCCCGGGCGGCCTGACCGACATTCTCGCCCGCGGCTTCGGGCCGCTGCTGACGGCGCGCCTCGGCCAGCCCGCGGTCGTCGAAAACCGGGCCGGTGCCGCGGGCAACATCGCCGCCGAGGCGGTCGCCCGCGCCGCGCCGGATGGCACCACCCTGCTGATCGCGACCCAGGGCATCATCGCGCTGAACGGCGCGCTTTTTGCCCGGCTGCCCTACGATGCGGTCGCGGATTTCGTGCCGCTGGGGATGCTGGGGCGGCAGCCGAACCTGCTGGTCGCCTCGCCCCGGGTGCTGCCGGCCGGCGGCCTTGCCGAACTGCTGGCGCTGGCGCGGCAGAAACCGGGCGGGCTGTCCTATGGCTCGAACGGGGTCGGATCCTTCACGCATCTGTCGATGGCGCTGCTGGCGTCGCGCGCGGGGGTGCCGATGACGCATGTGCCCTATCGCGGCAGCGCGCCGATGCTGACCGATCTGGTGGCCGGGACCCTGGATTGCGCTTTCGATGCGCTCGGCACCTCGGCGCCGCAGGTGCGGGCGGGGGCGTTGCGGGCGATCGCAGTGTCGTCACGCGCGCGGTCGCCCCATCTGCCGGATGTGCCGGCCGTGGCGGACACCGTCGCGGGTTTCGATGCCACCCCCTGGTACGGCGTTTTTGCCCCAACCGCCGCGCCGATGGCCGAGGCCGCCGTGCAAGCGGCCCTGGCCGACCCCGCCTGGGCCGCGATCCTGGCCGAGCGCCAAGTGGATGCCTTTCCGGGGGATCGCGCCGCCCTGACCGCCGCCATCGCCGCCGAACGCACCGTCTGGGCCGAGACCATCCGCGCCACGGGGGCGCGGGCGGAGTGATCGGGCCGGCCCTGGCCTGGGCCAGCCTGACCTGGACCTGGGGGGCGCCACCCCCGCCGCGGGCGCGCCTGCTGTTGCTGGATAGCCTGGGCTGCGCGCTGGCGGGGCTGGGCCATCCCCGGCCGCGCGGCTTGGCCATGGCGCTTGCGGCCTCCATGCCGGGGGCGGTCGCCCTGCCCGGCTGCATGGCCCTGGCGCCCGCCGGTGCCGCCGCCGTGCTGGCCACCGCGATGTGCTGGGACGAAGCGAATGAGGGCCTGGCCCGCGCGCATGGCCGCCCGGGGCTGGCGACCGCCCCCCTGGCGCTGGCCGCCATCGCTTCGGGGGCCGAGGTCGATGCGGCGCTCGCCGCCTTCGCCACGGGCTATGAAGTCGCGGCCCGCGCGGGTGAGATTTTTCGCATCAGGCCGGGGATGCATGTCGATGGCACCTGGCACAGCCTGGGCGCCGCCGTGACCGCGGTGCGCCTGGCCGGGGGCGACCAGGGCGCGGCCGGGCGGGCGATGCGGCTGGCAGCCTGCCAGATCCCGTTCAGCCTTTATGCGCCGATCGCCGCCGGGATGGACGGGCGCAACAGTTACCCCGCGCATGCCGTGCTGCTGGGCCAGCTCTGCGCGGCGTCCGCGATGGCCGGGATGGATGCGCCGGACGAGGGCTTCGCCACCGCCTGCCGCCTGGCGCTGGGGATCGACACCCCCGCGGCCGCGACGCCGCCCGGCGAATGGCTGCTGGAACAGGCCTATACCAAGCGCTTCGCCGGGGTGCGCCACGCGCATTACGGCGCCGCCGCCGCCCTGGCGCTGCGCGACGACATCGATGCGCCGATCGACACCATCGCCCTGCATACCTACCCCGAGGCGCTGCACTACGCCGCGACCCGCGCGCCCGCGACCGCCATCGCCGCGCAGTTCAGCCTGTCCTGGGCGGTGGCCGCCGCCCTGTTGCAGGGCGATCTGGGGCCGGCTGCCTATACCGGGGCGGCCCTGGCCGACCCGGCGCTGCGGCGGCTGGAGTCGCTGGTGACGCTGCACGAAGACCCCGCCCCCGGCCGCTTCGCGCGGCTGGTGCTGACGCTGGGCGATGGGCGGGGGCTGGAACACACGGCGCGGGACGTGCCGATGACCGATGCGGATGTGCTGGACAAGTTCCTGGGGTTTGCGCGGCCGAGCCTCGGGCGCGACGGGGCGGAGGCCGCGGCGGATACGCTGCTGCGCGGGCACGGCATCGCGCGGGGGCTCTTCACGGCTTCGGCAGGCTGATCCCCGCCAAGGCCTCCCACACCCGGATCACGAAGGCATCGTCGCGCCCGCCCTGCCCGATCCCGCGCGCGGCGACGAAGAGTTGCATCGCCTGCGCCGCCAGCGGCACCGGCAGCGA
>JBBRWI010000162.1:0-9157 GCA_038249305.1 Acetobacterales bacterium
CCGATCCTGCTCGGGCGGCGCGAGGTGATCGTGGCGCGCGCCCAGGCGATGGGCCTGCGGATGGATTTTTCGGAAAGCGTGCGCATCCTGGACCCTGCGGCCGATACGGCGGTCTTCGCCCCGCTCGCCTGGATCTACGCGCAAAAGGTAGGCCGGCGGGGCGTGCCGCCCGATGCGGCGGAACGCGCGGTGGCAGGATTGCCCACGGTCGCGGCAGCCCTGCTGCTGGAATCCGGCCAGGCGGATGCGGCGATCTGCGGCGGCACCGGCGAATGGATGCGCCATTGGTACCAGGCGCATGACGTGATCGGCCAGGCGGATGGCGTGTCGCGCGTCTATGCGCTGTCGGCGCTGATCCTGCCGCATGGCCACCTGTTCTTCGTGGACACGCATCTGGTGCTCGACCCCACGGCAGAACAGATCGCCGAGATGACGCTGCTGGCAGCCGATCAGGTGCGGGCCTTTGGCATCGTGCCCAAGGCGGCGCTGCTGTCGCATTCGTCGTTCGGGGCGTCGCACGCGCCCTCGGCCAAGAAGATGCGGGTGGCGCTGGGGTTGATCCGGGCGGCCGCCCCGGAACTGGAGGTCGATGGCGAGATGCACGCCGATGCGGCGCTGGTGCCGGCGATCCGCGACAAGGCGGTGCCCGACAGTCGCCTGACCGAGACCGCCAACCTGCTGGTCATGCCGGGGCTGGATGCGGCGAACATCAGCCTGAACCTGCTGAAGGCGGCCAGCGATGGCCTGCTGGTCGGGCCGCTGCTGCTGGGGATGCGCCGATCCATCCATGTGCTGGTGCCGAGCGTGACGGCGCGTGGCATCGCCAATGTGACGGCGTTGGCGGTGGCGCAGGCCCGGCGCTAGCCGACTGGCAACCGCGCCCCCATATCCCCAACATGGCCGATACGCCCGCAAAACGCACCGACCCCGCCATCGCGGCCTTCCTGGCCAAGGTGGAGGCGATGCCCGCCGTCCGCACCGCCGGCACGCCCGGCCGCCTGATCTTCGCCCTGGATGCGACGGCCAGCCGCCAGCACAGTTGGGACCAGGCCTGCCACCTCCAGGCCGGCATGTTCCACGCGGCGGCCGAGGTCGGCAGCCTGGCGGTGTCCCTCTGCTACTTCCGCGGCTTCATGGAATTCGCCGGCACGCCCTTCCTGACCGATGCGGATGAGATGACGCGGCGGATGACCGGGGTGCGGTGCCTGGGTGGCCAGACGCAGATCCTGCGGGTGCTGCGCCACGCCATGACGGAAACGACCAAGACCCGCGTGAACGCGCTGGTTTTCGTGGGCGATGCGGTCGAGGAAGACGTGGACGCCTTGTGCCACGCCGCCGGCGAACTCGGCCTGCGCGGCACCCCGGTCTTCATCTTCCACGAGGGCGGGCACCCGATCGCGGCCAATGCCTTCCGCCAGATAGCCAAGGTCTCGGGCGGGGCCTATGCGCCCTTCGATGCGGCCAGCGCGGGGGCCTTGCGCGACCTGCTGCGGGCGGTCGCGGTCTTCGCCGCGGGCGGGCGGCGGGCGCTGGCGGCCCTGGCCGGACCGGCGGCGGCGCGCATCGCCGGGCAGTTGCCGGCGCCGTCCCGCTGATGGTGTGGCTGGCGCTTGGCGGCCTGGCGGTGATCGCCAGCCTGCTGTTGCTGCGCGGCTTCGCCAACGCGCCGCCGGCCGCGGTAAAGCGTGGTGGGGCCTGGCTGCTGGGCGGGCTTGGGATCGGCATCGCGGTGCTGCTGATCGTTTCCGGCCGCGCCGGGCAGGCCTTTGGCGCGCTCGTGTTCTTCGGCCCGCTGGGCCTGCGCTGGTGGCGGTCCTGGCAACAGGCCCGGACCTTTGCGCGCGGCGGTCGGCCCAATGCCGGCGGTGTCAGCGAGGTCGAAACCGCGACGCTGTCGATGACGCTCGACCACGACAGCGGCGTCATGACGGGGGCGATCAAGCGCGGCGCCCATGCCGGGCAGTCCCTGGCCGACCTGGCCCTGCCGCAGGCGCTGGCGCTGCTGGGCGATTGCCAGGCAAGCGACCCAGAAAGCGTGCCGCTCCTGGAAGCCTGGCTGGATCGGGCCGCACCGGACTGGCGCGACCAGGCGCCGCCGCCGCGCCCCTCCGGCGGGGCGATGGACCGCGCCGAGGCGCTGGCCATCCTGGGCCTGGACGACAGCGCCGGGGCCGAACAGATCAAGGCGGCGCATCGCCGCCTGATGGCCCAGGCCCATCCCGACCGGGGCGGCAGCGATTGGCTGGCCGCGCGGATCAACCAGGCGCGGGACCTGCTGCTCGGCGATTAGAGCACGATCGATCCAAGTGGATCGATCTCGTGCTCTAGAAGCCGTTGAATCTAGAGCAAGAAATCGGATCAGATGACTCCATCTGATCCGATATTGCTCTAACCCCGGCTTGCCGGTTGGGGGCGCAGCATGGCACTGCTTGCGCCAAGGGGCCCCAACCGAGGAATCGCCGTGTCCATCAAGCGTCTCAGGAAAGCCGTGTTTCCCGTGGCCGGCCTCGGCACCCGCTTCCTGCCGGCCACCAAGCAGATGGCCAAGGAAATGCTGCCGGTCGTGGACAAGCCGCTGATCCAATACGCGGTCGAAGAAGCCCGCGCGGCGGGGATCGAGCAGTTCTGCTTCGTCACCGGCCGCGGCAAGACCATGCTGGTGGACCAGTTCGACGTCGCCTACGAACTCGAACGCACGCTGATCGAACGCGGCAAGACCCGCGAATTGGACATGCTGCACGCCCAGGCGCTGCCCCCCGGGGCCATCATCTCGACCCGCCAGCAGGTGCCGCTCGGCCTCGGCCACGCGATCTGGTGCGCCCGTGCCTTCATCGGCGATGAACCCTTCGCGATCCTGCTGCCGGACGACCTGATGCAGTGCGAGGTGTCCTGCATGAAGCAATTGGCCGATGCCTATTACGCGACCGGCGGCAACGTGGTGGCGGTCGAGGAAGTGCCGCGCGAGATCGTCAACCGCTACGGCGTCATCGCCCCCGGCGCGACCAAGGGCAATCTTGTGGAAGTGAAGGCCCTGGTCGAGAAGCCGAAGGTCGAGGACGCCCCGTCGAACATCACCGTCATCGGCCGCTACGTGCTGATGCCGGAGGTGATCGGCCACCTGGCCAAGATGGAGCGCGGCGCGGGCAACGAGATCCAACTGACCGACAGCATGGCCAAGCTGATCGGCACCCAACCCTTCCACGGCGTGCTGTATGAGGGCCGTCGATTCGATTGCGGCGACAAGATCGGCTACCTGGAGGCGCAGATCGCCTTTGCCCTGAAGCGGCCGGAAATGGCCGATGCGGTGCGCGCCTTCCTCAAGACCTACGCCTGACCCGCCTTTACGCGACACCCATCGAGGACCCTTCCGGCATGACCGCTTTTCGTCACGACTTCCATCCGACCTCGTTGCGCGAATATGACATCCGCGGCGTGGTCGGAAAGACCCTGTCGGCCGAGGATACCTTTGCCATCGGCCGGGCTTTCGGGACGATCGTCGCGCGCAACGGCGGCAACCACGTCGTCACCGGGCGCGACGGGCGGCTGTCGTCGCCGATGCTGGAAGCGGCGCTGATCGAAGGGCTGATGGCCAGCGGCATGAAGGTCAGCAGCGTCGGCTGCGGGCCGACGCCGATGCTGTACTACGGGCTGTACCACCTGGGGGCCGATGCCTGCGCGATGATCACCGGCAGCCACAACCCGCCCGACTACAACGGCTGCAAGATGATGCTGGGCAAGAAGCCGTTCTTCGGTGCGCAGATCCAGGACCTCGGCCGCATGGCTGCGGCCGGCGATGTCATCGCGCCGGCGCATCCCGGCAACCAGGTCAGCGTCGATCTGCGCGACGACTACATGCACCGCATGCTCAAGGACTACGACGGCGGCGACCGGCCGCTCAAGGTGGTCTGGGACCCGGGCAATGGCTCGGGTGCGGAAATCACCCGCATGATGGTCAAGCATCTGCCGGGTGAGCACATCGTCATCAATGGCGAGATCGACGGCACCTTCCCCAACCACCACCCCGATCCGACGGTGCTGAAGAACCTGGCGCAGATGATCGAACAGGTGCACGCGCATGGCGCCGACCTCGGCATCGCCTTCGACGGCGACGCCGACCGGATCGGCATCGTGGACAATGAGGGCGTGATGTTCTTCGGCGACCAGTTGCTGGTGGTCCTGGCCCGCGACGTGCTGCGCGCACATCCGGGTGCGACGATCATCGCCGATGTGAAGGCGAGCCAGCTGCTGTTCGACGAGGTCGCCCGCGCCGGCGGCCAGCCGCTGATGTGGAAGACCGGGCATTCGCTGATCAAGGCCAAGATGGCCGAAACCGGCGCGCCGCTGGCCGGCGAGATGTCGGGCCACGTCTTCTTCGCCGACAAGTGGTACGGCTTCGATGACGCGCCCTATTCGGCGATCCGGCTGCTCGGCATCGTCGCGCGCATGAGCGGCACACTCTCCGACGTCCGCCACGCCTTTCCGGTGCTGATCAACACGCCTGAACTGCGCTTCGATTGCCCCGACGAACGCAAGTTCGACGTGGTGGCCGAGGTCAAGGCGCGGCTGGCCGCCGAAGGCGCGCGGGTCAATGACGTGGACGGCGTGCGGGTGCTGTCCGACGACGGCTGGTGGCTGCTGCGCGCGTCCAACACCCAGGCGGTGCTGGTCGCCCGGGCTGAAGCCTCGACCGAGGCCGGGTTGGAACGGCTGAAGGCGCAGATCGCCGCCCAGGTCACCGCCAGCGGGCTGACCGCGCCCGATTTTTCGGGCGATAACGCCGGCCACTAGATGCGATTGCCGCTGTTCGTCTACGGCACCCTGATGAACGCCGTGGTGCTGGCGCGGAAAAGCGGCGATCCGCGCCTGCCGGGGCGCACCCGGCGGGCCTGGGTGGAGGGCCTGCAGCGCGCACGGCGCCACGCCGATACAACCCGCGCATGGCCCGGATGATCCTGCACGGCCCGCGCATCACCCTCGCCCCCCTCGCCGCGGCCGATCGTCCGGCCTTCGCCGCGATGAACGCCGACCCGGCGGTGATGCGACATTTCGCCAGCCCGCTGACGCGCGCCGAAAGCGATGATTTCCAGGCCCGCATCGCTGCGCATTTTGCCGAGCACGGTTTCGGTTTTTGGGGGGTCTTCGAGCGGCACACCGGCGTGCTCGCCGGGATGTGCGGGCTGGCCCACATCCCCTGGGCCGCGCGCTTCACCCCGGCGGTCGAGATCGGCTGGCGGCTGGCGGTGCCATTCCAGCGCCAGGGCCTGGCCGAGGAAGCCGCACGCCTGGCCCTTGCGGCCGGCTTCGGTCCGCTGCGGCTGGCGGAGATCGTGGCCTTCACGGCGCCGGCGAATACGCGTTCTCTCGCACTGATGCAGCGACTGGGCATGGCGGCCGATGGTGGTTTCGACCATCCGCGCCTGCCGGAGCAGCACCCGCTGCGGCCGCACCTGTTGTATCGCCTGCGGCGCCAGGATTGGGTGGGCCGGATGCTGGGGGCGGGGTAATGCCTGGCCCTACGCCTCGGCCAGCCAACTGTCGAAACGGCGTTCCAGCCGGCCTTCATTGGCGGCCCAGAAACGCTCATCCAGTGGCAGGCTGGTGCCGGCATGGGCGGCGGGCAGGGCCTGCAGTGCGGCCGGGGCCATCAGCGCCGCGGCCCCGGTCGCAGTCGGGGTATAGGGGATGCGGCTGGCCAAGGCAGCCTGCGGTGCGGCCTCGGCCGCGAGGCGCAGGAAGGCGCTCGGCCGGTCGCCCTGGTTGCCCGCCGCCGCCGGCAAGACCCAGAAATCCATGGTCGTCAGGGCCTGCTGCCAGGCGATGCCGAGCGGCTTGCCCGCGGCCCTGCCGGCGGCGGCGATGCGGCCGTTGAAGGCGGCGACCAGCCCGACCTCGCCGCGCGCCAACCATTGGCCGGGCAGGCTGCCCTGGTCCCACCACCGCACGTCGCGCCGGATCGTGGTCAGCCGGGCCAGGGCGCGGGCCAGCCCATCCTCGGTCGCCAGGGTCGGATAAAGCGCATCCGGCGCCACCCCATCGGCCAGCAGCGCGACTTCCAGCGTGCAGCGCGCCCCGCGCCGCAGCGCGCGGGGGCCCGGGAAGCGCACCTGGTCGAACAGGTCGGCCCAGCCTTGCGGTGCCGTGGGCAGCGCCGCCGGATCGTAGGCGAGCACCATGGCCGTGCGCGCCCCACCCAGGCCATAGGGATGCACGGCATCGGGATCGAGACTGTCCGGATTGGCGATGGCCGGCCAGTCCAGCCGCGCGAACAGCCCCTCGGCGGTGCCGATCAGCAGTTCGTCGCCCTCCACCAGCACGATGTCCCAGCCGCCGCCGGTCACGCGCGCCCGGGCACGCAGTTCGGGGATGCCGCCTTCGCGTGTTTCCTCCAGCACGCGCACGCCGGTGGCGGCCTGGAACGGGCGGAACAGCGTCTCGCGCAGCGCATCCTGCCAGGCCCCGCCGACCGTCGCGATCACGAGGTCGCGCGATGATTGGGCGCGCACGACCGCAGCCGGCAAAGCCAGGGCAGGCGCGAGTGACAGCATCTGGCGTCGGCCCAGCATGGCGCGGCCTGACCCTTCGGGTTGTGCTAGGGGGAGATAGGCCGTCTCCGCGGCAAAACCATGGCAGAACCGCAACCCTGGACGCGGCCCGCGCGGCGGGTTAGAGCACGTTCGATCCAAGTGGATCGATCGTGCTCTAGAAGCCGTTGAATCTAGAGCAAGAAATCAGATCAGATGATTCCATCTGATCCGATATTGCTCTAGCGCAAGCGCGCCCTTGGCAGGAAAACACGGCATGACCGAGCCGACCGTGGTCGCGACCCGCGAGGGTGCGGCCGGCACCATCCTGATGAACCGCCCGAAGGCGCTGAACGCGCTCGACCACGGCATGATCCTCGCCCTGGGCGCGGCGCTGGCCGCCGCCCGCGACGATCCGGCCGTGGCGCTGGTGATCCTGGAGGGTGCGGGCGGTCGCGCCTTCTGCGCCGGGGGGGATGTGCGCGCGATCCGCGCCGCCGCCGTCGCCCGCGACATGGCCACGATCGACAGCTTCTTCGGGGATGAATACGCGCTGAACCGCGCCATCGCGGATTTCCCGAAGCCCTGGGTCAGCCTGATCGACGGCGTCTGCATGGGTGGCGGCATCGGCGTGTCGGTGCATGGCAGCCACCGGGTCGTGACCGAACACGCGCTGCTGGCGATGCCGGAAACCGGGATCGGGCTGTTTCCCGATGTCGGTACCTCCTTCACCCTGCCCCGCCTGCCGGGGGCCATCGGCATGTGGCTGGCGCTGACCGGGGCGCGGTTGCAAGGGGCCGCGGCGGTCGAGGCTGGCCTCGCAACCCATTTCGTCCCGCGCGCGGCGCTGCCGGCGCTGCGGGCAGCCCTGGTCGCGGGCGATCCGGGCGTGATCGATCGCGCGTCGGTGGCGCCAGTCGGGCCGATCGCGGCGCTGCGGCCGGCCATCGACCGCTGCTTCGGACAGCAGGACGTGCCCGCGGTGCTGGCTGCCCTGGCCGCCGAGGGCACCGCCTGGGCCAGGGACCAGATCGCCATCCTGGCGCGGATGTCGCCGACCAGCCTTTGCGTGACGCATGAACTTCTGGCGCGCGGCGCTGGGCTGGATCTGGCAGGCTGCCTCGCCATGGAACGCGCCCTGACCCGCCGCATCACGATCCACCCCGATTTCATCGAGGGCGTGCGCGCGGTGCTGGTGGACAAGGACAATGCGCCGCGCTGGACCCCCGCCTCGGTCGCCGCGATCGACCCCGGCGCCATCCGCGCCCTGTTCGAAGCGGGGACCGCGCGATGATCCGCGACCTCGACGCATTGCTGGCGCCGGTCACCGCCGAACGCTTCATGGCCGACCATTACGACCGCGCACCGCTGCATATCGCCGGCGGTGCCGGGAAATTCGCCCAAGTGCTGTCCTGGCGCCAGATCAACCGGCTGCTGGACATGACTCACATCTGGTCCGCCGCCAGCCTTAAACTGGTGATGGACAGCCAGGCCCTGCCGGCCGAACAGTTCTGCACGCGCCAGGTGGGGCGCGACGGCGGCCAGGTGATGCAGCCCGACGCGGCGCTGGTGCGGCAATGGGTCGGCGGTGGCGCCAGCATCGTCATGAACGACGTGGACAGCCTGACCCCGGGCATGGCCGGCGTGTCGGAAGCGATCGAGACGGCCGGCTTCGGCAAGGCGCAGGCGAACGTCTATATCTCCTGGCAGTCGCACAAGGCGTTCCATGCGCATTACGACACGCACGACGTCTGGGCGGTGCAGGTCGAGGGCGAGAAGTACTGGAACATCTGGGAAGGCCGCGCCGACTACCCGATCGCGCATCCGGCCTTTCGCGGCCAACCGCAGGCGCATCACGAACAGGCCAAGGGCCGCCTGCGCGAGAAGGTGCTGATGAAGCCGGGCGACCTGCTGTACCTGCCACGCGGCTGGTATCATGACGCGCTGGCCGAGGCGCCGGCCAGTGTGCACATCGCCTATGGCGTGCATGCGCCGCTGGGGATGGATGTGCTGAATATCCTGCTGGACCGGGCCTTGCGGGAGTCGGCGTTCCGCCAGCCCTTGCCGCGTCAGGACGGCACGGCGGCGGCCAAATTCGCGCTGACCAGCCGGGCGGGGCTGCTGGGCCAGAAGCTGGCCGAATTCGCCCGCGACCCGCAGGTGATGGAGGCGCTTGTCGGGTTTGTCGCGGGCTACCGCTTTCATCGCGGCGGCAATGACCTGTTGGCCGCGCGCGGCATCGCGCAGGACACGGCCGATGGCGGCGACGACAGCCCGGCGTGGCGCGTGCTGGCGCCGGGGCTGAAGCCGGTGCGGCGTGGCGCCGATCAGGTGCTGAAGACCGCGGCCGGCACGCTGCCGCTGACTGCGCCGGAAGCCGAGGCCGTTGCCTGGCTCACCGCCCGCCCTGACGCGACCGAAGTGGAGTTGGGCCGGGCGCACCCCGACGTCCAGGCCGGCCCCCTGCTGCACCGCCTCGCGGCCGCGGGCGTTCTGGCAGCGCCATGATGCTGAAATCGCTGATCCTGACGCTCGCGCTCTTGGCGGCGGTGCCGGCCATGGCGCAGGTGCGCGCCTTCTCCTGCATCGGCGCCGAGCGGCTTGAGGACGACGTATTTGAAGTGCCGTTCCGCACC
>JBBRWI010000163.1:0-9136 GCA_038249305.1 Acetobacterales bacterium
ACCCGAAAACATCGTCTGGAAGGTCTGACCTGCCGGTTAGAGCAATATCGGATCAGATGGAATCATCTGATCCGATTTCTTGCTCTGGATTCAACGGCTTCTAGAGCACGAGATCGATCCACTTGGATCGATCGTGCTCTAGGCGCATAGGCTAATTGCGTTCTCACACAAAGCGATTTGGCGTCTCGTCTGCCTTTGACTTTGCCGCATGCGAGCGCGCAGAAATGCCCCACAGCACCTCCGCGGCTGGAGAGGCAGTCATGGCAGGTATCGAGGTGAAGGCCGGGGACCGCGCTGATCACCGGCAGTTCGCGCGGCATCGGCAGGATCGGCGTGCACTATCTCAAGAACCGGGAGGCCGCCGAGGAAACGGCGCGCTTGCTGCGCGAACGCGGCGCGGAGCCGGTGCTGTTGCAAGCCGACGTGACGCGCCCTGAGGACATCGCCCGGATGTTTGCCGAGGCACGCGGGGCGGGACTGGGCGCGCTGGACGTCTTCGTCGCCAATGCCCGGCCCGATGTGCAGCACTTCTATCAGCCCGTCCTGGACCTCGCGCCCGAACACTGGCGCGCCGCGAGCCAGGCCACCGCCCTGTTGCTCTGCGCGCTTGAGGCTGCGGGAATGATGGGAGCCGGCGCGGTAAGCGTCGCGGTCACCTTCGCGCCTGGCGGGCGTACCGGCAGTTGGCGGCATTGGGCGGCGATGGGACCGGCCAAAGCGGCGATGGAGTCGCTGTTGCGCTATCTCGCCTGGGAGCTTGCGGGTCGCAACATCACGGCGAACACGGTCAGCCCCGGCGCGACCGACGACAGCGTGTTCGCCCGGCCCAAAATCAACCGGCCCAAAATCAACCGGCCCGCATCAACCGGCCCGCGTCCAGTGCCGCCCGCCGGTCTTGTAGGCGAGCCGCTGATGCGGACGTACGACGCGCAGGAACTGCGGCAGGGACGCGACCAGCAGCCCCTGCGGCAATTGCAGCGATGGCATGGTGGCGATGGCAGATGCCACCACGCGCGATATCAGCCCGGGCCCGGTCACCAGCCAGACCGCTTCCGATGCGCCGTTGAGCACCGCCGCGGTCGCCAGCGCCAAGGCTTCCGCGATCAGCGGATGGCCCGGCGCCGCGGCCAGGAAGTTGTTGCCGATCGAACCCAGGTTCTCCTGATACACGACCAGGCGCGCGCCCTTCGGCAGCAGCGTCTCCAGCGGGGCGACGCAGAGGTCATCCGCGTCGAGATAGACACCGCCCTCGATGGCAAGCAGCGCGAGCCGCAGGATGTCCGAGCGCATCGCGGCATGCCGGGCGGTGCCATAGGCCCGCGCGACGTCCGGCCGCGCACGCACCTTGAGGAAGGTGCGGGCCGTCTCGTCATGCCAGCGGGTATAGGCCATCCCGGCATTCGTCGCCCGGGCATGGTCCATCAGCCGGGTGATTTCCTCCGGCGGCTCCGCGCTATCCCAGTATTGATGCAGGATGCGCGGGATCGTGGCCGCGGGGTCGCCGGGGGCGGTGCGGCCCACCAGGCGGCCGGCCTGCGCGAGTCCGGTCAGCAGCCCGAGCGCGGGGCCGATGCCGGTCGAGCCGTCACGCAGCACGGCCGCCGCGGTGGTCGCCAGGGACATGCCGCCCGCGCCGGCGGTGGCCGCGAGCAGCGCCGTCTCCTCCGGGTCGAGTCGCTGTTCGTTGATGATCTGGCCGATGAGGTTGCGCAGGCGACCGCGCCCGCGCCGCGGCGGGCCGCCGCCGGGTGCTGCGATGGCGACCTGGCGCATGGCCTGCCAGGCGCGGTCGGTCTGGAACAGCAACGCCGCGGCCTGCGCGCGGAACAGCGCCGCGCGGGTATCCTGCGGTGCCAAGGCCAGGATCGCCTCGGCATGGGCGAGCGCTGCCACATGATCGTAGCGCAGGGCGGCACTTTGCGCCGCAACCCGTGATCGCGTCGCGGGGTCCTCCTGCTCGGGCCAGGCGGCGAGCAGCGCATCCGCCTCGTCGAACCGGCCGAGTTCCATCAGGATCTCGGCCTGCACGGCACGTTCGGCGGGCGCCGGCTCCCGCACGGCGGCCATCAGCGCCAGGGCCGCGTGCAGGTCGCCGACGCGCCGCAGCCCCTGCGACAGACGAACCCGCCGCGTCGCATCGCGCGGGTTCGCCGCAAGGTCGGCGCGGTAATGCGCGTTGGCGGTCGCGTGGTCATCGCGCGCCAGGGCCAGTTCGCCGCGCAGAAGATGCAGTTGCGGGTGATGCGCATGCGCCCGTGCGAGGGCGGCGATGGCGGCCTGCGCCTCGTCGTAGCGTCCGGCGAGGCGCAGCGCCACGCAGGTCTGGGCCAGCAGTTCGGGTGAGCCTGGCGCTGCCTCCAGGCCTTCGGCTAGCACGGCGGCCGATTGCGCGTGGTCGCCCGCGCGATAGAGCGCCTGCGCCAGTCGCGCCCGGCGATGCGCCTCCCCCGGGGCGGCCGCGACATCGGCACGCAGATGCAGGATCGCGTTCGCGAGGTCGCCCTGCGCCAGGGCCAATTCGCCCCGCAACTGGTGCAGCAGCGGGTGATCCGGCCGGGCCCGGGCCAAGGCGGCGTTGGCATCGGCCGCGGCGTCGAAGCGCCCGGCCAGGCGCAGGGCGGCGCTGTACTGCGCGAGCAGTTCGGGCGCGTCGCCCACCTCGGCGAGGCCTTCGGCCAATACCGCGACCGCCCTCTCGGGGGTACCGGCGCGGCACAGCGTCTGCGCCAGCCGGGCGCGGCGGTCGGCCTCCCGCGGGGCGGCGGCGACATCGGCGGCGTAATGCTCGATCGCGGCGGCCAGGTCGCCGCGGGCCGCCGCCAGGTCGCCGCGCATCTGGTGCAGGCGCGGGTGATCCGGCACGGCGGCGGCCAGCGCCACCAGGGCCTCCGCGGCACGGGCATGACGCCCGCCGAGGCGCAGCGCGACGCAATGCTGCGTCAGCAGTTCGGCGGATCGCGGCATCGTGGCCAGGCCTTCCGCCAGGACGATGATCGCCCGGTCATGCGCGCCGGCGCGCATCAGGGCGGCCGCCAGGCGGACGCGCGGCCGGGCATCGCGTGGCTGCGCCTGCACCGCCCGCAGCAGCACCGCCGTCTCGGCCTCCAGGCTTGGGTCGCCGGCCTGGCTCACGCGGTCATCGCGCGGATCGGGGACGAAGCATGCGTCAGGATGGCGTCCGGCTCCATTGGGCTGTCGAAACGGTCGGATCGAAACACCGCCGGCGGCAAAGACCCTCCCCGCGACGTCGATCATAGGCCGTGGTGGCGCTGGTTGTCGCGCTCCCGCGCAACTGGCCGCAAGGCGCTATCGGGTGGACGCGCCAGGGGTGACGGGGGTAATAGGCCGGCAAGAAGCCTGCCGGTAGTACGCGCCTTTGTGCCGAACGTTCCGGAACGCGGAGATCATCTGCTTATGCAACCCGATACCATCGTCGTACCGCTGCGCATCGCCGACGAAGCCTTCATGGTCGCCTCCACGATCGAGCGTTGCCCCAAGACGATGATGCTGCGCGAATTGGTGGTGAACGCGCTGGAGGCGGCGCGCGGTGCGACCGATGCCACGCCGCTGGTCCGCGTCAGCGCCTGTTCGATCGGCGATGCGATGAAGCTGCGGCTGTGGAACACCGGCCGCGGTTTGACGCCCGAGGAATTGCTGAAGATCTCCGACCTGTCGTCGTCGCTGTTCAAGACGGTGGGGCTGGACGGCAATTTCGGCATGGGCGCCAAGGTCGCCTCGCTGGCCTCCAACAAGTTCGGCCTGATGTACCGCTCCTGCCGGAACGGCCGGGTGTCGCAGATCGTGATCGGCCAGCGCAACGGCGTGTATGGCCGCCTGCGGCAGAGCGCCCCGGGCGTGGAGGGCGGCCTCGAAGTGGTCGATGTCACCGTGGTGTGCCGGGCGGAGGGCGAACACGACCTCGGCCACGACTGGACCGAGGTGATCCTGATGGGCAACACGCTCGGCCAGGACACCGTCCTCGCGCCCTATGCCGACAACCCGCCGGTCGCGGCCGACTGGGTCATGCAGAGCCTGAGCCGCCGCTTCCTGCGCCTGCCCGAGGGGGTCGAACTGCGGCTCGACGCCGCGGTCGCGGGGGCGGAAACCGTCTTCGAACCGGCGCTGGGTGCCGCGTCCTTCGACCGGGTGGAGCGGGTGGAGACACCCGCGGGGCTGATCCTGCATTATTGCTACCGCGCCGCCGATTCCAACCGGCCGCTGCCGGAGATGAATCCGGTCGGCCTCGGCGCGGTGATCTCCGACGGCGAGGTCTATGCCCTGGTCGAAGGTCGCCGCTGGGCGCTGGAAGCGCCGACCTACGGCTTCACCTTCGCCGCCCGGCTGTGCAGCGTTCTGGTCGAACTGCCGGCCTCCTTCGGCGCCCGGCCGGAAGTGTATCGGCAATTCCTGCGCTTCCAGGACGGCAACCAGCGCCAGGTCCAGTTCAGCGACTTCAGCGAGGACGTGCGGTCGAACATCCCGCCCTGGCTCAAGCGCATCATCGATTCGATGCTGCCGGACTCGGAGGACTACCTGCTCGAGATCGCGGCCGACCTGCAGGAACTGATGCAGCAGTTGGGCATCACCGACGCCGCGCCGCCGAAGCCCGCGCCGCGTGGCCAGGCGATGCCGCCGCCGGTCAAGCAGCCGCCCCGGATCGAGGACGCGCCCGACCGGACGGAGGCTGCGGCCCCACCCGCCATCAAGCCGCCGCCGCCCCGGCCACGGCTGCCGACGCCGCCCGAGATCATCATCGTCGAGGATGACGACGCCCTGGCGGAACGCGGCCTTGCCGGGCGCGCCGCGCGCTACTACCGCGCGTCGCGACAGGTCTTCGTCAATGTCCGCTATGCCGCCTTCGCCCGCCTCGCGGCGGAACTGGGCGCGGAATTCGCCGCGGCCGCCGATCCGCAGACCATCGACCTGCTGGCCCGCCAGGTGTCGGAATGGGTGCTGATCCGCCGCCTGACGCGCAACCTGATCCACAGCCTGGGCAAGCAGGACATGGGCTGGACGGCGGAAGAAGCCGCCGCCGTGCAGTCGCCCGAATGCCTCAGCCTGATGCTCGACGACTATGATGCGCTGAAGCCCGCGGCGCGGCAGCGCATGGCCCGCATGCTGGGCCTGGAGCCGCCGGCGCCCGCGCGCGAGGAGGCCGAGGCCGGCGCCAGCGGCGCCGCCCCGGCGGAGCGGCTGGCCGCCGAACTGGCCGAAGCCGAGGCCGCACTGCAACGCGCCAAGGCGGCCAGCGTGCCGAAGCTGAGCGCCTTCTACCGCAGGCTTTCGAGCATCGAGTCCCGCCGCCGGAATTTTGGCGCAGCCCGGGTCGCGCTGGAAAAGGCGATCCTGCGCGAACCGACCGAAGCCGGCCTGCACTACGACCTGGCGCGGCTGCGCCGGGCGCAGGGCGACCTCGACGGCGCGGCAGCGGCGGCCGAGGCCGCCGTCGCCTACAACCCGGACGCGCCCGTGCCGGCGTTGCGGTGCCTGGCCGAGATCGAAGGGCTGCGCGGCAACTTCCCCGTCGCGGAGCAGGTGCTGCAGCAGGCGATGGACATCACGCCCGACGACCCCTGGCTGTCGTTCGACCTGGCCGGGTTGCGCATGGCACAGGGCGACATGGACGGCGCCGCCGAAGCGGCCGAGGCCGCGATGGCCGGCAATACGGGAACCGCGGCGCCCTTCCTGCAACGCCTCAGCCGGATCGAAGCACGCCGGAAGAACCTGCCCCGCGCGATGCGACTGCTCGAACAGGCGGTGCTGGAAGCGCCGGGCGATTCCCGCGTGCGTCTTGAACTCTCCGGCCTGCTGCTTGCGCAGGGCGACCTGGACGGCGCCGCCGCGGCAGCCCTGGCCGCGCAGAGCCTCAGCCCCGCACCCCAGGCGAGCATCCTGCGCCGCCGCGCCTGGATCGAGGCGCAGCGCCACGACCCCGCGGCGGCCGAGGCACTACTGGCCGAGGCCATCGCCATCGCCCCGCATGAGGCAGGCATCTACGCCGACCTGGCCCGGCAACGCATGGCGCAAGGCCGCTGGGATGCCGCCGCCGAAGCGGCCGAGGCCGAAGTCGCCCGCAGCACCCAGGCGCCCGTCGCGGCCCTGCGGCGCCTGGCCAGCATCGAAGCACGCCGGCACAACTTCGCGGTGGCCGAACAGGTGCTGCGCCAGGCGATGGCCGCGGCCCCCGACGATCCCTGGCCCCACTTCGACCTGGCGGCGATCCGCCAACTGGAAGGCAACCTCGATGCCGCGGCAGAAGCAGCCGAGGCGGCGGTCGCCCGCGGCACCGGTTCGCAAACCCATTTCCTGCGCCAACTCAGCACGGTGGAAGGACGCCGGCGAAACTACGCCCGCGCCGAGGAACTGCTCGAAAGCGCCATCCGGCGATCGCCGGATGAACCGGCACTGTACCTCGACCTGTCCGGCCAGCGCCTGATGCAAGGCAACCTCACCGGGGCGGAAGACGCGGCCCGGGCCGCCGATGCGCTGACCCCGGGCGGAAGCACGACCATCCTGCGCCGCCGCGGCCTGATCGCGATGCGGCGCCGCGACCATGCCGCGGCCGAGGACTTCCTGATGCAAGCCATCGCAATGGCCCCGCAAGACCCCGGCCCCCATACCGACCTGTCCAACCTACGCGCCGAACAAGGCGACCTGGACGGCGCCGCCGCCGCCGCCGAAACGGCACTGCGACTGCAAGCCGGGCCGGAAGCCGGGCCGGAAGCCGGGCCGGAAGCCGGGCCGGAAGCCGGGCCGGAAGCGATTGCCGCGGAGGATGCGGCCTAGTGGAGGGCTGAAGACCGGGGAAGGGAGCGCTTTGCAAGAGGCGGCACCCCTCTCAAACTCCCCCCACCAAGGGGCCGTCCAGGGGCGGCCGCCCCTGGTTGGCGAGGTGTGCAGGGGGCAAGCCCCTCCCACGCCGCCACTCCCCCGATGTTCAGCCCCCGCCAGCCGCCTTCACGGGCGGATCAGCGTGCCCGAACCGCCATCGGTGAACAGTTCGGCCAGCACGGCGTGCGGTTCGCGCCCGTCCAGGATGACCGCGCCTTTCACGCCGCGTTCGATCGCGTAGATGCAGGTTTCGACCTTGGGGATCATGCCGCCCGAGATCATGCCGCTGGCGATGCCTTCGCGGGCCTCGGTGACGGTCATCTCCGGGATCAGCATGCGGTCGTTGTCCAGCACGCCCGGCACATCGGTCAGCATCAGCATGCGTTCGGCGTTCAGCGCGCCGGCGACGGCGCCGGCGACGGTATCGGCGTTGATGTTCCAGGTCTGGCCATCTTCCGACACGCCGACCGGGGCGATCACCGGCACGATATGCGCCCCGATCATCAGGTCCAGCACGCGGGTATCGACGTGTTCGGGTTCCCCGACGAAGCCGAGGTCGAGTATCTGTTCGATGTTGCTGCCGGGGTCGCGCACGATGCGGGTCAGTTTGCGCGCCCGGATCAGCCCGCCATCCTTGCCGGAGATGCCGACCGCGATGGCGCCGGCGCGGGTGATCGCCTCGGCGACCTGTTTGTTCACCGGGCCCGCCAGCACCATCTCCACCACATCCAGCATCGCCGCGTCGGTCACGCGCAGGCCCTGGACGAAGGTCGATTTCACATCCAGCCGCTTGAGCATGGAATTGATCTGCGGCCCGCCGCCATGGACCACGACCGGCTTGATGCCGACCTGTTCCAGCAGCGCGATGTCGCGGCCGAAGCGCAGCGCGGTCTCCTCCTCGCCCATCGCGTGCCCGCCGTACTTCACCACGACGATCTTTTCGTCGTAGCGCTTCAGGAACGGCAGGGCGGCCGCCAGGATGGTCATGCGGTCGCGGGCTTCGTTGGTCATGGCGGTCCTTTTCCTGATGCCCGCGCGCGGACCGATTGGTCGTAGGGCGGGGCTGCCCGGGGGGTCAAGCGGGGTGGCCGGGGGCGACGTGGCGCTTTCATCGCGCTGTCATGCGGTGCTCTAGAAGCCGTTGAATCTAGAGCAAGAAATCGGATCAGATGATTCCATCTGATCCGATATTGCTCTAGTGGTGCCGGGCCGAGGGAGACCCCACCGATGAACCTCACACGCCGCGCCGTCGCCACCCTGGTGCTGGGCGCCAGCACCGCCCGCGCGCAATCGGCGCCGCCGCTGCGTGCCGTGGTGCCATTCCCGCCCGGTGGGTCGGTCGATATCGTCGCCCGCCTGGTCCAGCCGCGGTTGGCCGAGGCCTTGGGCCAGGCCGTGGTGATCGAGAACCGTGG
This sequence comes from Acetobacterales bacterium, assembly GCA_038249305.1. Classification (GTDB taxonomy): domain Bacteria; phylum Pseudomonadota; class Alphaproteobacteria; order Acetobacterales; family Acetobacteraceae; genus Humitalea. Next base: position 8,247 of record JBBRWI010000163.1, read on the forward strand.
CGGCGCCGGCGGCATGCTGGGCGCCGACCTGGTTGCCCGCGCGGCGCCCGATGGCACCACGCTGGTCTTCGGCAATATCGCGACCCATGCGATCAACCCCGCCGTCTATGACCGCATGCCCTATGATCCGGTGACGGATTTCACCCCCGTCGTGCTGCTGGCGCGGGTGGAGTTCATGCTGGCGGTGCATCCCTCGGTGCCGGCGACGACGGTGGCCGAGCTGGTCACGCTGGCGCGGGCGCAACCCGGGCGGTTCAGCTACGCCAGCGCCGGTCCCGGCAGCCTGCCGCATCTGCTGACCGAGGCCTTCAAGCAGGCCGGCGGCGGGCTGGACATCACCCATGTCCCCTATCGCGGCGGCGGGCAGTTGCTGCTGGACCTGGCCGGCGGCACGGTTTCGATGGGCATTGTCGATGTCGCAGGCCTGCTGCCGCATGTGCGGTCCGGCCGCCTGCGCGGCATCGCGGTCGCGGGCGATGCGCCGCTGGCGCTGCTGCCGGGGCTGCCGACCATCGCCGCGACCCTGCCGGGCGTGACCGGCACTGCCTGGCATGGGGTCTTTGCCCCGGCACGGACGCCCGCGCCGGTCGTCGCGCGGCTGAACGCGGCCTTCAACGCCGCCCTGGCCGACCCCGAGGTCGCAGCGCGCATGCGTGCCGCGGGCACCGAGCCGGCCGGTGGCAGCCCGGCCGATTTGGCGGCGTTCCAGGGGCGGGAGATCGCGCGCTGGGGGGCCATTGCGCGGTCGGTGAATGCGCGGGTGGAGTAGGTGCAAGAAAAAATACCTATTTTTGGGCGGATGCCTTATATGCGTTCCCATGCCCCCACTCCGCCCCCATACCCCCGCCCGCCCCTGGGCCCCGCTCTCCGACCTGGAATGGCACGCGCTC